>CALGJU010000137.1 GCA_937928685.1 uncultured Granulosicoccaceae bacterium
AAATCAAGCACAATAGATTCCTCGCCATCTGTTCCTTCGATGTGAAGTACATTTTCTGCGGTGACGTAAATGGTGTAGTCAAGTGAACCAGTGTCTAGCATATTGTTATAGATTTCATAGTATTCGAAACGGTATCTATTACCACCTAAAGGAGTTATCACTGTGGTATCAGTCTCTGTCGGGGAACCATCAAACACTTCATAACACTTTGAACCATCTGCTGCGAAGCTCGAGTAGATACCGCCTATCAGCCCATTCGCTGTTATCACAGTATATTCTTCGCCGTACTCATCTGAAGCATCCCAGACGCCGGCTATCGCACTTGTATCCCCGCCAACCAACACTGGTAGTACGCGGCAAGACGTCACACCATTCCAACCCCAAGTGTCATTCACAGGGTCAGTGTCTACACAAGCCGTCGGGAGTGCCGGAGCAACGGGCTGCTCTATTGCGGGTAGCTCTATTGCGGGTAGCTCAGATACAAAACAGGTGTTCTCACCGTCCCAGCCATAACCATCACCGTCAGAATCGACGCATATACCTGCTGTAAGCGGTTCATCTTCGACAAGACAGGTGGCTGTACCATCCCAACCGTATCCATCTCCGTCGCTATCTATACACGCAGCAGCTGCAGATTCGATCGACACCACACAGGACATGTCGTTTTCCCACCCCCAGCCATCACCATCAACATCGCTGCTTTCACTCGCACAAACCGGTGCATCCATAGAATAAACAGGATTGCTGAGAACAAAAGAAAAAGCGATAAGACTTAGCACTGAATACTTCATGAATTTACTACCTCTACATCATACTTAAGAGAAGCAACCGCCATTATCAGCTGGTTACCTATTGAAATTTACATCGTCATTACACACACAAAGAATGTAATAGCACTATAGCCCGGCACGGCCATCACGAGCTTCAAGTAACCCTGTCAGCCAATCCGGATCCATCTCCGGCACGGAAGATAACAACAGTTCTGTATATTCCGGATGTGGTGGAGTTAAAATCTGGCTCTTTAAGCCCTGCTCTACTACCTTACCCTGGTACATTACTACAATCTCATCGGAGATCGCTTTTACTGTGGCGATGTCGTGCGTAATAAAAAGGTAACTGATGCCGAACTCTTCCTGCAGTCGCAACAGCAGTTTTAATATACCTTCCTGCACTATCTGATCAAGTGCAGACGTTACTTCATCGCAAATAATCACATCGGGCTCCGCTGCCAGTGCACGGGCAATGCAGATACGTTGCTTTTGTCCGCCTGAAAGTTCAGCCGGCAAGCGATCGAGGAACGACTCATCGAGCTCAATCATAGCTAACAGTTCGAGTAGCCGCTGTTCTTTTTCCCGCCCTTTCATGTTGTGAAAAAACTCTAATGGCCTGGCAATGATGTTCTCAACGGTCTGACGCGGATTCATGGCAGTGTCTGCCATTTGGTAAATCATCTGGATACGTCGCAGCTGATCTGGCGAACGATCTTTCAGGGATGGCGGTAACACTTCACCGTTGAACATCACCGTGCCCTGACTTTGCGGAAGCAAACCGGTAACCACTCTTGCCGCGGTGGATTTACCTGAACCTGACTCACCCACAACTGCCACGGTTTTACCACGTGGCAATTCGATATTTATGCCGTGCAACACTTGTGTTTTTCCGTACGCCGCATCAATGTTTTTTAGCGCCAGAACAATATCATCGCTACGAGACTCCGGCTTTTCCAGAGAGCGGACTGACCATAACGATTTAGTATACTCTTCTTTTGGCGCACTAAGCATGGATCGTGTTTCTGCCTGCTCGACCTCTTCGCCGTAGCGCAGCACTTTGATCTCATCTGCCATTTGCGCCACGACTGAGAGATCGTGGGTGATGTATATTGCGGCGGTGTGATACTGATCAACAATTTCACGCATCGCAGCCAGCACTTCGACCTGTGTGGTCACATCGAGTGCTGTGGTCGGCTCATCAAAAATAATAAGGTCCGGTCTGGATGACATCGCCATGGCCGTCATTACACGCTGTAACTGACCACCGGATACTTGATGCGGGTACCTTTCACCAATGTTTGCCGGGTCTGGCAGGTGAAGCGACTCATAGAGTTCGATCGCATCTTGTCTGGATTCACCCTCCGGCCGCAGCTGTGACCGTGTCGCAGACTCTATGGTCTGGTCTATCAGGCGATGTGCGGGATTAAACGCTGCTGCGGCAGATTGTGCGACATAAGCAATGCGAGTTCCCCACAACTTACGCCGTTGAGATTCTTTAAGTGTGAGCAGATCAGTACCGTCAAATACCACCTGACCCTGAGTAAATCGACAACCTGATCGCGCAAACCCCATGGCTGCCAATCCAAGAGTCGACTTACCTGCCCCGGACTCGCCTATGATACCGAGCACTTGCCCGCGTCGAAGTTCGAGATCTACGCCTTTGATTATCGGGTGCCAGCGTTCATCTGAATACCCTTCAATGTGGATGTCAGTCATTTGCAGTAACGGCTGGTCTTTATCATTCATAGGCTTTAATCTGGTAAGCGCCTGTCAGTTCTTTACTGTTCATCACGCAAACCACTGGTTTTATGCAGAAACCAATCAACCACAAAGTTCACTGCCACAGTAAGAAGGCCGATAGCCGCCGCTGGTAGTAAAGGCGTGATACCCGCCTTGAGATCGTATTGTGCAAACTGTATTAACGATGCATTGTCACGCACCATAGAACCCCAATCTGCAGTCGGTGGCTGAATACCTACGCCCAGAAATGAAAGTGCTGCGATAGTTAAAAATACAAAAGAAAAACGTAAGCCAAATTCCGCCACAAGCGGCGGCATGATGTTTGGCAGAATTTCATTTTTCATCACCCAACCGAGCTTTTCGCCACGCAGCCTTGCCACCTCTACGTAGTCCATTACAGCAACATTAATAGCCACTGCACGGGTTAGCCGGAACACTCTGGTGGAATCGAGCACCGCGATGATCAATATTAAGCTGACCACACTGGGTTTAAAAATAGACAACAACACCAGCGCAAAGATCAAACTGGGTATCGCCATCAAAACATCTACTGCACGACTCAAAAACTGATCAAGCCAACTTCTGTTGATGGCCGCCACCAACCCCAGGCCCCCACCAATGAGAAATGACAGTAGCGTTGTCACAAGTGCAATACCCATGGTGTTTCTGGCACCGTAAATCAGGCGAGTCAGGATATCGCGTCCGATCTGATCGGTGCCGAATCGATGTGTTTCATCCCATGGGGCAAACGGTGTGGCGAATATTTGAGCCTCTCCGTAGGGAGCTAACCATGGCGCAAACAACGCTACAAAAACGTACCCTGCCACCACGATCATGCCGAACCATGCGGACAGAGGCGCTTTCTTTAGCGCCAGCCACGAACGCTCTGCACGTGAACGACGTTGTCTTAACGCCCCCACTTCGGCGGAAGCACTGTAGCCTTCGGGCAAGTCAGTTGAGTCAGTCATCGTGGGTGCAACAGCCGTGGGTTAGTCACTATGCCAATCACATCAGCGATCAAGTTTAAGAGGATATATGTACCGGCAAAAATCAGAGCACAGGCTTGCACCACCGGTATGTCTCGTGATGAAACTGAATCAACCATTAACTGACCGATTCCCGGATACACAAACACCACTTCAACCACCACAACCCCCACCACCAGATACGCCAGATTAAAGGCGATCACCGTAGCAATCGGTGCCCAGGCATTGGGGAGCGCGTGCTTTAAAATCACTTCAGAGCGGGACGCCCCTTTTAAACGAGCCATCTCTATATACGGACTGGCAAGCAGGTTGATGATAGCAGCGCGGGTCATACGCATCATGTGGGCAACAATGACCAGTGTGAGAGTGATAGCGGGCAATGCTATTCGGTTTAGTCTTTCACCCATTGCCATATCAATATCGACGGTCGCCAGTGACGGAAACACTTTCCATAGTGATGCGAATATCAGAATCAAAACGTAGGCGACGAAAAACTCAGGCATTGAAATTGTCGTGAGAGTCGTGACGTTAACGCTGCGGTCGTACCACGAGTTTCGATACAACGCCGCCGTAAGGCCAAGAAACAACGCCAAAGGCACAGCAATCAGCGCAGTGACGCTTGCCAGAAAGAGTGTGTTTTTGAGTCTGGGAGCGATCATTTCCGCCACCGATCTGGAGCGATCCTGACCTGATGCAGAGCGCCCGGAAAACGAGGTGCCTAAATCACCTTTTGCGACGGATTTCACCCAGTCAAGGTATCTTGCCGGCGCTGGTTTATCGAGACCCAGTTCTTTTCTGAACGCCGCAACGGTGTCTTCAGTGGCCGCCTGGCCCAGCACCGCCTCCCCGAAATCTCCCGGAAGTAACGAAATCGAGCTAAATATGATTGCAGAAACGACAAAAAGCGTCACCACCCCCAATAAAAGCCGCTTGACAATGGTAACCAGAACCGGATGCAATTATTTTCCAACCTTGATGATATAGTGTTAACTCAGATAGGTGAGAGTACGTAACACCTCCATACAGGTGTACTCTACCAACGCACGCAACACCCGTCTAACTTTCTGCGACATGCGTAAAACAGCGTGCCAGTTAAACAATGGTCATCGTGTACTTTGTGCGGCGATGGATCAAACGTAAACCAACCGAGGAGAGGATACGTTGAAAAGAAACGTCATTATCAGTCATGCGGAACAACTGACCGCAGGTAAAATCAGTCGCCGTAAGTTTATTATGACTGCAATCGCTGCGGGCGCTACCCTGCCAATGGCACTGACAATGGCTGGCAACGCCATTGCTGCAACGCCAGTAAAAGGTGGCCGATTACGACAAGGTCTTGGCTACGGCTCTACTACAGACACGTTGGACCCGGGCACTTCCGAAAACGGCTTCACTCAGGCGCTGCACTACTCATACGGCAATCAGTTGACTGAAGTAGATAGCGACGGCTCATTGATTCCAGAGCTGGCAGAAAGCTATGAGCCTGCTGATGGCGCAAAAACATGGCGATTCAAACTGCGCAACGGTGTTGAATTCCACAACGGCAAGTCACTTACCGCTGACGATGTCATTGCCACTTACAACCACCACCGTGGCGAGGAATCAAAGTCTGCGGCAAAAGGCTTGTTGACTGCTATCACCTCAATCACGAAAGACGGCGACGATACTGTAGTGTTTGAACTTGAAGCTGGCAATGCCGACTTCCCTTACATTGTCAGTGACTACCATCTTGTTATTCAACCATCTAAAGACGGTGTGATAGACGCCTTATCCGGCATAGGTACTGGTGGCTATGTGCTAGATACCTTCGAGCCTGGTGTTCGCGCCCTTTCAAAGCGCAATCCGAATTACTTTAAAGAAGGCCGCGCCCACTTTGATGAAATAGAACTACTTTCTATTCTTGATGTTACCGCACGACAGAATGCCATCATGAATGGTGACGCCGATGTAATCGACAACGTTGATCCAAAAACTGTCGCCCTGTTAGCCCGTGCTCCCAACCTTGATATTCTGGAAACTACCGGTACACAGCACTACACCTTCCCTATGCGTCTTGATATAGAGCCTTTTGGAAACCTTGATCTACGCCTGGCACTTAAGTACGCAATCAAGCGGCAGGAACTGGTGGACAAGATTCTACTCGGCCACGGCCTTGTGGGTAATGACATCCCTGTTTCACCGGCAATGCCATTTCTTAATACCGACATCGCACAGCGCGAATTTGATCCCGAGAAAGCCGCAGAGCACTACAAGAAGTCCGGCCACACGGGCACTATCAAACTTTCTGCCTCCGATGCAGCGTTTGCAGGCGCAGTTGACGCCGCCCAGCTTATCGCCGCCTCTGCCAAAGAAGCCGGTATCGCAATTGAAGTCGTGCGTGAGCCGAAAGATGGCTATTGGTCAAATGTCTGGAACAAGAAAGGCTGGTGTGCCTGCTACTGGGGTGGTCGTCCAACCCAGGACTGGATGTATTCCGCAGCCTACACCGCTGACACCGAGTGGAACGACACCGCATGGAAAGAGACAGCAGCGGCCAAGTCATTTAACGAAGTGGTCGTCGCGGCTCGTTCAGAAACTGATGATACCAAGCGGAAAGCACAATACTTTGAAGCACAGCAACTGCTTCATGATGATGGTGGCGCTATAGTCGGAATGTGGGCCAACTACATTCACGCACACTCGAAGAAGATTGCACACGGTGACGACGTGGCAGCCAACTGGATCAACGACGGCAACAAGAT
>CALGJU010000138.1 GCA_937928685.1 uncultured Granulosicoccaceae bacterium
AATAAAAAGGAAGTACATATAGATTAGCCCCGCCACCACCCCGCAATTGGCCGCGAACTGAATAAAGGTATTATGCGCAACGTGAGGCTCCGAATCGTCATATTGCGTGAATGCTCTCATGAAGTTACCGGGACCCACACCAAACAGAGGGTAGTCTCTCATCAGTTTTAAACCCACCTGCCACGATATCAATCTAGGATCAACCACCACCTCACTGAAATCGTCGGAATCCGTACTTTCAATAAACGCCCTGTCTCTCTCGACTTCCTGAGTGTTGACTGTTTTGTCTATACGAGTCAGCAAATGACCACTTTGATCGATAACAGCGACAACGAGGCCAACCACTAAAATAATCGAGGCTTTTTTGTTATAGCTACGAAAAAAGATATATATACAAACCACAGCCAACGACAGCAACGCACCACGTGAGCCCGTCAGAAACAACGCGTGCCAGCTGAACGGAATACTGAACCATAGACCGTAACGGATTATCCTGCTCGATGTACCCACCGATAAATAATAGAATATCGGGGTTGCCAGTAAAAATAGCATCGCCAGATAATTTTCATCGTAATATATCCCCAGCGGACCATTCAAACGACCATTGTCACCGAATCGCCAGAACTCCTGAGTAAGGTATATCTTATTGGCCCATGCGGTGTAGTACATCAGTACACCGGCAATTGCCGTTAACAGAAATATCAATTTAAAACGCGTATCAATCAGCAGGACCGCGGCAAAGTAGATCACCATAATTTTGTTGAAAATATCAAGCATTTCCACCGGTGAAAGGGCCGAGACCTTTACCTCTTCGAATCCTTCAAACGGGCTATTGGAAACAGATATATTGACAATAATCACCAGCAGAAGCATCAGCAGATTCGGGATATGAACCAGGCGACGGTAATCTACTTGCCTTGAGGCGGTAGCCACGCATAAGCCGACAAGAATCGCTAGGGAGATATACAGTGAGGAACGGCTATCACCAAAGTGTTCAGGCCACAACGCTGCCAATTGCCCAACCGCTAACAGATAGTAAACAACCACGCCCAACCACGGAACAACCACAGCCGTTATACAGCTGAAAAGCGTAAATAGAATTACCGGAATTGACATAGACCCACCACTGTTTCAAGCCAACAGACATCACTTCAATTATTCAGAACAACTCAATTCGTAAAACATCCACTGCGAAAGAGTTCTCACTTTTCGCCGCAAAAAGCTGGATCTGACTGATATCATCAATGTTCATTTTTCGACCGGACGACTCTGCCTCGCCCATCTGGATCACACTTTGTAGCGGGATCTCGATGCTGTTTAGACCCGGCGTGATCGCAAACGAGGCATTATATCGATCTTTGTACAGATTATTATGCAGTCGGTCGTTAATTCGCAATTCAATTTGTCGAGTGTCTGGCATACGATTAAAAATATTCAGGCGTAAATTATCGTACCTGCTCCATTCCAAAGATGACTCATAAAACACTACGCCACTGTATTGTTCCGCGCCGAAGACCACTCGTAGCGCACTTCCTCCCTCAACTATCACACGCTCTATTAATGCGTTTCCGACTGAATCAAGTTTTGCGACAGAAAACGGATGATCAAATCCACGCACGACAGGCATTGCAGGTCGGGACATATCAAAGCCAATCAATTCAAGCGTTGGCTTGAAAGCGCAAAACCCGCTTACAGCCACAATCAAAGCCAGCAAAAGAGCCCCTGATCGCAGATCAATTCTCCACAGCCTGAAACTCCAGTAGGCGAGGAAACCACAGAGAATACCACCGACATCGAGCAGAAAATCATTAACAGATGCTGTTCTTGATGCGAGCCCGGACTGAAACCACTCCACCGCAATACCGAGCACAACCAACGAAAACGCACTGATGAAAACAGCCAACATAATATTCTGACGAAAAAGAACACACAATTGCTGCAACACCAGAAAGCCCAGAATAGTGAACAGAGCGAAATGTCCAAAATTCTGAAACGCGCTGTAGGTCTGGTTGTTAGCGGGTAATGCTACTGTGACAAGAAATATAAAGCTTGAAACCAGAAGAGCTGCCGATATTACAACGGCGCTCAAAGTGTACGTTCTTGGTTTGTTCAATTTGATTAGAGTCAAAGAAAATTTAGAGGCGCCAACACAGTTTATGCGAACTTGAACCAGGCAAATGGGCAATACTATTGAGAAATGTGAAATATTGCTTTCTGGCCTGCAAAACCGATTGCCTTGTCACAAGACCACAAAACGATGTGGCAAACAGAAGCTGACATTTTTTACAAATAATTTCTGGGTTATAAACATAATCACACAATAGCTTATCGAAATTTGTGTATAACACAACTCGAACTACCTGAGCCACACCTAGCGATCAATGCAACCAGTAAAAATAAAACTCAGCCAACTACAACCAGGCGCCAATTTCGCCCGTGTTGGATTGCCTTTATCAAAAGGTTCAATCACGCAATGTGACGCACTAGTGGTGTACCGAGACAACGATCGCATCAACGCGACCATAACGCCCACAGCCCATTGGCCAGATGGCAGCGTGAAATGGTGCCTGATAAAGGTATCGTTGGACCAAGCCACCTCATCGTTTACCGATTTGGTATTAAAAGTAGCAGATGAAAATCCGTTACCAGGCCTTTTGCAGGTACAAGAAAACGAGCACTCCATTAGCGTCCAAAGCGCAAACATAAAATACCTGTTTAATAAGGATAAGCGATCCGTCTTTCCCACTGTGACAATCGATGAGAAAGATGTTTGGATCCGTGACAGCCACTACCCCACACTCACCAACACAAACGGTGAAAACTGTCGATTGCACATCAATGAAACCTATATCGATGAGCAGGACGACATTTCGTGCGTTTGCATTATAAAAGGCACTTTCTCCGATAGTGCCGGCTTGATCTTAAATACCCAGTTTAGATTTGAGGTTCTCCCAGGAGGGCATCTGCGGCTGCAGTGTCAGCTACACAATCCTAACCGCGCTTCCCATCCCGGAGGGATATGGGATCTTGGGGATCCAGGATCTATTAAATTCAAAGACTACTCGATTGCACTGGAGAAACAGGCAGAACATATATCAAAATTAAAACTGGAAGCCGAATCAGAGTGGTTGGAATCAACACAACCGATGGTATTGTTTCAAGCCTCAAGCGGTGGAACAAACTGGGACAGCCCGGTACACGTAAATAGCGAAGGGAAGGTCTGCAACCAATTTTGCGGATACCGGTTAACAACAGATCAACAGTCGTTAGCTGAAGGAACACGCGCAAATCCGATTCTTGCCATAAGCAATAAAGACAACTTTGCCTACACCGTTCAGCCAAAAGATTTCTGGCAGAATTTCCCAAAGAGCGTTGACATAGAACCGTCCATTGCATCGCTACGGCTATTCCCGTATCACCACGAAGACGGGCATGAGCTACAGGGTGGCGAGAGAAAAACCCATGAGATCTTCTTTCAATTTTTCACCTCCGACAGAATTGATCACGCACAGTGCACAGGTCCAATCGCTCACATCGAGGCGAGCGTGTACAAAGCGTCCGGCGTATTCAGTTATTTTGATCATCAGATGTCATGCGAATCCTACGAAAAACTACTTCACCCTTCAATGAATGAAGAACAGGGGTTTTACGCAAAACGCGAACAATTGGATGAGTATGGTTGGCGAAACTTTGGTGAAATATATGCCGATCATGAAGCAGCATTCCACACCGGTGAAGACATCTTTGTTTCTCACTACAACAACCAGTACGATTCTATCTGGGGCTTTACCAAACAATTCGCCCTAACTGGTGATCCGCGTTGGCAACAAATGACAACAGAGCTTGCCCAACACGTGATGGATATTGATATATACCGGACAGATCAGGACCGGGTGGAGTACAACAATGGCCTGTTCTGGCATACGGATCACTACGTCCACGCTCAGACCGCGACACACCGTACGTTTTCGTCCTTGCAGATTGACAATGAAGGACACCCCTCACCCGGAGGCGGACCCGGTCCTCAGCACTGCTACAGCAGTGGGCTCACCTACCACTACTTCATGACGGGCGACAAAGAAGCGAAGGCAACGGTGCTAAGCATGGGAAAATGGATACGCAACTATATAGAGGGCACCGGGTCCATCATTGAAACGGCGAAGAAGACTCTTCGTGAAGACAGTAAAAATTTTGTGCAAACATGTAAAGGCGCTAAGATTTTTAAATACACCTATCCAATGGACAGGGGTACAGGCAACTACCTACGGACTCTAATGGATTGCTACGAGCTATCGTCTGAAGACAAGTACCTTACTCAAGTAGAAAACATAATACGAAAAACTGCCGGCCCGACTGATGAAATAGAATCCAGAGGATTCGATGACATTGAACTCAACTGGTATTACGTTATTTTTCTACAAGATATTATCCGCTACTTAGACCTCAAGCGTGAGCTCAATGAGTTAGATCATTCCTTCTACCACGCCCGCGCTACGCTTCTCCACTATGCCAACTGGATGGTGCAGCATGAACAACCCTATCTCGAAAGCGCGCACAAACTAAAATACCCTAACGCCACGTGGATTGCTCAGGAGTCCAGAAAAATACACGTTTTGTATGCAGCCTATAAATATGCGCTTAAGAATCGAATGCCGTTGCTGGAAAAAGCGCGTTTTTTTAGAGACTACCTGACAAACGAGCTATCTTCATCCGACACGCTACACTACGCGAGAATTCAAGTACTCCTCCTGCAAAACCATGGGCCATCAGGCTTTCTGGATACAGATAGTTTGCCCTATCCTGCGATGAAGGATCCACCATTGATCGATCAGGAAGAATGCTTTCATACCCCGGCAACACATCTGAAGTACATAGCAGGGATATGGGCAACAAGTTTGTCTAACTTCAAAATTAGCAACGAAATGCGTTGGATTAAAACACGTACCGGATAGTCTGCATTTTTCATGAATAATTGTAACTATTCAGGCTGCACCGGACATTAAGTAGATCATTATGACCACTCCCCCTATTAAAGTACTGCATTTTATCTGCTCCACGGGCTTCTACGGCGCTGAAAAGTGGATCCTGGCTTTGGCTAACAACAGCGATAGAAATCTGGTTACCACTGAACTTGTGGTCACCAGAGAACCAGAAAACCATGACCTTAAGCTAATTGAAGACTTCAATGCTCTTGATCTCACCAGCCATCAGGTAGAAATGAGCAACCGATTTGATATTCGCGCCATAAAATCACTCGTAAGAGTCATTAAAAGAAACCAAATAGACGTATTACATTCTCACGGGTACAAATCAGACATACTCGGTGTCATTGCATCAAAAATAGCTGGAATAAAATGCATAACAACACCTCACGGCTTTGAAAAGACAAATGACTGGAAGCTCGAGCTATTTATTTCGGCAGGTTGCAGAACCTTTAAATACTTCGACTATGTTGCACCTCTCTCACGTGAACTGTATTCAGACGTAGAAAAATTCGGAGTATCTGAAAATAAAAACGTCTACATACGCAACGGCGTAGACCTAAAAGATATTGACTACCGCCTGCCCGCCGAGACCCCGGTTGAGAGATCTGATGAGACACCAATAGACACACCGGAATGCAAAACAATAGGCTTTATCGGACAGATGATTGAACGCAAAAACGTCAGTCACCTACTAGATGTTTTCGAGAAGCTGGCAGCCACCAATAGCGGATTGAAACTCGTATTACTTGGCGACGGTGAAAGCCGGGAGAAATTCGAAAGTTATTCCGACGGACTCAACGCACGGGATCGCATTTCGTTTCTTGGCTTCCAGAACGACCCCTTATCTCATTTAAAAGATTTTGATCTATTTGCCATGTGCTCCACACTCGAAGGCATACCACGGTGCCTGATGGAAGCTATGGCGATGGGAGTTCCTGTCGCAGCGTATAACATACCCGGGGTCAATCAGCTGCTTGAGCACGAAAAAACAGGCCTTTTAGCGACACTTGGAAACAAGGAGGAGTTAGAGCAATGCTGCAAAAGACTGTTGTGGGATGAGCCCCTGGCCAACCGCATTTCACAGGCAGCAGCAGATCATATCAATGAAAAATTCTCAGCCAATCGAATGGCACGGGAATATACGGAACTTTACTATCAGGTCCTGGATCGAGAGCCTGCTGTTGCAATCTAAAACGTAATCCTCAAGAGGCATTGCTCAACACAGAGAAGACTGCTAAAACATCAAGGAAGATTACGCACAAGCATTGGTCCAATTGTATTGGCCACCATCACTGGTAGTTTTTGCCATGCATTTATCACCATTTTGTATTTTGGGTTATTGGGATTGAGCTCCGGCAGTTCATTAGAATCTTTAAGCCAGTAGTGCCAATGTAGCGGGTACTCTTGAGCGCCCCATTGTTTTTTATACTGATAGGTACTTGCACCAATACTGGATCTGCCAAAATCAAAAAAGCCATAGCCGCGCTCCACCGCCGTTTTTAGTATCTGGCGGTACATATACATATTTGCGCCCAGCGGATTAGCTTTGCGCAACGATGAGGCCCACGGAATCTCCAGCTTGTCTCTATAGCCCAACAAAAACCCCACTGCTACTGGCTTATTTTTATGGCTCACCACAGCAATACTCGCGCTATCTGAAAACTGCTCAAGTATGCTGGCAAAGAATTGCTTGCTATACACCGGCGTACCGAGATCTCTCATGTTATGACTGAACACCTGATAGAACTGCTCAAGCAATTCAGCACCACCAACCTGATACTGTAGATTCTCGCGTCCCGCCTTGTTGACCTGTGCGCGTACCTTGGCACCTAACTGCTTATCGAGCATCTGATCACTTTCCGGCAAGCGCAGAATCATGGTGACCTTATGCTGCTTAGACAACCACTCTTCACGACCTTGTGTTTCCCTCACCTCAAGGTGCGAACATTCAAGCTTGTCACCCAAGTCAGCGGCGTAAGTCATCATTTGCTGTTCAACTTCTCCGTACTCACTTAGCGGCCCGCCATAATTAAAATACGGCATAGACACGATAAACGATCCGAACAGGCGACTTTTCAAATGTACTGTCGGAAATACACCACCAAGCTGCCCATCTGACTTACGACAGGTGATGTAATACGGCGTGTGGCCAAAGCTTTTTTTAATCAGAGCGCACCACTTGGCATGCTGATAAATATTCGAATGATCTATGGAATCGACAAACGCTTGCCACTCCACCTCATCGATGGTGTCACCGTGCGCAAGTTTCCATGCCGATGTGTCGCACTCTACTGCCTTAGCAACAGCGCGCAGGTGCTTCGGCGTGGAGGGCAATGAAACAGACTCTGCCGGCTCACATTCCCGCTCAATAAGCGTTATTTCCTCATCAATCTGATGTGACAGCAGCTTTATCTGCGTCGTTAAATCGGAAACGCCTTTAATGATGGCGGCCGGGTCTTTATTTTCCTTTCGAGCAATGCCAATTTGGCGCGATAACTTCTTTCGATCAAGCGCAATCTGATCTTCTTGCTTTAGTAAGTCGGCTATCCCGGATAGGCCACTCTTAATCACTTCCGGGCTTTTTGCTGTAAGTGATAGCTCAGCCAATAACGACGCTGAGTTTTTTCGCAATTCAGTTCGGATTTTTTGATTTAACGTCGGCATCATTACGCAATTGTTGATTTGAGTCTATTATAGCTCACAGCAACCTGCTTTGAGCCCGTGCCGTTAGCGCTTTCTAAAACTCAGGCCCTCATCAAAGGTAAAATAGCGTGACTCATTACCCAATCAACCGGGTACATAACAGAGCTGAAAAATGCGGCACTAACGCGTGTCTTAATCTGATCGATTTGTCGCATATTTTTCGAAATAGGCATGGCACACTGTGCGGCCTGTGATTTTTGGTCATTGGTGTATTTCGCTAGCGATGTCGCCACACCTCATCTGAACCTCTCGATTCATACCTGACACTATTCATGGAAATACCAACCGTCAAAAATATCGCACAACTCGGCACAACCATTATTGTAATGCCCGTCTACTTTGTGTTTCGCTTGCTGGCGATTTTAGATAAAAACACTGCGTTTGCATCTTGCTCACAATTTATGAGCTTAATCCCGGGCAAGCTCGGAAGCTACCTTCGCAACAGTTTCTATCACCTGACCATGACCCATTGTGACCAGGGTGTTGTTATTTCCTTCGGGACACTGTTCTCACAATTTGACACTGAAATCTCACATGGCACCTATATTGGGCCGCAGTGCAACGTTGGGAGTTGTAAAATCGGGCAAGATTGTCTGCTTGGCAGTGGCGTCCACATACTGAGCGGCAAACACCAACACAGTATTGACAGCACCGATGTGCCAATACGTGATCAGGGCGGAACACTGACAAAAATTCAGGTAGGTGAAGACACCTGGATTGGCAACGGTGCCATTATCATGGCGGACATTGGCACTAAGTGCGTGGTGGCCGCCGGCTCCGTGGTAGTCAATGCAGTAAAAGACAACCAAATTGTGGCGGGAAATCCGGCCACCGTGATCAAGCAGCGCTAATACCGCCACGCAAAATTTACAGCACAGTAGTCATAACCAGGTCGATCGTTATCTATAAAACTATCCTAAAAAACGTGTTCTCGAATTACGTTGGTATGTTTGGCGCGATCGCTATCGCCTTTCTACTCTCACCGTTTCTTGTCAACACGCTTGGTGATACCAAATACGGAATATGGTCGATTATTGCCGCCCTCACGGGCTATATGACCTTGTTGGATTTAGGTGTCAGCTCGGCCGTTGCCAAGTATGTTTCAAAATACAAAGCACTAAACGATTATAAATCGATCAACGTCGTATTCTCCTCTGGCATAGCGATATTGCTGGTCGTGGGCGGCTTTCTGATAGTGATCAGCCCATTTATCGCCAACCTGGTGGTTAATACCTTCAACATCAGCACCGACTTGAAGGACACGGTTCATACCTTAGTCATCATTGGTGCTATCGATGTTTCAATTTTTGTCTCATCGGGCGTCTTCTTCGGCGCTTTTTACGGATTTCAAAGAAACGAAATTACCAATGCAGCGATCTTGTTTGCAGCACTCTTTAAAGCGGTGGTTTTCTACATTGCTCTAACCTCGAACTACGATCTGTTGGCCATGGGTGTAATATCCCTGATCGCGAACTTACTCGCGACATTTCTGCTCGCTTTTCTAATGAAAAAGACCGAGCCTCAGGTAGAACTAACCGCCAGGCATGCAGATAAAGAGACAGTAAAATCAATCTTTCACTACAGTAAATACACTTTCATGACCATGCTCGGCATGCAGCTTATCTACTACAGTGATGCATTTGTTATTGGTTACTTTCTGTCAGCAGCAGCCATTACCATCTATACCATTCCCTGGAGCTTAAGTGAATATAGCAACAAGCTTATCTTCGCAGTTGCTCAGACATTTGTTCCGGTTTTCAGTGAGCAGGAGGCCACCAAAGATGCTTCTTTGTACAAAACTTACATAAGCGGCACCAAAGCCGTACTGGTGCTATCCAATTTATTGTGCATTGGCATTCTCACCCTTGGCGATAACTTTATCGGTATCTGGATGGGCCCCAGATACGCAATTGAATGCTCAGCGCTACTGTCAATAATGTTCTTTACGCAGCTGATAAAGAGTCCGCAGCTGCTTAGTTATTCAATACTACTTGGCACATCCAACCATCAGAGATTTTCCACCTACAACATGCTTTTCTCTGTGGCTAATTTAATACTCAGCATACTGTTGATACAGAAATTCGGTCTGATTGGGGTAGCAGTGGCAACAGCCTTCACTCAAATTGTGTTTTACGCCGTAGTGACTCCGATACTTACCAGCAAAGTGGTTGGCTTCTCACTTCCGGCTTATTTCAAAGAGACGTATCTACGTATCGTTCCTGCCAGCATAGTGCTGTACGCAATGCTTACGTACTTTGCGAAATATCATACACCCGATGGCTACTTAAGCCTCATCGGACTAGGTTTAGTGGGGGCTGTTGTGTACACAGCAATTGCGTACTTCACTGTGCTCGATGAAACAGAGCGCGCCTTTGCCAAAAGCAGCGCTGGAAAACTTATAACCAAACTCAGCTGAGCCCGCGATCAAGAAAGTAAGAACGGTTTATTGCTCTACATGACCCGCCTTCATTATTCACAAGGCGACCAGTGAAATAGGCGCTCTATATTTGCGACGTAGCGTGATAAACAGGATTGGCTGACCACTTGTTGTTCACCCACCACCGTGCCGGGCGCTCGAGCAAGTAATAAGATAAAACGCCTACCGCTACTGCCAGCAACAATGCGGTCATCTTGCCTCCAGGTATTCGCCATGAATACTCAAAAAAGAATTGTTGCCACAAATAGATAGAATATGACCACAACCCCAGATGGCGGATGAAGACATTGGACAATGCCTTTTGGAATATCACAGGCAATTGATCGAGATGGTTTACCGTAACTCCCAGAGCCATGGGACTCAACGCAAATAGTAACCAATCAGGGGCTGCATGGGCGTAGCACATCACAGCAATCACCAGACAGGCGACCGGCATCCACGAAGGTACGGTCCATTGGCATTCACGGGCAAGCAGACCATAACCTGCGGAAAAAAATATAAAAACCACAGCGCTCTCTGTGCGGATGGAATACAACTTAAAATCTTCCGCTGTCAATTGGGAGTAGTAGTAAAAACTGAGCAAGACTGAGCCGAATGCGAATAACAACAATGCCATCCCGACAATCCTGCGATTAACCAATAGCAACGTCATGCCACTTAAAAACAAGTAAGCATGCTCTTCTATGTTGAGTGACCATAGATGGGCGATAGTCAGTCCGCTACTCCAAATGCCCGGTTCAACCGGAAGGTAAGTTCTCAAAAAGAACAGACTGGCAATAACTTCCAACCATGAAAACTCAATAGAGTAGGTGACACCGACAATACACGCAAAAACCAAATAGACAAAAAATGCCGGGTAGATCCTGCTCAATCTCCTGATATAAAAATCACGCAGTGAGATGCGTTTTTCAAATAGAAGAACGCTCATCAACATCCCGGACAGCACGAAAAAAATATCTACACCCATCCGGTCTTCCCACAACCACGGGATATCGTAAAAATGACCGCACAGAACCAACAGAATCGCTACCCCGCGCCAGCCGTCCCAAACAAGGACGCGGCCATTACCTTTTGTTGGCGGGGACACAACTGGTGCTGAATTTATTTTCAAGGAATTATCACGGATCAGGTGAGGATAATTGGCTAATCTACCGGACCGGGCTCAGACTCAGATTACTCCAAGGTAACAATTCGGTAGAAAATTAAGCACTTCTACATAGGAAACGCGGGTGCAAATACCTCATAAGATATAGCTCTTAATAGAAATTATACTAGTGACTAGTACAGATGGCGGAGCCGACTAGGTCATTTCTATTGATCACTAGATCGCATAGGGGATCGACGCTCACCCCTACACCTCATAAAGTGACCGTGCAGTTCATTCTGCAGTCGAGGCTTATCAGGGCAGACCTTGCCACACGGATGTGGCAGCCGAGACACCCAGTAGCGTGCCACTACACGTCGCTCTACAACGCTTGTTTCTGCGGCCTTTATTGTTAGGCCGCCGGGTACGATCCCTCTTCATCGTGCGTTTCATTGCCAATCAGAGCCGGGGAAAAAACACACACAAGTG
>CALGJU010000139.1 GCA_937928685.1 uncultured Granulosicoccaceae bacterium
GCTTCGAGTGCGGCTAAACCATCGGTTAATGCCGCCGGGCCCGGTTGCAGAATAACGGGTGATTTTATCTCGTGAAGTTGTCCTTCCTTGACCGCGGTGATTTGATCCCAACCAGGTCGTGCTGCTACTTTTTCCGGTCTGAATTTTTTGCCACACCAGGAGCCGATGATGATATCCGGGTTCGCATCGATGACGCGCTGTGGATCGGCAATAATTCGCTCTGCGCCGCCTGCACAAAGAGCGAGTTCCGGGAAACAGTCTTTGCCACCAGCGATCTCCAGCAGTTCAGAGGCCCACCGGATTGCTGAAATCATTGGTTCGTCCCACTCTTCAAAGTAAACCCGGGGACGGACGGTGAGGCGTTCTGCTCGCTGTATCGTGGTCTGGATCGATTCGATGTAGCCGTCAACTAACGATCGGCCTTTTTCAGTCGCACCGGTTAAGCTTGCGAGCTGTAGAATCATACTCAGAATTTCATTCACTGAGCGTTGGTTGAACAACAGCACATTGACACCGAGCTTGATCAAATCTCTTGCTATATCCGCCTGCAAGTCCGAAAATCCAATCACCAGATCTGGTTTTAAATCCATGATCTTGTCAATTTTCGCTGAAGTGAATGCGGACACTCGTGGTTTCTCCTGTCGAGCCTGTGGTGGCCTGACGGTGAAGCCAGAGATGCCGACGATCCGGTCTTGCTCTCCTAACAGGTATAATGTCTCGGTTGTCTCTTCTGTGAGGCAAACGATTCTCTCTGGGTAGCGCGCGTGATAAGTCAAGGGTGGAGTCATCAGTCAGGTAGAGTGGGGCAGTTTAGCAAACTGTGCTGATTCCGGGTGACCATGCTCGGCGGTGACTTCAATGCAATAAGTTGTGCTAATACGGTATTAAATGAATAACGACGTTGAAATAAAAAACAACCGGCAAGCCGGGCTTGGCGTATTGGAAAAGTATGGCTTATTGTTGATGGGTATTTTTCTCATCATTTTGTCTGGCGGCCGATTTGTAACCCCGTCGGCTGCTTTTCTTGCGCCAATATTCCTGCTTCGGTTTACCAGAAATACTTCATGTAAAGTCGGTATCTCAATACTTTATGTTTTACTGTTTTTGAGTCTATTGGTGCGCTTGCATGACTACGTTGCGGTAGCACGTCCGCTTAATCTGGTGTTGATTGCGGGGTTCGCTGGGCTCGAAGTGCTGCCATTTCTTATTGATCGTAAACTCTTTTACCGGCTACCTTCAATAGCGGGATCTTTGGTTTTACCCTGTGCCTTTGTGGTCCTGGGTTTCATCGTGTGTTCGGTACTGCCAATCGGTTCTATGGGTGAAAAAGCCTACTCCCAGGTTGGCAATTATGAGTTGATGCAGTTGCTCTCTGTAACTGGAATCTATGGTATTACGTTCGTTATTTTCTGGTTCGCGGCCACCATGGCGTTTTTATGGGATTCGGATTTTGCATGGCGACGTAGCCGTAGTCAGGTGGTTGTGTTGTTTTTGTGCATGGTGATCATTTTTGTTTCGGGCGGGTTTCGAAACATTTTTGATGACAATGAATCAGATACGGTTCGTATCGCAGGGGTGGTGGGTGACCAAGCGCAACTGCTGCAAGGTCTGGCGCAACATGGTGTGGCGGGTGGCATTGCTGGACTCTCAACCTTGGCAGGTGACACTATTGATCAAGTGAATAAAGTGATCAGTGCACATCATGATGATTTGCTCTTGAGAACAAAGAACGAGGCCACTGCTGGTGCATCAATTATTTCCTGGGCCGAAGCGGACGGTGTGGTGTTTAAGAGTGCAGAGCCGGCGCTGCTGGCAAGAGTAACTGAAGCTGCGCGCGATGCGGGCATATATCTGGTAGCAACTTTCGCCGTAGTCGATGACCCATCTGATTCTAAAGTGATCAAGCCGGTGGAAAACAAATTATTGGTAATTGACCCGCAGGGCGCAGTACTTGGGCAATATATAAAAAAGCGATCTCTCTGGAACGATAACACCACGGAGGGTAGCAATGAAATGTTATTACTTGATACCGAGTATGGCCAACTGGCTTTTGCCATTGGCTTTGACCTGGATTTCCCGAATTCGATTAGAGAGGCCGGGAACTCAGATATTCTTATTTCCCCGGCATCTGATTGGCGGACTCTTTCTCCACACCATAGTTTAATGGCGACATTTCGCGGTGTGGAAAACGGCATTGCGCTTTTTCGACCAACACACAATGGCCTGTCTATCGCCAGTGACTCGCATGGGCGTGTGCTTGCACAGACTGACCACTTTCGCGCTGCACCACATACCCTGGTGGCAAATGTACCCATCCAGGGGGTATCTACTTTCTACTCGGTGTGGGGTGATTGGTTTGCGTGGCTGAATATAGCGTTGTTGCCGTTACTGTTCATAGTGGCATATCGCGGTGGACGCGGTCAGCAGGAGCAGTTGGGGGAGCTAGGTCACACAGATGGCGTCGATGACGCTCGTGAGCGAAGCAGAATTACAGCGATTCAATGGCGTGACTCTGAAAGAGACAATCATCTTGATCGAAACGGTTGAGTACATTGCAGGTCTTTTATTATCTGTGTTGAATAAAAAGGCCAGTCGCAGATTGCGCTGGCCTTTTATGATGCACTGATTTGTTGTACTCGTTGTTAAGTTGCGATTTACTTCATCGCTACCTTTACGGCCATACTAAGAAGGTCATCCCACATAGAGCCGTCTTTGTCGGCGTCAAGAAAGCTCTCAAGCATGCCACGGTTTTGATTGGCTGCAATGCCAGTTCCAAAAATGTCACTGTTGTTGCTTTGCCCGCCACCGAAAATTCCACCGCTACTTTTCTTGCCTTTACCAAGTAGCTTTTTGCTAAGCGCACTCATCACCAATGATGCCAATATAGGCAGTGCTTTTTTCATCAAAGTTGATGATAGCCCGGCTTGATTTGCGCTGTAGTTAGCCACGTTACGGCTGACATCTTTACTACCGAATATATGGCCCAGGATAGAATTGCCTTCTTCCACTGTGCTGTTTTGGCCCAGGCTGGAAAGATCGTCCAGGTAGTTGTTGTGGTTGCCTTTCTGTAGCGCATTGACCAGGCCGGAGAGACCGGTATCAGTGGAGGCATTGTTCCGCAAGCCACGGGTGAGCGCAGGGATCAACTGACCTGCAGCTGAGCGCGCCTGATCTTCACCAACGCCGAGTTGCTTTGCAAGTTCGCTGACCACATTTGAGCTTTGGTCGCCCAGCAGTGATTCTAAAATATTCATTATTGTGTATTCCTAGGGGCGGTCATTGCCGAAAAGGTAGATCTATTACTTATAGTTGCTCAAGAATTGTGTCAGCAGAACTAACTTCAAACTTGGGCCCATCTTCTACGTTCAGGTGGGTGATTTTTCCGTCGTCAACAATCATGGAAAAACGCTGCGACCGGATACCGAGTCCACGTTCTACAAGATCCAGCTCAAGCCCCAGTGATTTGATCCAGACAGCACTGCCATCGGCGGCCATTAATATGTGTTCAGCATTTTGAGATTTGCCCCATGCTCCCATGACGAAGGGATCATTGACAGACAGGCACACTACCTGGTCCACGCCTTTGGCTGTGATTTTGTCGTGGTTAGCCACAAAACTTGGTAGGTGTGCTTCAGAGCAGGTCGGGGTGAATGCGCCCGGGACTGCAAAAAGTACCACTTTTTTACCGTTGAACAGCTCGTCTGTTGTGATTGACTCTGGTCCGTTTTCACCAAGAAATGCAAGGGTGCCGGCTGGGATGGTGTCGCCTACTTTTACGGTCATATTATGCTCGTCTGTTTCGATTTGAAGATGTGAAGGAATGGAAACACAGTCGCACGGCTGCGTAAAGTGGAAACTGGCGCCCGCGTGATCTGTTGAGTGGTGACTCGTGCCAGCTGGCTCCGTAGTCAAACGGACCCCGGAGGAAGCCCGACGTGTGAGCGAGGGGTCAAGTCCTTTACGTCAGGATGTTGTTCGGAACCAGAATCGGTTGGTTATACCTTGCGATCGTGAGCGGCTTGACGTGTTGGATATCCCTCGCTGACGCTGGCGGGTTTGGTAGCGGGCGGTTCATGCCCTGCGGAAACCCGCCAGCGTTAGCGAGGGATGTATCGCACGTCAGGTCGCTTTTTATTTTTTGTGCAGATATTGATCTTTTTTGAGCGGCGTGAGTGGCTTTACGTACTTGATATCCCTCGCTGACGCTGGCGGGTTTGTTATCGGGCTGTTACTGGTTGTTGTTATTCGGGGGTATCGGGGTCTTGTTTCGGTTGGATATGATCTACTCGCTCACGCGTCGGGTGCCCGGTGGGTGGTTTGGGAGCGGGGCGGTTCATGCCCTGCGGAAACCCGCCAGCGTTAGCGAGGGATGTATCGAACGTCAGGTCGCTTTTTAATTTTTGTGCAGATATTGATCTTTTTTGA
>CALGJU010000140.1 GCA_937928685.1 uncultured Granulosicoccaceae bacterium
TTTCGGCGAGCTTGCCACCAGATTACTTAAAGACCTGGTGAAATGCAGAGATGATCGTAATGTTGGATCTAATTTTGGTGCGAGTATAGGCATAGCGATCTACTCTGACCATCAAGTGCCATTATCTGAACTGTTAGCACAGGCCGATCTGGCGCTGTACCAGGCAAAAGATTCTGGACGCAACAACTATAAAATATATACCGGTGAATTGGACCACGAGAAAAAAAGATACCACACAATGGTTGAACGCTTAGCAGTCGCGCTAAAAGAGGATCAGCTTGAACTGTATTTCCAACCCATTGCCAACGCTATTACGCTGGACACTACCGCCTATGAGACGCTGTTGCGTTGGAACGATTCCGTTCTCGGTAATGTACCGGCTGAAGAGATAATAGCCTGCGCTGAGCAGGAAGGTTTTACAACAGAACTTTTTACCTGGATTCTGAGCAATGCCTGCTTCGAAGCCGCAACGTGGGATCACCCCTGCAGAATTTCAGTCAACCTATCTCCACGCGAGCTGGCGATAGACAACCTGGGTGACACCGTTAGCGCCATACTTAATGATTCCGGCTTACTGGCCACACGCCTTGAGCTAGAGATCACTGAGAAATCCCTTGGCTCTGACACTGAAAATGTCTGCGCCGCTATCAGTGAGTTGCAAGCACTAGGCATAACAATAGCCTTAGATGACTTCGGTACAGGCAATTCCAGCTTGAGCCAGTTACAGCAGTTTTCCTTTGATCGAATCAAGATAGGTCCGTCACTCATCAATAACATTGAGCACGACAAAGCCAGCGCCAGTATAGTCTCCGCAATTTTAGAACTGGGTAAGCAACTTCAGCTGGGGGTAGTGGCAGAGGGGGTAGAAACCAAAAAACAGCTCGAGTTAATGGCAGAACACGGGTATGCCGAAGTACAGGGTTACTACATACAACATCCCATTCCACAGTGTCAACTTAACACCTACTTTTCACAGCTTACGCCTGCTCTGAGGCGCACAGGTTAAAACAACACCACAGCGTTTCAGACACCCTCCCCGCCACACAACCCACTACACACCAAGATATTTCTGCACAAGACTGTGATCGTTAAGTAACGCTGACGCAGCAACTGTTTCTGCATCGACACCGTGTTCGATAAACGTCACTCTGTCTGCGATCGATAGCACCGCATCAACATGCTGCTCGACCAAAATGACGGCGACTTTTTGTTGCTTCATTTCAATTATCACATCACGAATCAATGAAGTCATAGACGGCTGCAAGCCTTCTGTAGGCTCGTCCAGCAGGATCACCTGAGGTTTGGTGCAAATTGCTCTGGCCATCGCGAGCATTTGTTGCTCACCACCAGACAGGGTTTCAGCACGTTGTTTTAGTCGTTCTCTTAAGCGTGGGAATAAGGACAATGCATATTCTCTTGTCTCTTTGCCTGACCCACTGGCCATCAGACCGATTTCCATATTCTGTTGAACACTGAGTTCTGAGAATAGCCGCCTGCCCTGCGGCACATAGGCCACGCCTTTGCCTGGTATATGGTGTGGAGCCAGATCACTTAACGATTCTCCATCCAGATCTATGCTACCTGTGCGCAGCGGTAACAGACCCATTATAGATTTAAGTGTTGTCGTCTTGCCTGCACCATTACGACCGAGCAGGCACAATATCTCACCGCGCTCCACCGATAGTGACAACTGGTACAAGACCTGAACCTGATCATAAGCAACATCAATACTGTTGACCGTCAACATCAGTGTGATCCCAGATAGGCTGTTTGTACCGACTGGTTGGCGCGGATCTCATCTGGCGTACCTTCTGCCAGAATCTCTCCGAAGTTCAACACGGTGATGTAATGAGCGGCCTTCATTACCACATCCATATTGTGCTCTATTAACAGAATGGTGGTGTTTTCTGACAGCACTCGTATCAGCTCAATGAAGCCTTCAACTTCTGTCGCTGATAAGCCCTGGGTGGGTTCATCAAGGATAAACAGCTTGGGCGACTGGGCCAGACCCATACCAATTTCAAGCAAGCGCTGATGTCCATAGCTTAAGTCTCCTGCGATTTGATCATAACGATCTGCCAGATAGACCTTCTCCAGCACGGAGGTTACTTTCGCGTTAACCACTGACGGCTTATCTCTAATTACCCGTCGTGCTGCCAGCGCGACGTTTTCATGCACAGATAACTTCGAAAATACAGAAGTGATCTGAAACGTATAGGCCATCCCCATGGTCATACGCTTATGTGCCGGGAGTTTGGTGATGTCTTTTTCGCTGAAGATCACCGAACCGCTGCTACTTTTAATACGACCGCTAAGCATGCCGACAAACGTTGTTTTACCTGCCCCGTTCGGACCGATAAGCGCTCTCACCTGCCCTTCGGGCAAGTTAAAATCTACGTTGCTTACCGCTTGCAGTCCAGCGTAATTTTTAGACAGGCCTCGAGTGGAAATTAAGCTCATGGCAGCCACTTGCACTTGCTGCGCAACAAGCCGGCAAAGCCTTGTGGTGCAAACAGGGTGAGCAGAATTAATACAATTCCTGCAATCAGCATATAGGCTGATGCGAATTCACTGGAAAGGTACGCAGAAGCCAGATCGCTTGACAGATCAATTAAATAGAACATAAACACCGTGCCAATCAACGGGCCGATCGTAGTGCCGGCGCCACCCAGCAACACATATAGCAATGGCAATATAGAGTATTGAACTGCCGCGAACGACGCTCCCGCATATCCAAACAACAGTGCATACGCTACGCCTGCTGCACCTGACAACGCGCCGGAAATAATAACAGCGATTAGCTTGTGCCGCTGTATGTCATAACCGAGCATACGGGCACGCTCTTCGTTTTCACGTATAGCGACAAGCGTTTTACCAAAACGCGAATGAACCAGCCATGCAGTAAGAAAAAAACAGATGGCAAACAGAATGAGTGCACAGAAATAACGGTTGGTAGCTTGTGACAGATCAAAACCGAACAGGACTCTGTCTGAACGATGTATATTAAAACCTTCATCACCGCGTGTGTATTCGCCAAACAGTAACACGGTTAGATAACCTGCCTGGGCAAACATTAATGTCACAATCATGAATGCCACGCCGGTAGTGCGTAGTGCCAGAATTCCAACCACTACAGAGACCACTACCGCTGATAACAAACCTATTATGATTGCCACTATAGGAACTACATCAATAAATTGAATCGCTAAGCCGAAACCGTACATGCCACTGGCGAAAAACAATGCATGACCAAGACTCAGCAACCCCGTATAGCCAAACAATACGTTGTAGCCCATCGCGAAGACAGCAAGCACAAGAATGCGCGCTAAATTGCCACTGTGATAGACGGGCAATGCAAAATAAAGCAGAAAAAGCAAGATCACGATACCGACATGCAGCAATATGCTGCGACTGCCCTGGCTTAGCAATGGCTTCTGAAAACCGGCTGCACTTTCAGTTAACTGACTCATTCGCGGCTTTTTCCGAACAAGCCATTCGGCTTAAATACCAGCACAAACGCCACAAGTAAGGTGGCCAGTATTTTCGCAAGCGTGGGCGTAAAGAATACTGAAATAATTCCATCACTCATGCCAATAAGCACTGCGGCAACAACAGTACCCAGCACGCTGCCAAGCCCGCCAATGATCACAACAATAAATGACAGCAACAAAGGATCACTGCCCATTAGATAATAAGCCTGTTGAATAGGAACCACCAATACTGCACCGAGCGCAGCCAACGCCGCGCCCAGCCCAAAGACCAATGCATAGACCTTGTTCACTGCAATGCCGTGAGCTTGTGCCATCTCTTGATCAAGCTGTGTGGCTCGCATGATCAGCCCGATTCGCGTGCGCGTCATAACCCACCAAAGCACAAGCAATACTATGATTGCCGCCACTATGACAAACAGTTTGTAGGTAGTGGTGCTGAGACCCCAGGGCCAGATCATTTGAAAGCCTGACTCTCCATACTCGAACCACGGCAGCGCTATTCTTTCATTGAAGGGTGCTTGCACGGGCCTGGCTTCAGGGCCAAAGGTCATTAATGTGGTCTGTTGAATGACATATAGCAAACCGATAGTCGCGACGATCGTACGCTCCGGGTCATAGTTTACTTTGTTTAGAATAAACCGATCACACAGTACCGCCAATGCACCGACCAACAAAGGTGCCGCTACAATAGCAACCCAAAAGCCCAACGCCGGATGCCCGGCGATCATCGAGGTTATCCACCACGCCAACACCGCGCCCAACATGTAAAACTCGCCGTGTGCAACATTCACTACTCGCATAATGCCAAACACAATGCTCAAGCCGACCGCGGTGAGCGCAAGCACAGCTGCTGTTATCGCACCTTCAAGTGATGCCACAAACAGATAGGGGCCAAAATCCATTGCTATCTAATTTAAGTAGTGGGCGGGCAACCCGGCCTGAGCGACCGGGTTCATACAGGACTAACGTACTCTGAAGCTAGAAGGACATTTTGGTGTAGTCAACTTCATCTTCGTACAATGTATCTTCAATAGAGGTGGTGTGTGCCAGCACCAGCTTGCCTTCTGTAACCTTGGATATATATTGGTGCCCGAAGGTCTGGTGTGTCTTGCCATTGAACCGTTTGGCGCCTTGCGGGTGCTCGAATGAGTGTGGCATATCAGACATCGCCTCGACCGCTTCAATCAGCTTCTGCCGATCTTTCACACCCTGATAGTTCGCTGCTTCCATTCCGGCTTTCACCACGTACAAGGTTTCCCAACAACCAAACATGTGGGCATAGGTTGAGACGTCTTTGGCATCAGAGACAGATGCACCATTGTCATCAACCCCTACTGCTTCGCGAAATACTTTGTCAAATTCTGATTGTTCCGCCTGAGCGTATCGTGGATTACCCTCCCAGAAGTAGGTACCCTCCAGAAATTCAAGACCCGGGCTGGCAAGATCAACCGCTTCCAGACTATCAATAAAGCCGAAAATTTCCGGTCGACTTGGCCCAAAGAATTCACCCAGTTCTTTTACAAACGTAAGTACTGCAGGCCCTACCATGACGTGGTAGATCACTTCTGTATCACGCGGGATCTTAGGAAAGTATTTTGAGAATGAAGTTTCTGTAGGCGGTATGGCGATCTTTTCCAGTATCTGGCCACCTTTGGCTTCAAAGGCTGCACTGAAGTAGTCACGGTGATCATGACCGAACGCAAAGTCAGGGTAAATCATGGTAACTTTCTTGCCGAGGTTATCAGCGATGAACGGCGCCATCGCCTCTACCTGGCTTTTTACATCAGTAATACCCGGCTGCATTGTGTAGCGATTTAATTTTCCACTTGCTACGTGGTGCCCTTCAGACACCACAAAATAAGGAATGGCCAGTTCACCGGCACGAGGTGCTGAGCCGTACACAACGTGGCTGAACAGCGTTCCAAACGCTATATCGCAGTTGTGTTTATTAGCAAATTTTTCCACCACTTCAGCACCACGTTTGGGATCTGTGCCGTCGTCTTCTGCGATAATTTCAATAGGCCGGCCATTGATGCCGCCTTCTGCATTGATTCTTTTTACCACCGCTTCAGTGGTTCGATCGTACCAGCGACCATAGGCCGCACCGATACCGGTTCTGTGCACTTGAAAGCCAATTTTTATTGGCTCATCAGAGGCATTTGCACAACCGATTATCCCCGGCATAGTTCCCGCTACGGCGAGTGCCCCTGCTCCAGCACCCAACGTCTTGAGTGCGGTTCTTCTGCTGATGCTAGAGGATGTGATTATTTTGTCAGTCATTGGCGTCTGATTCCTACCTGCGGTTGATGCGCTTTGGGCAAGTAAAACCAACCTGCTTACGCGCAGAAAAGCGAGTCTTAATTAAGGCCCTTATTAAGCCCCTTATACCCCTTTGGTCAAGCCCCTTTGGGCGCTGCCAGCAACCACAATCCTATGAAGGTGTAGCCTACCATGAACGCTGCCAGCGGCACTTGACTGACGATAGCACGCCTCGCATTACCAAACAATTCCACCGCTATGGCATGGGCGACAAGCACCGACAGCACATGCCCTGTGACCACCGCACCTGCCTGACTCAGCCAGATCACTTTGACTGACCGGGGCGAATTGAAAAACCCGGTGGTTACATAGTAAGACCCCAGACCAAGCAGGTCGGCACCATTGTCAAACGGGTCAGATGCTGCCGCCACCGCGTACTGAATATTGACCATAAACGAGGTCAGAAAATGTGCAAAGTGGTATACGAATGCAATAGGCACTACAGCCACTGCCAGCGCACAAAAAGCCTGTTTAAAGGTGACCTCTTTGCTAACAGGTAAATTCCCAGTGCGATTCGCTATCAAGAGCCCGACATAAATGCAACATGCATAAACCAGAACAAGAGCCGCATTGGCAATCAATAGACCGACCACTGTTTCAACAACAATCGCAGAGCGACCGGGAAAATCAAGTGGATTGACACCGATGGTTGCAAGCCATAAAAAGGTTTCGTTCAACCCATCGAAGCTTCCACAACCAAGTAACACCAGAATAAACACAGCAGCGCTCATACTGGTTGCTTTGCACCGGAGCAGTTTCCAGCCAGGCAATCCGAAACGCACGCCATTAGCGTAGATTGCCAAGGGAGCAATCTGTGCGAAACGCTTAAGCAGTATCGTAAAACACTCAACATGCTGCAGCCACTTACTACCGAACAACAACACCCCCGACATAGTAAAAAACCAATAGACGGTTACTATAGCCGCCAATCGCTCCGGTGCTTCCGGCGCAGTATCGGCCAGCGAGAACGATATAAAGCATAGAAAGGCTATTACTGCCGGCCACTGTTTAACTGAAGCGGGTAAAGAATATCGGGTTGTCCAGCCAGCCGCGCGCGCGAGTGATGCCACCCCCGACCACGGGTTGACCCAGACCCACCAATCGCCCAACAGCCCCTGCAACACCACAAAGCCGATCCACCACACTGTCCATATAAAAACCGGCAGTGGATTCTCCAACGGATCATAGGAGGCTGTGAATCCCAGATAGATCAGAAAAAATAACAACAGGGTCGACGCCAGACTGGTGACCGTCGTCAGACGGCTGTCTCGAGTACTCCAAAGACGCCGCGAGGCGAAAAGTTTTTTTGTATAACTACCGGGCAATAAAACCACCAGCCCCAACGTTAGTACAACAACAAATACGCCAGAGGTAATATAGAAACGGGTGGGAAGCAACAACACCAGACCCTGCTGTGACACATGGCCGAAAGCATCACCGGGCAGCAACATTCCAGCTACCAGCAGCAGCGTAAAACTGATTAATCCGGGTTGCTTTGCCGACAACCGCGCAACGCACGCAAAACGTTTTTGCAGCAGACCCGTCACCGAGCTGAACGCCATCGTTCGAACCAATTGTATGGCATCCCGTTCTACTTGTACGATCATACCCGCCCGAGGTCACTCACTACTTTATTCCATCATACTTTATTGCACCCGGAGGAGTTTATATTGTAAAGCGTGTAAGCTCCGGATACGGTTCAGAATTTCTGATCCTGATGCGGAACTTACTCCGCCACAACCTCTCGAAAGGACCATGATAGCGAATCCCGTCATGCGTTTTGGCAGCCAGATGCTGGCTAAATACCTCACCAAAACAGTAACTACGTACCGACCCTTCTCGGTCCACCGAACAGCAACATTGGCCGACGTCATGCGACCCGGCGATGTACTGCTGGTCGAGGGTGATCACCGCATCAGCTCGGCAATAAAATACCTCACACAATCGACCTGGTCACACGCTGCTTTCTTCCTCGGCGAGATGCCAGACGGTATTGCCATCGCAGATCCAAAAAATACGCCTGATCCGGATGAGCATCACCTGCTGATAGAGGCTGATCTGGAAAACGGCGTGATCGCAGTACCACTCTCGAAATACAGCCGATATAACATTCGGATCTGCCGCCCGATCGATATCACCGAGCCGGATTTAAATACACTCTGCCACTTCATGGCAACAAGCATCGGCAAGCAGTATGACTTGAAAAACATTGTCGATCTGGCCCGGTACTTACTGCCGAATCCGCCTGTCCCCAGAAGGTTCAGACGACGATTACTGGCGCTTGGCAGCGGTGATCCGACGCGTGCAATTTGTTCGTCCCTGATTGCACAGGGCTTTCAATCGATTCGCTATCCGATTCTACCGGAACGACTGAGCTGTTCACTGGATGGCAGCACAGCACACGAGATAATGCATATTCGCCACCATAGCTTGTTCGCACCGAGAGACTTCGATGTCTCTCCCTACTTTCAGATTGTGAAACCTGAACTACGTGACGGGTTCAATTATAAAACGATCGACTGGCAGCACCATACTGAGGAGTTTCTCACCACCGGAGAACGAATACCCAATTCAGATTCTTGCGCTTAGAGGCAGGTCCGGCACTATTGCTCAATCAAAATCAGCTGATTTTATGAGCCCTAGCTAAATCAACGCAAGGAGCATAACTGAGCGGCTTGACGAGCTAGACATCCCTCGCTCACGCTGGCGGGTTTGTTTACGAAAAAACATTCCGCATGAAACCCGACGCGTGAGCGAGTGGCATGTCAGGTAGAAATTCCCGGCTCGTTTAACGAAGACTGTCCGGAACGCTTCCGAGACGAGTGATGCAGATACACACGGGAATCCACTAGCGTAGCGCTACTTTTCTGCGGCTATGTAGGCAATCCAGCACTCGTGCTCTTCCACAACACGCGTTTCTTCGAATTCATCCAGTGCTTCATCCGTTTTTTCATCGAACTTCTGCACATAGAATCTAACGTTACTAAAGCCGGCTTCGTATAGAAGGTCCTCTATTTCGTGGCCACCCCACAAACGCCAGGTATAGCTGAAGGCTTTGTCTAATTTAGATTTATCAGGAAACCTGAAGTGGATGTAGCACTGCATCTCCTGGGTCAGCGGGTTATATTTGTTCTGATCCCACAAGTACGTAAAGCCTTTAAGCTTGTGCTTCTCTACCGAGGTAGTGTGAGCTTCTGAACCGCCAAATCCATCAAGAAATAAAATCCCGTCATCGTTCAATGTGCGATGCACGCTTCTGAAGTATTTTTTTAGATCTTTGCGTTCCTGCAAAATCCAGTAACTGAAGTTGAAAGCAAGGCACACGTCAACCGGCGGTGTCTTCACTTTTAATACATCGGCTTTGATCAGCTCAACTCGCTCACGCTGTTTAGGCTTCAGCTTCATGTAGTTATGCTCATGACCCCAATCAAGCACTTCCTGATCAAAATCTACTGCATAGGCACGATTATCTTTGCCGCGTTTGGTCCACACGCAAGCGCTTCTCGATGTGCCGGCAAAATCTTCACGCAGCGTGACTGGCTTCTTCTTGCGAATATCTTTGTAGGTGTCTTGAACGAAATCCAGCTCAAATTCAGAGTCCTGGACAGACTCCTGGTAAAGCTCATGCCGGTCGGCACGTTGTGCCATGGTGGGCTTTTTATCTTTCTTTTTCTTGGACAAGGAATGAAACCTGTAGTTAAAGTCAGCTTTTAATGCCAACGCCTTTGTTCATCAGACGCAATGCAATAGTCGCTAATATTAGTATAAAAACCATAATAACGAAAAAAGACCACCACAATGGAAAGTCTGATGAACCGAGAATGCCGTATCTGAAACCATTAATCATGTACAGCACAGGGTTCAGCAGTGAGATGTTGTACCAGAAATCCGGCAATAGTTTAACCGAGTAAAAGATCCCGCCAAGATAAGTTAACGGGGTCAATACAAAGTTGGGAATGATAGAAATATCATCAAAACTTTTCGCATAAACAGAATTTATTACTCCGCCGAGCGCAAAGAGTGTTGAGGTCAGGACGACAACCATCACGGTGACCAACGGGTTTTCCACTGTTATTCTGGTAAACAACAAAGACACTGCTGCCACAAGGGCCCCCACTGCCAAGCCGCGACATACACCACCGACAACATATCCTGCAAGTATGACCCAGTTATGTACCGGTGCAATCAACATCTCTTCGATGTGGTGTTGAAATTTTGCACCGAAAAAAGATGACACAGCATTAGAGTAGGAATTGGTGATCACCGCCATCATGATGATGCCGGGCACAACAAAATTAATATAGGGATGCCCGTCCATATCACCGATACGCGTGCCGATGAGCTTACCGAAGATCATCATATACAGCACGGCGCTTACCGCAGGCGGCACAATTGTCTGTACCCAAATGCGGGTAAAGCGACGTATCTCTTTACTGACCAGTGTTTTAAAGGCTACCCAGTTAACAGCGGCAATACTTGGATTTGATGTGTGTGCAGAGTTCATATTATTCTCGCTCACGCGGCGTCCGACTTACTGACCAGACGCAAAAAGAACTCTTCCAGCCGATTAGACTTATTGCGCATACTGGTGACTTCGATCCCTTGTTCCTGCAGCTGTTGGAATAAACCGTTCAATGATTGCCCGATCAATACTTCAACTTCAAGCCGTTTGTCTTCGCAACTCATCACTTCAAACCCTGTGAGCGTCGGTGCGACAGTTGCCACCTCTTTTAGATCAAGCACAAAAGTCTGCACCATAGAGCGACTGAGCAGCTCCTCCACTGCGCCCTGCTCAACTATCACCCCTTTATCTATGATCGCAACATTGCGACAAAGTGTCTCCGCCTCTTCAAGATAATGAGTAGTGAGAATAAT
>CALGJU010000141.1 GCA_937928685.1 uncultured Granulosicoccaceae bacterium
ATCACCAGACTTTACCAAGCCTGGAAAATGCCGCCCGCACAAAATGCCGCTGCGCTGTGCGTGATAAGCAACTGGCTCCTGACCATTGCGTTCTGTTGACCAGACTCGTGCTACTACCTCACCGCGTTGCACCGGCTCCCCCAGATCAATCATCGCTTCAATTAATCCGTTGTGTTCGGAGAAAACGAAACAGTCGCCATCAGGCATATCCAAATTAACGGTAGGACCTTTCTCCAATTCTCCTTGTAATATGCCCGCGTGTATTAATATATTCCTTGTGCCTTTCTTTGCGATGGCAACCGTTTTTGCTGAGCTGGTGCCACCGCCTCCCAATTCGGTTGATACAAACACTTTACCCTGCTCTTCGACCGCTGTGTCGTACATACCGACACTATCAATCTCCAACAGCTTGACCGAGTAAGGTGCATTAAATGCATCTACTGCCGCGATACAAGCAGCCTCTTGTTGTTTGTTCTCCAATACGTGAGAAGCCGCAAACGGAATGAAGTCGAGTGTTTTACCTCCTGAATGAAAATCAAGAACAATGTCTGCCATCGGTACCAAAGTACGCTGAAAGTAGTCTGCTATTTTCTCAGTTACTGAACCATCGGGTTTACCAGGGAACAGACGGTTCATGTTGCCTTTGTCAATTGGCGATGTGCGGCTACCGGCAAGATAAGCCGGGTAGTTAAACGCCGGTATAATAATCACGCTGCCTTTTATCGTTTTCGGATCCAGCGTTAAGGCCAATTCATGCAGCGCTATCGGGCCTTCATACTCATCACCATGATTGGCACCGGTCAATAAAGCGGTGGGGCCGTTACCATTGCGAACCACAGTAATGGGCACCATAACACTGCCCCACGCAGAGTCATCACGACTATAAGGCAGACGTAAAAAACCGTGATGCACACCATTCTTATCATAGGCAATGGTAGGACTGATAGGATTCTGCTTCATGGTTTCACCAATAGCTTTCGCGGGAAGTCAGCCAGACATTCCGGCTCACCGTTGCCTATCACGATGCTCTCTGTTATCTCAAAGCCCCAGCCATCCATCCAAAGACCTGTCATAAAGTGAAAAGTCATATTTTCTTGTAATTCGGTTTTATCACCTGGACGCAGTGACATGGTGCGTTCACCCCAATCAGGCGGATACGACAAACCAATAGGGTAACCGGTGCGATTGTCTTTCTCGATGCCATGCTTTTTCAATACGCTGAAAAATGCATGGGCAACGTCTTCGCAAAGATTACCAGCGCGCGCTTTTTCAAGCCCTGCATCCATCCCTTCAAGAATGGCCTTTTCTGCATTTAAAAATGTTTTTGTAGGCTGGCCCAGAAAGATGGTCCGGGACAATGGGCAGTGATAGCGATGGTAGGCACCAGCAATTTCAAAGAATGTACCCTCGCCGCTTTTCATGGGCTCATCATCCCATGTCAGATGCGGTGCATCTGCTGCAGGGCCAGAAGGTAACAACGGTACGATGGCAGGATAGTCTCCACCTGCACCAATTGATTCATCGTACCGCAGTCCAGCGTCATAAATGTCAGCCACCAGATCGCACTTGCGAATACCTGGCTCTATTTTATCAACAATTCGTTGATGCATTCGCTCCACAATTTTACCTGCCACTCGCATGTACTCGAGTTCTTTCTCTGACTTGACAGCACGCTGCCAGTTAACCAAAGCCGTAGCATCCACAAAGGTGGCGCGTGGCAGATGCATATTCAGGCTCGCAAAGGCTGCGGCAGAAAACCAGTAGTTATCCATCTCTACGCCAATTCGCAAGTTATCCAACGCGCGGGATTGTAGCTGCTCACTAAGGTAGTCCATCGGGTGTCGTTCTGTTGACTGAACATAGTGGTCCGGATAACCAATGATGTTGTCGTGTTGCATAAAGCAGGTGCGTTTAGCGCCATTGCCATCCTGCGAGCGGCCAAACCATAATGGCTCTCCATCCAGTGTTAAAACAACGCATTGATGAACATAGAAAGACCATCCGTCATAACCCGTTAGCCAGGCCATGTTCGATGGGTCAGAAACAATCAGCAGTTGTATGTTCTGCCTTTGCATAGAGGTACGGGTTTTGGCTATTCGCGCGGCGTATTCTTCTTCTGTAAAATACAAATTTGGTGTTGTAGTCACGTGGTTACCCTGACGTATGGTGCGGCAGTGCTGTTATAACAGATTACATCTGTAAGCGCCTCCGGTAGGATAGAGCCATGGCTCAACTGATACCACCAAGTTGCCGCCTCCCACCTACTTTTAAGGACGTATTGAATGCCAGGCCCGCTTAGCTCCATTCGCGTACTCGATCTTTCCAGTATGATATCCGGCCCACTGGGTGCGATGATACTGGCCGATCAAGGCGCTGACGTTATTAAGGTTGAAAGCCCGGCGGGAGACTCATCACGGCACGTTGCTACACGCCGCGGCGGATTCTCCGCATCGTTTCTTAATAACAACCGCAACAAACGGTCAGTAGTCCTCGATCTTAAAAAAGACGGCGCTACAGAAGCACTGCATCAATTGATAAGCACTGCTGATGTGTTAATTCAGAATTTCAGACCCGGTGTGGTGGATCGCCTTGGTATAGGCTATGACGCAGCCAGAGCAATCAATCCGAACATTATCTATGTCTCTATCTGCGGCTTCGGTCAAACCGGTCCCTATGCTCACAAACCCGTGTTTGATCCACTGGTGCAATCGCTCTCAGGTTTAACGACGGTACAGGCAGGATCAAACGATGCACGCCCTACGTTGGTGCGCACCATTGTGCCGGACAAACTCACCGGTTTCACCGTAGCGCAGGCTGTTTCAGCGGCCCTGTTCGCGCGTGAACGCAACGGGGTCGGTCAGCATATTCAGCTCAGCATGTTAGACACTGTAGTGCACTTTCTGTGGTCATCTGATTTGGGTGGGCATACCTTTATTGGCGATGAGCTAGAGGCAGAAACCGCACAGAGCTTTATTGACTTAATCTATGAAACCGCTGACGGTTACATCTCAGTCGCTGCGTTTCGCCGGGTAGACTGGGAAAAGCTGGCAGATGCCTGCGAGCAGCCAGAATGGAAAACTGACAGCCGCTTCCTGACCACACCCGGGCTTGAAGAATTTAAGAATGAACGATTGCAGCTCACGCAGGATGCCTTACGTACACGCACCACCAGTGATTGGATCGATATACTCGATCAGCATGACGTTCCGCACGCGCCCGTGCTAACACGCAGTGAAATGATTAAACATCCGCAGATTGAAGCCAACAAACTGGTGGTTGAACACGAACATCCGGACGCGGGGCTGTTGCGTCAGACCCGACCACCTGCGATGTTTAGTGGCACGCCTACCGAATATCGTATGGGCGGGCCCAGGTTGGGTGCGCACACCTTTGAAGTGCTTGCAGAGGCCGGTGTTGAACAAAGTAAAATTGCCCAATTAATGGATACCGGCGCTGCCATGGGAGACCAATACAATGCTTGATTTTTACTACTGGCCCACCCCGAACGGCTGGAAGGTTTCTATTCTGTTAGAGGAACTGGGCATCAATTATAAAATGATTCCAGTGAATATCCGTGCCGGTGATCAGTTCAAAGCCGACTTCCTTGCCATCAGCCCGAACAACCGAATGCCTGCCATTGTCGATCATGCGGTTAATGGTGAACCAATAAGCGTATTTGAAAGCGGCAGCATCATGCTTTACCTGGCACAAAAACATAACCGTTTTATTCCTGAAGCCCCTCGTGAACTTATCCAATTAAACGAATGGTTGTTCTGGCAGGTAGGAAACCTTGGCCCCATGGCAGGTCAGCACAGCCATTTTTTTAACTATGCGCAAGGCGAACATAGCTATAGTGCAGAGCGATATAAAAACGAATACAACCGTTGTATAGGTGTACTGGAACGTCGTCTGGAGGGACGTGACTACCTACTCGATTCAGGCTATTCCATCGCTGACATGATTACCTGGCCATGGATTCTGATTGCGAAAGCCATGCAGCAACCGTTGGATGACTTTCCCAACGTCACTCGATGGCGATCAACCATTAAAGACAGACCCGCTGTACGTCGAGGCGTTGATTTGGGAAAAGAATTAAAGGCCAACCGACCTATGACTGATGCGGAGCGCAAGGTATCGTTCGGGCAAACAGCGGATACGGTTAAAAATCCATCGAAGTCATGAAAAAACCTGCGGCGCAGTATTTCTTTGGCACATTCATGCACACACCAGCACTTGATCAGCTGGAAATACTGCATGACACATTGATCAGTGTAGATGCCGCTGGCACTATTGCGAGTGTACTAACACCTGATGAACCCGGCTACCGCGAATCACTCAATGCCGCCAAAACACACAGGCACTTTACGTCTGTAAATGATAACGGTTTCTACCTACCCGGCCTGGTCGACACTCACATACACGCTCCACAATGGCCACAACTTCGTAAAGCACTGCACCTACCGTTAGAAAGCTGGTTGATGGACTGCACCTTCCCTCTCGAATCAAAGTATCAGAACAATGCATTTGCGACCGCTATGTATACCTCGCTGGTAGATACTTTATTGGCAAACGGCACCACCAGTGCGGTCTACTTCGCCACTGTACATAGGCGCGCAACAGAGATACTCGCAGAACTCTGCGTCGAAAAAGGACAACGCGCCTGGGTCGGGCGTGTTGCGATGGATGATCAGCAGCAATGCCCTGACTACTATCGCGATGCCACTACTGATCAGGGGTTGCGTGATTCAGACGATAGCGTAAACACCATCAGGCAACTGGCTGGAAATGAGTCACAACGTGTAAAGCCAATCCTTACCCCACGTTTTATCCCAAGCTGTACTGATGAAATGCTTGCTGGCCTGGGTGCTCTTGCAAAACAACATAGTTGCTCAATTCAAACCCATTGCTCTGAAAGTGACTGGCAACATCACTATGTAATTGATCGCACCGGCTTGAGAGATACAGAAGCGCTGGATAAATTCGGTTTGTTAACGCGAACTACCGTGCTGGCACACGCCAATTTTATCAATCACTCCGACATGAAAATCATTAAGAATCATAACGCCGGCATTTCCCACTGTCCTTTATCTAATCAATACTTTGCAGGCTGTGTTTTTCCTCTACGTGAAGCGCTAAATCTGGGTATACATGTAGGCCTGGGCACTGATATTTCAGGTGGTCCCGGCGCTTCTCAATTTGAAAGTTGCCGTCATGCGATCAGTGCGTCAAGAATGCTTGAATCGGGTGTTAATGCAAACCTTGAAGTGCATAAGCGTGGCGTGACTGACTCACAGATTAGCTATATAGAAGCATTTTACCTGGCCACCACCGGGGGCGGCGTCATGCTTGATGAGCCAATCGGGTTATTCAAAGAAGGCTATGCATTTGATGCCTTACACATAGATACCACGGCTATCGACAGCAATCTAATGTTCTTCCCTGAAATTGACTCTCACGAAGATCTGTTTCAAAAAACACTCTACGCAGCCACTCGAGCAGACATTGCTGCCGTCTGGGTTAACGGCGCGGTAGTCTCATGTCAGCGTGGTATCTGATTTTTTATCTTTGCCAGGTGGTATGCGGCGATAGTACTGGCGTCCTTTATTACCCCCGTCACAATCATTTGTTCAAACTCGTCAATGGTAACGCTTTTGGTGATTAGCCCTTCCTCCTCCTCATCCAGCTGCTGCACCGACGTCTCAAACTCAGTGGCAAGGTAAACATGGAAACCCTGGTTTGAATACCCATAGGCCTGATAGATATGACCGACATAGTGCATGCTTTTAGCGAGCAAACCCGTCTCTTCACGTAGCTCACCGATCGCTACCAGCGCATGATCTGTATCAGGCTTGGCTTCCCAGGACCCTTGAGGTATCTCCCAGTAGCGCTTTTGAACAGGATAGCGATACTGCTCTACGATATGAATCCTGCCGTCTTGAACGGGTATTATTGCTACAAAGTCCGGTTTATCTACAACACCATAGATACCTTCTGCACCGCTGGGTCTGCGAATACTGTCTTCGTGCACCGTCATCCACTTGTTTTCGTAGACCACTTTGCTACTAAGCTTTTCAATTTCAGCCATTTCTCATACCTATTATCTCATCGACGCAGGCCGTCGCGTACCACACCGCGTTGTGTACAGCTATAAATTACTCAGCTGCCTTTGTTCCGGTACAGTAGCACCGTTAGACCTTGTCATACCGCTACCAACCTTTCCACAATCACTTTAAGCAAAAACGTTTCTCTTTCAATGGAAAGCCCTTTCTTATCGCTACCAGCGATCACCGTTTCATTGTGTGCAATGGCCTCATGAATATTTATCCAGAGCGGCGCCATACCATTGCTTACTTCATAGGACTCCAGAGCTGTCTCCCCCAGCTCGCCATCAACATCGCAGACATAACAATGTGAGATCATATGAATAATATCTGCATCGGGTTTATACCACGGGCGGTATTCATCATAACGCGCAAAGGGCTTTACATTGTGCACACCGTGCGCGCCCGTCTCTTCCTGTAACTCACGCGTCAGGGCCGCTACTTCATTTTCACCGTCATCTATGCCACCACCAGGGAGACTGTAGTCATCATAGCGTTTTGTATATAGCAGTAAAATATTCTCCCCTCTAATCACAATACCTCGTGCGGTGTGGCGCACAATAAGCGTAAGTTGGCTGTCTGCGGAGACATCATCCGCAGACACATCCGGATGAAAGGCAGTTGTTAACAGTTGCATATATTAATTACCACGGATACCGACACTATTTTCGGTATAGTCGGGATATCGCTTGAATAGTGTATTGACTAGGACTGCTGCTGAATAGACTTGCAAAAGTCAGCAATACGAGCAATTGCTTCTTTAATATCAGTTTCAGATGCAGCATACGACACTCTGAAGTGTGGGCTGACGCCAAAGGCTGTACCGTGAACAGTTGTCACGCCATGTTCTTGCAACAAGGCCATGCAAAAATCTACATCTGACACCAGCTTCTTTCCCGCTGCTGTAGTTCCACCAATAAATGCAGCGCACGATGGATAAGCGTAAAACGCACCGTCCGGCCATACACAGTCAACACCATCAATAGCGTTTAATCCTTCCACAGTCAAAGCCCGGCGTTTACGATAGATTTCAAGATTATCTGCCAATGATTCCTGAGACCCGTTGAGCGCTGTCACCGCTGCCCACTGGCTAATTCGGCTGGTGCCACTGGTCATCTGGCTTTGCACCATTTCCATGCCTTTAATCAGTTCTGTTGGACCTCCAGCAAAACCAACCCTCCAGCCTGTCATCGCGTAGGCCTTTGAAACACCGTTTAAAGTAAGTGTGCGATCGCGTAAGTCCGGCACCACCTGCGCCATCGTGGTGAAGGGAGCATCGGTGTATATGAGGTGCTCGTACATATCATCGGATAGAATCCATACCTGCGGGTGGCGTAGCAAAACTTGCCCCAGCGCTTTAAGTTCTGATTCTGAATACACAGCGCCCGATGGATTGCCGGGACTATTAAGGATTAACCACTTGGTTTTATCTGTGATGGCATCATCCAACGCCTGCGGTGTAATCTTAAACCCTGTCTGCTGAGTGGTTTCCACCACCACCGGCGCACCATCATAAAACCTGACCATCTGCGAGTAAGCAAGCCAGAACGGCGCGGGAATCACCACTTCATCCCCCGGGTTTATTGTGGCAAATAACGCATTGTTCAGTACTTGCTTGCCACCTGCACTGACAGTGACTTCATTCTCTGCATAGGTGAGTCCGTTGTCTCGCAAAAACTTATCACGCACCGCCTGCTTGAGCTCAGGTATTCCCCCTATAGGTGAGTAGGTCGTTTCACCTCTTAGCGCTGCCTGGTGCGCCCCTTCGACCACATGTTCCGGTGTGTTTAGGTCAGGCTCGCCAATACTCAATGATACGATGCTGCGGCCTTCGGCACGAAGCTTTCGGCCCAGCTCGGTAATGAGAATCGCAGCGGGCGCTTCGACACGATCAAGCGCGTCAGCCGTTTTTAA
>CALGJU010000142.1 GCA_937928685.1 uncultured Granulosicoccaceae bacterium
CACAGCGAATTTTTTCTTTTTGCAAATATCAATAAGTATTCGACGCAAGAAGAAAATCCACTGTGAAATCAAATCTCTACACGATACGCTCGCCACATCATGAATAATCCGGGCTAAAGCGTTACCTGGGTCGCAACTCAATCAAAGTATCTAAAGAAAGCGCTCAAGCAATTACTCAGCGTAATTTCTGTACGATATAGCTATATTTCATAACTTCTAAATCTTGGCAAACTTCGGCCGTTATGGCTTTGTAACACCCCTAAGCTCTAACGCAAAGACCGGTATCAATGATTGAAACCATAGACACTATATGGCTCACCATAGCCACATTTCTCGTCTTACTGATGCAAGCCGGTTTTCTTCTTCTGGAAGGTGGGCGGGTTCGATCCAAAAATTCAATCAATGTAGCGCAAAAAAACGCCAGTGACCTAGCCGTGTCGTGGGTGTGCTTTATGAGCTTTGGCTTTCTCATCATGTTTGGTGCCTATGCACCAATGACAGAAGTGAGACAGGCGATTGATCAGTCGCCAAGCCCGATGGAATTTTTATATCAACTTGCCTTTTGTGCCACAGCTGCAAGTATCATCTCGGGCGCGGTGGCGGAACGGATTACTTTCCGCGCTTACCTGGCATTGACTGTAGTGGTATCCGGCTTCATCTACCCTCTGGTTGGTCGAATGATCTGGGGCGATATGTTCAACTATGAAGTCACTGCATGGCTTTACGAGCGCGGCTTCAGAGATTTCGCGGGCTCAACAGTAGTACACGGTACCGGCGCATGGGTAGGTCTTACCGCGCTGTTAATGCTTGGCTCGCGCACCGGACGTTTTGATAAAAACGGTAAACCCACCGTTATGCAGGGCCACAGCTCTGTCTTGTCACTGGCTGGAATTCTACTTCTGCTTTTCTGTTGGCTGGGCTTTAATGGTGGATCGATCTCACCTTCTAATCCGCTGTTACAGCGTGTGCTTCTCAACACGCTGACAGCCGCTGCATTCGGGTCGTTAGCCGGTATGTTCATAGGCGCCTGGATTGATAAAGGAGTATTCAACCCAACTCGAATATGCAACGGCATTATCGGTGGTCTTGTCGCCTGTACAGCCGCTGTGAATGTTATGTCAACGATTGAAGCTATTTTTATTGGCGCTTTCGGTGGTGTGATTGCAACCTACTGCGGCGAACTTCTTCTGGTGAAGTGCAAACTTGATGATCCGATAGACGTCGTAGCAACCCATGGTATCGCCGGGGTATTCGGAACCTTATCTGTTGCTTTTGTCGGACCAGTGTCAGCACTGCCTACCGGCTCAAGACTGAGCCAGTTTGGTGTGCAGCTTGGCGGAGTTATCCTGGTTTTCACCTGCGTATGTCTTGCTGCATATCTGGCGCTGACACTTATCGGGAAATTCACCAGCCTCAGAGTCTCTGTGCAGGATGAGAAGATTGGCCTGAATTATACCGAACACGGTGAATCTATTGGATCAGAGCGCCTGCAAAGAGCACTGGAATCTCACATCACGGGCCAGGTGGGCTTTGGTGCACCGCTCGACGTAGCAAGTAATGACGAAAACTCCGAGCTAGCAGCCTCGATGAATGCACTGCTCACAAAGCACGAAGAAGCAAAGAAACAGATACGCCTTTCGGAGAAGCGATTCCAGCACTTTGCCCAGACATCATCAAACTGGCTGTGGGAGACAAACCTCGACTTAGAGTTTACGTTCTTCAGTGCAAACTCCAAGGACAACAATCACAACGAACTTGCGAACGTGCTTACCAGGCCATTTCTGGATATATTAAAAATAGAAGAACAAGACGAACAGCACGTACGACGTAATGTGGCAGAGCGCAAAGCCACCGGGGCGTTTGAAGCCCGCCTGCAATTCAACGATCAACCGGGTGCAGCACTGGTTGAAGTTCGAGGCGTACCCTATTACACACAACGCGGCGATTTTGAAGGTTACCGCGGAACCATCAGCGACATTACTCCTCGTAAAGCCGCAGAGAATCGCGCTGTATTCTTATCTATGCACGATGATCTAACCGGACTGCTCAATCGTAGAGCGTTAAATGACAGACTACCGGGAATACTGGCTGCCTCTGATCAAAGTGGACTGACTGCTGTTATTGCAGGCGTTGATCTGGATGGCTTTAAAGCAGTCAATGACAACTACGGGCACAATGCTGGTGACGCCCTGCTGAAAGAAGTAGCAGAACGATTAGAAGGTGTTCGCAGACCAGATGATCTGGTGTTTCGAACTGGTGGAGATGAGTTTGTTGTTGTTCTTACCGGCTTTGATCCTGAACATGCAAGGCAGCAGGCTGAAACGATTTGCAATCGGATCATCGCCGAAGTCAGCAAGCCATTTATGATTGACACCAACTCCACACAGGTCAGTGCGAGTATAGGCATCGCGCTGCATCCGGAGCACAGCAACATCGGTGACAATTTAGCCCGACTTGCCGACCTGGCTCTCTATGCCGCAAAAGCCCAGGGAAAATCACAGGTAATTACTTTCGACCCATCGATGGATGCCGAAGCGCAACGCAGGTTTGCCCTTGAGCGGGATCTGCGCATCGCGATAGATGAACAACAGTTTTACCTGATGTACCAGCCACTGATAGATACAAAAACCGAACAGCTCCTGGGCTTTGAAGCGCTGATTCGCTGGTCCCACCCTGAACACGGTGAGATACCACCGGGGGATTTCATCTTCGTTGCAGAGCAGCTGCATATTATGGATGAGATTGGTGAATATGTATTGCGAGAGGCATGTCAGTTTGCCGCTCACTGGACAAGCAAAACAGGCGAGGCCCCGACTATCGCGGTCAACGTCTCACCAGATCAGTTACGCGGCACAGAGTTCACAGCATTGGTACAAACAGTGTTAACTGAAACAGGTCTTTCTCCAGCCCGCCTGGAACTCGAAATCACAGAAGATGTACTGGTCAGTGACTTCGACCTGATGAAAGACAAGTTACTCGCACTGCGTGATCTGGGGGTGGCAATAGCCGTTGATGACTTCGGCAGCGGCCAAACCTCCTTAAGGTACCTTAACCACCTGCCCGTTTCGAAGTTAAAAATTGATCGATCATTTATTCGACACCTAAGTGGCGACCCCAAGGCAGCGGACATCACTCGCTCCATTGTTGATCTCGGGCACAAACTAGGCGTCTCCGTACTGGCAGAAGGGGTTGAGGAAAATAATCAACTACAAATACTGAAGAACTGGGACTGCGACCAGGTACAAGGATTCCTGTTTTCAAAGCCTGTGTACGCAGATGCGGTAGATGCATTGATACAATATGATCAGATCGAACAGAAAAAGGCGGTGGGCGAGTAACGCATTGACATAGCGCTTACTAAGGCAGTGTTACAACAGCGACTGGCGCTGTTCATCACGCCTTCAATCTGAAATAATTCACGCTCTATTCATTGCGGCCTGAATGTAAGCCGTTTCAGTCTTTATCAGAGCCTACCACTATCAACCCAACCGCAAACAGCAGTTCTGAGCCCAACAGTGTTAAACCCGGCATTGCCAAGTGTACGCTGGTCGCGCTATCAGGATTTGCAGTCTTCTCGGCTCACGATGCACTGATAAAAGCACTTCCGGACTACTCTGTTTTTCAGATTGGTTTCTTTTCAGTGCTGTTTAGCTTTGTTCCGTTCACTCTTTTTTTAGCAGTAAGCCGTAAAGAATTTTCGCTGCGACCCAAAAATACTAAACTCGTGGCGATCAGATGCGCATCGATTCTGGGATCAATGCTATTTGCGTTTTATGCGTTCCGAAATCTGCCGTTCACACAGGTATACGCACTTATCTTCTCAGCTCCGTTGATCATCACTGTGTTGGCTATTCCGATACTGGGTGAGAAAGTAAAACTATTCAGATGGATGGCCATACTGATCGGATTTTCGGGCGTAATAGTAGTGCTGGGCGCTCAGTTTGGATCACTTGGCAAGGGACACATTGCAGGCATTCTCTGCGCTCTATGCAGCGCAACTACGGCCGTGGTAACAAGAAAAATTGGCGCAAGCGAATCGACACTGACTTTAATTGTCTACCCACTATTAATTAACTTATCTGTCTGTGGACTGGCATTAACAAAAGTGTACAAACCGATGCCCGGCATCGTACTTCTGGCTATGTGTGCTATTGGACTATTTGCCGTTATGGGTCAGAGCTTACTGATTTACGCGTATCGCAACGCACCGGCACAGTACATTGCACCGTTCCAGTACAGTCAGATGGTGTGGGCCGTGATCATTGGGATGATATTTTTTTCAGAAATTCCGCAACTCAACATACTGCTCGGAGCGTCTATTATTATTGCCTCGGGCATTCTAATTGTCTGGCGGGAAATGCAAGTTTCCTCCAACAAACCGATACTCAATACACGCAACTTCCGCTCTGTATCAGGACCACAAGCTTTCAGTCGAGAGTCAGACCGGAATGAGGTCAATGACGACCACCGTCATAAGGCAGAGTAGGTAAATTGCCAGTCATTGGCATGAGACTACTTCAGTCGATGACAGCGGTTGTGAACTCAGCCGCCACCTGTGCTGATTCCTGATAAACATCCACCTCTGATTTTCTTGTGCGCTTAAGAATTTTAAAAGAATGGTCTGCGGTATCTAACCAATGCAACTTGCATTGACTGCCATGTTTTTCTATCTCACCTTGCAGTAATGACGGTTCTGCTAATGCATCTCTGGTTCCACTGAGGAACAACATCGGCAGCTTTATATCTTTAAAGTGCTCTGCTCTTTGAGTTCCCGGCTTACCTGCCGGATGCAGTGGAAATGAACACAGCACCAACCCGTGACAATCTACCAGGCCCTGTGCAGCAGCATGCGTTGCCATTCGACCACCGAAACTATGACCGCCAACAAACAGTGGCAGATCGAGCCGTTCTTCCAGCACTTTGGCCGCCTGTACAATACACTCTACCGATACGTCTTTTGAATCTACCCGGTGGCGAGCCTGTTGCTTAAACGGAAAATTAAACCGCAGCGTGGCAATGCCAACTGTTGCAAATGCATTGGCCAGCGCTTCCATATGCACGTGTTTATGATCAGCACCCGCGCCATGAGCGAACAAAAGCGCAGCATGTGCCGAGTCATTTGTCTTTAAGGTTGCTGCTAACGGCCCGTGATTGGTGTCTAAATCGAATTCTGTCATTACTCGCGCACTACTCCGAGTACATTAGGTAGCGCGCCTCTAAGGGCTGAGTAACTATTAAACCCGAGCGACTGACCTACTGTCTCTTGCCAAATATTATCCAGCGCGCGGCGCGTTTCTTCTGAGGGCATTGCACTGGCTTTGGCTTTACTGGCCACCTTGCCACTTGCCCCACCCGGTGGTAAGCCCCACACCGGATCCCGAATAGCTCGCAACACATGCTCATCAAACTGGTGGCTGTTGTTTAACATGTATTCGCGGGAACAGTTTTGCACCGCACATTGAAGTGTTGCGTCACTTATATTTAGTTCGAGAAAGTCAGCCACCACCTCAACAGCTTTATCTGGTGCGAGAAGCATGTCTTCATAACAAAGTACCAATGTGTCTTCACTGTCTATTCTGTGCCACCAGTCGACAAGATGATCCCAGTGACGGCCCGCTGCAGATCCCTGCATATACAACGTGGCTGCAAACTCATCGATACTGATTGACCCCTGTTCAAACCACCAGCCTTCAAAGAAACGATAGAACGAAGACAACACATTGACAGGATCACGAAACACCGTGATATATCGACCGCCCTTGGGCAGATCCTTATACAACAGATGACACTTGAACGATCTGAACCGGTAGGGCTGATCCGCGTGCGGATCAATATTCATATCAACCGCTGACTCAAGCCAGGGCACCACACAGCTGATTTCTTCAAAGTCGGTTGAACACTCACTTCGCAACTGATGCACAATTTGCTGCATCCATGTGGTGCCGCTTTTTGAATAGGTAGAAATATATACATCATCGGGTCGTGTACGTAGTTCAGACACCGCTGCAGCCGCTTCCGGGCTACGGAAGTTTGCCAGTCGCGCGCAAACCTCTTCTATATTGATCGGTCTGGACAACCCGTCAACACGCTCTTTACTGGTCAAAAGCCACCCCTTTCTTCAAAATAAAGCAACCATACGGCCGTCCTCTGCGATTTGTACCACAGCGAAAGATTATGTGACAGCCTGATAAAACTCAAATCGCTCTAAAGACAGGCGAAGCAGACAGGCGAAGCAAATTCTGACTATTGGCGGGCCAGCAACGCTCTGTTATCAGTCATCAGACCCTGATACTCGACTGTCATATGCTCAAACTGCCTGATCGGGTGAACGAGTTCGAGCCCGCTGGTATCACGCTCATTAAGGGTTGACGGAAAGGTGATTCCGAGAGACACCGGGCGTAGGGTATCTAAATCATCGCCAACGCCCAAGCCGCTTGTGAAGATTACCTCGCTCTTGCCACTTGCACAGGCATATGGCGAGCTTTCAACTACAGACCCCTGGTCAATCAGAAGCGTTTCCACGTGACCTGTAAGATTGCAATCACGACCGCTGTTCTGACCCGCCACCGACAAGGTGGCACTCCATCGACACGAGCGACCACCAGCAATAACAGACATTTCACCGCTGTAGGTACCAATCATCTCTTTATAGATGGGCGACTCACAAACGCGATCAGTCCAATCGGTCGGCTGAATTACAGTGGAAATGGCACCTCGCATTGAGTCACCGGTTGAAGAACAGGCAGCCGCAGCGACCAGTGTCAAAATTGAAACAACCACCTTCCCGTTCAGTATTGTTTTGTTCAAAGTTGGCTCCTCAAACTAAATTTACCACGCCTCAACGTGGTGTATCCACGTGACGCAAAGGCCAAATATTACTACGCTGCAAGCAAAATAAAGGCGCACTGCCTCTCATAAGATAGGCTTACTGACACACAGTTTTACCTCTACGATGGAACTTCCATTGCAATCGCGCCAACACCACTTAAGGCGCCTGCGGATGTTAAAATCTGCAAAGCAAGTCGTGGATTTCATGCACCGTATGCTAAGTTAATTGCACACTCCTACCTTTAATAAGCAGGATTTCAATATGGTTGATCAAAGCAAAAGAAGAACGATAAAGTTTATCTCAGGCATCGGTGCTGCATCAATCGGCGGCGTCGCACTTGCGGGAACCACAAGTACTGCACTCACGGCTGAAGTAAAAAGTAACGCATCGAATTCGATCGATTCCGGCCTCTTCTCAGATCACCTGAAAATTCAGATAATCACTGGCAGAACGTCACCGGAAGATACCGTAATATTCATCAATGACACCGATCAAAACATCGTAGTGCGAGAGTTTCTACCGCGATTTGTGGCCTTTGAAAATCAGATGATGGATCTCAACGCGATATGTGAAGCAGAAGAGTTAGTTATCAAGCCACAATATCCTGTCGCAAGCAAGCTCGCCCTCTGGGAAAACCTCGACCTGCTACCAACGACCAGTTACCTATGGGCAGACAATACGGCGATGGCGCTCAAAACACCCCACACCAGTGTCATTACTATCAACACAGTTGTGCTCGACGGTCGCGCATTGTTGACGCTTGATAAGCAACAGCCGATCAGCGTACTCAGCACACTCAGCACACTCAGCACACTCAGCTAACGCGGATTATATCCAGCACAGATCGATACTCGTCTATCATAACGGTGCAGACCAGCACCGTTAGCCAAGAATAAATCGCGATGACAGAAAAAGATAAAATAAGTGACGATGCGCTTCAGGCTTTAAAGATCGCTTTCACGTACATGCCACGTGCTATCGAGGTAAACCGCTTCGATCACGGAGATAATTACGAAACGATCTTAGAGCATATTGAGGCCGTGCGGGAAATCCTGCTACTCAACGACACCGACCCCGACGAAGTGTACGACGAGATCGATCCTGACTCAGTTCCCAACTCAAGTTATTAAGCCAGTACTGCGAGGCTCCAGCCTTACATCGGGCGCACCGGCAAGATGGCCCCAACACACAACATCGCTCGTATGATGTTACTTGTATAATCCAGGTTGATATCTCCTGAAGCTAGGCGCTAAACTCGATCAATCCTCCGGCACGATCGAAAGACCATGAATGGCACTCCCCTCACGCAGCAGCAACTCCTTACACAACAACACTACCTCAGCAAGGATGCTGGCGATTTCGCTGCGTTCGTAGAATCGGTCAGCCACAACGCCACGCTCACCGATTACCCGCAAGCCAGTAACATAGAACAGAACGCCGTGGTATACAGCCGTTCCACTGTCACCCGCGCATGCTCAACCCCTGAAGAGAAAAAAACACTCATGGCTGAGTGGATAAAAGTATGGACCGATGGACCCGGGGTTTTGATGATTACCCAGGCAATGGACCACCAGGTTATTGATCGTGCAAACGAGACGTTTGAACGAATCATTAACCAACAAAAAGCCGATGGTGGCGGTAGCGGTGATCACTTTGCAAAAGCCGGTGCAAATGATCGCATTTGGAACGCACTGGAAAAGCACGGGAAAGGTGATCCTGAGAACTTTACCCATTACTACGCCAACGAGGCAATTGCGCTGGCCTCAGAAGCATGGCTCGGTGCCGGTTATCAGATTACCGCTCAGGTGAACCGCGTAAACCCGGGTAGCGCAGCACAATCTGCGCATCGCGATTACCACCTCGGCTTCATGGCAGAAGATCAAATTTTAAAATACCCGATGCATGTACACCAATTGTCACCCGCACTCACTTTGCAAGGGGCCATCGCACACTGTGACATGCCGCTGGCGTCGGGGCCCACACTCTACCTTCCGTATTCACAGCACTTTTCTGAAGGCTACGTTGCATTCACTCGCGATGAGTTTCAACAATACTTTAACAAACACAGGTCACAGCTTGAGTTGAAAAAAGGCGACATGGTTTTCTTTAACCCGGCCCTGATGCACGCTGCCGGGGAAAATAAAACGGCTGATATTTATCGCCTGGCGAACTTATTACAAGTCTCTTCAGCATTTGGCAGAGCGATGGAATCAATTGATCACTTGGGTCTAATTGATGCAATTTATCCGACACTGGTTAAACCAAACACCGCAGGAACACTCACAAAAGATCAAATAGTTAATGTAATTTCAGCCTGCGCTGACGGCTATCCTTTTCCCACCAACCTTGATACCGACCTGCCCGCAGGTGGAATGGCGCCAAAGACCCAACAGCAGTATTTACTGGAAGCACTAGACGACAATACCAATCACGAAATACTACTGGAGAGACTCCAGTCACTCACACGCAAGCAATCACTCACATAACGATGCAGCTTACGTGCTGGTCTGCAGCCGTTTTTTGCCTGATGGATCGTTCGATGTGACCATTCTGACAATTCGCATTAGCAGATCTTTGGTTTCCACCGGCTTATATAGAACATCAAGATTCGTCAGGGATGCACGTGTGAGAAAATCAACTGAGGTGTCGCCGGTGACGATGATCGCCGGTACCTTTGACCCTATCACGTGCCGTAAGGCTTCAACTGCCTGAACTCCTGTTTTCTGCTCACGCAAACGATAATCAGCCAGTATCAGATCAGGCGAGTAGCCCTCTGTTGAGACTATTTGCAATGCACTATCTATGTCTTCAGCTGCACGCACTGTGCAGTTCCAACCCTGCAACACGATCACCGTACTATCACGAATGTCTTCTTCGTCATCAACCACCAGTATTTTAACCCCGGTAAGACTAGACTCGAGTGCGATTTTGGTTTCCGGTTCGCGTTTATTGAGACTGGCCGTTTGAAAATTCTTCACCGCTGGCAACCTAATACTGAACCTGGTGCCTTTACCTTCTTCAGATTCCATCTCAAGTTCAACCTCTAGCAGGTCACTCAATCTACGTACAATGGACAAACCGAGACCAAGACCTTTACCTCTGTCGCGCTCCTTGTTTCGCAACTGATAGAACTCGGTAAATACAGCCTCTTGCTTAAGCTCTGGAATTCCACTGCCCGTGTCGGTAACAGTAACAACCACATGATCTTTAACTCTGGTGCTGGCTATTGTGATGCGACCACTGTTGGTATAAGTCAGCGCATTAGAAATTAAATTTTGTAAAATACGATCAAGCAATTGCTCGTCAGTGAATACTCGAGAATCATCAGATTCACATATCAATTCAAGCGACTTTTCTTTTGCTTCAGGAAGAAATCGGCGGTGAATGCGTGTCAATAGCGTATGAATATCAAACTCTTCATTATTAGACTCGATTACACCTGCATCAAGCTTTGAGATATCCAGCAGACTGTCTAATAAACCAGACAATGACTCCGTAGACAAAGTGGCACAGTTAAGAATATGACGAGCATCCGCAGTACTAACGTGGCGACGCAGTGACCCAAGATATAAGCCCAATGCGTGCAGTGGCTGACGTAAGTCATGGCTGGCGGCAGCAAAGAAGTTCTGCTGTGCAACACTGGTGTTAACACTCTCGCGCAACTCCCTCAGCGCCACCATTGCTTTCTGCCCGGCGACCTGAGATTGACGGTAGGACTCGCCAGTCTCACGCATCGCTTTGTACACTAACGCTGCAGCCAACATTAGCGTTGCCAGAAAAGACACCGCCAGAAATAAAATGCTGTGATATAACTTCTTTATACCAGCTTGTTGCTCCGCAGCAGCTCTGTTATCCAAGTCAAAATAGCTTTGGGCAAACTCACTGATACCTTCTTTTTGCGAAAATATATCGTTGAGCATTTTATTAATTCGATCACAGCCAATTGAGCTGTCAGGAGACATATCCGCCTGGTACTTATCGACAAAGGCCAAGCCACTGTCACGCAATCGAGCAGCACTTGTGGCACGACCTTCATCCAGCCAGTAACCAGTACTGGACCAGTGCTTGTAAATATTGCGATAGGCACTTTTATAAGCGCTCCATACGATATCAAATTTTTCTATGTACTCCGCATTCGAAGCGCCCGATGGCAACTGATCAGGCGACAAGCGACAGTCTCTATAACCTGATAGTGCACGCGCAAGCTCATCAAAATTTCTCCCGACCATAAAGGAAAAATTGACTAAGCGAATAGAGCCGACAGAATGAATTCTCTGTCCGGCACTGGTAATTTCTTTTGCCAAAAAAGCAATACTTACCACACACAACAGTGCGGCAATCATTGAACATATAATGTAGCTTTTATATTTCAATACACCGACAATTCAATCAACTGCCAGACCGCGGCATTACGATGCATCTCGTCGTCTATTTCAGGATAATCACTAAAGGGAAACATCATCCACAAGGGTCCTAGTGATCGAATCGTTAGCATTTCACCATTGAGTTGCCAGGCAACAATGATCGGGTATTTCTCATGCTCTATATCGCGAAAATCATATTTATATTTGTTTAATCCAATCGCTTGGAAACCAGAGGAGCCTGCACCCACGGCGTTAAGCAAATCGCTCAACAAGACTCCAGAGAACTTAGCCGATCCATCCGTCCATGGGGTTTGCGTATCAATTTCAGTCACACCAAAAGCCTTTAACATATCAATATCAAACCATGCTTCTCCCGCACTATTGGTATTGCTGATGTTGCCGGTAATTTTAAGCAACACATCACCTGAAGGTTTTTGAAGATCCGCTGCGAAAGCTACCCCTATTGAACAGAGTAATACTACGATAGTGGTAGTCATTCTTACAACAGCTGACACATGCACCTTCATGAGTGCTCCTTTCTCAATTATAGATTAGGCACAATCTAACAATCTGAACGTCAGTAAGCAAACAGGGTCGCTGGTAAAATCGGCTTACTGACACTGCCTACACATCATTCGTCATCGACAAAACGATGCTGAGCTTTACCGGTAACCGCCTGCAGGACTTCAGCAGGCACCTCACTGCCGTCTACCACACCCAGCAACACACCAACTCTGCGGGACTTACCCCTTGAGCTGATGATTTCCTGATCTGACTTTGTCGTTCTTTGCGAGGCACGGCGTGACCATTGCCCCAGCCGTTCATACATCAGATGTATTGTACTTTCATATTCCTGTGAGTTACCGAGATCGATTAGTTCATCAGGATCGTTCAGCATGTCAAAAAGCATGGGGCGGAAGCCACCCTCGGCATGCATAAACTTCCAACGCTTATCCACAACCATAAACAATCTGGCTTGCCTGGGCGTCAGGCCGAGCTTATCCACCATCATCGTCGCTGAATAGTCAAATTCACTGATGGCAAATTCCCGCCAATCAGCCGGTAATTCACCGCATAGCAAAGGATGTAGAGACTTGCCCTCAACAATATGATCAGGCACCTCTCCGCCCGCTGTTTCAATAAAAGTGGCAGTCAGGTCAATACTCTCTACCAGCTCATCACATACGCTACCACGCGTTGCATCTGCCTGTGATGAAGGATCATAAATTATCAGTGGCACTTTAACCGAACACTCGTGGAACAAGTCTTTTTCACCCAGCCAATGATCACCCAGATAGTCGCCATGGTCTGACGTCAATACGATCATCGTATCGTCCATATGGCCTGATGACTCCAGGTAGTCAAGCAATACCCCCAATTGATCATCACACTGCTTTACCAACCCCATATAGGCTGGCACTACTTTTTCTCTTATCCCTTCAGTAGAAATGGCTTTAGCTATCGCATTCGTAAAGTAGGCTTCATACACCGGGTGTGCGTTGTGTTTTTCTGCATCACTTCGATTCACCGGCAGGATATGGCTCACGTCATACATGTCATGGTAGGGCTTGGGCACGATATACGGCCAGTGCGGCTTTATAAAAGAAAGATGACACAACCAGGGTCGATCAGGGTTTGCATTTTCTATAAATTCAATCCCGCAGCGTGTCAGCCAAGGTGTCTCTGAATCTTGTTCACGAATATTCGCAGGCTTATCCGTGTGTTGTAACAACCACCCGGACGCCAGCTCCATGTCATCTTCAACGCCGGAGTTAGCATAGTCGTGCCAGGGGTTAATACCGGGGTATTGCTTTTCACCAAGGTACTGGTTGTACGGCGATGGCTTGGTATCGTACATGCCGTCTGGCCCCATCGGCCAAATGCCATCATCTCTGACGAAAATATCAAAACCACATTCAGCCACCCGTGCACCAATGATGCTTTCAGCGCTGATACCTAACCTTTCCATGCCCCCCTGATCGACCTGCATATGAGTTTTGCCCACTAACCAGGAATCCATTCCGCAATTTCGCAAGTGATCTCCCAGTGTATGCTCACCTACTTTTAGTGGAAAATTATTCCATGCGGCACCATGGCTTTGAACATAACGACCGGTATAGAAACTCATACGAGATGCACCACACACTGGCGACTGCACGTAGCAGTTCGAAAATCTAACCCCCTTCGCTGCAATACGATCAAAGTTGGGAGTATGTAAGTGCGGATGACCCGCGCAACTTAAATAGTCATGGCGGAGCTGGTCGTACATAACAAAAAGAATATTGCGCGCTTTAGCCATAAGTAAGATTCAAATACGTTAAAGATGCTTACTATTCTACCTGCACTCACCCGCTAAAAACCAATCACGCCTTTGCTTGACAGATTGATCTCACGCTAGAACTTTTTGGGCGGCCTCATGGCCAGATACATTCCCGGTAGAATTAAACAAGCACCTACCGCATGATACCAATGTGGCGGCTCACCCAGTAACCACCAGGCGATCAATGCGGTGTACAAAGGGCTAACATAGAGCACCAGGCCTGCGCGTGCCGCACCGAGCTCCTGCTGTAAAAACGAGTAGGCCTGAAAAGCCCCGAAACCCGGTATCACTGCCGCCACAACAACAATCCATATGGCCTTACCGGTAGCAGCGGGTAACCCGGTGGAGGCTACTTCGGCAATAGTAAATGGCAGCAACACCACCAGCCCACCGGTAATAATTGCGGCGAGCCTGGTAAACGCCCCCAGGGTACTTTGCCACTTGCGCAATAAAATAGAGTAAAGCGCCCAGCACAGCACCGCAGTTAAAATCCAAAGATCGCCCCTGGTGAAATTGACTTCAACTAAATTGACCCATGAGCCTTTAATCACGACCATCAACATACCCAGCAATGACAGACCTACCCCGATGATCTGTAAGCCACGCAATTTATCATCAAACAACACTGCCGATGCGACGGCAATTAATACCGGCGCTAATGCGTACAACAAGCCGATATTCAGCGCTTCTGTGGTGTGACCACCGATGTAGACAAACGCTCCGCAAATCCACATCCCTAAAGCACCCAGCACTAAAAACCGGCGCCACTCTGATTGCCAGTCAGGCCATTGCCGATAAAGTTCCGGTATCGCAAACGGTAGCATCAGACACAATGCCAGCGCCCAACGGGAAAACGCTAAAAAATGCGGCCCTATGACACCGGGTGCAGCGCGCGCCACAATATAGTTGGCCGACCACAAAGCGGGAGTAAGGACAACGAGAAAAAACGCAAGTTTTTTACGTTGATCAGAAGACAGAGTAGGCAACGGACACGGCCATCACGGAGAGGCTCTGCAGAATAACGTAATCCCTGAACACTTTACAGATATCGGCACCACGCTTTATCCCGTACACTGCCAATTGCCTCTTTATTTGAAGTACTCCCATGCCATACCGCTGTCTCTTACCACGGCCTGTACATTGAGCACAGAAACGAATCAAAGACCGCTGCTTGGCATTGGCCTTAAGACCGCCTCTATTTCGTTATTCGTCGTGATGATGGTCGCCATTAAGCTATTGGACGGTGAAGTGCCGATTGGTCAGATCATCTTCACTAGATCAATCATTGGCGTATTCACGGTTTACCTCTTCTATCTGTTACGAAATCGTGCCAACGGCGTTACTTCTAAAGAACAGTTTGCGATGAAGTCGGTACGTAACCATCTGCCGTGGGCATTTTCTGCAGCATCGGCCATGGCAATGTGGTTTGTCGCAATTACTCTTATCCCGTTACCCGAAGCGACAGCCATTGGCTTTATTATGCCGCTTCTGGTCGTCGCATTCGCATGGCTTCTATTGGGTGAAAAAATCCGCCTGGTACGCACTGCCGCAATTGCCTCCGGACTTGTGGGCGTCACGATCATTGTGTGGCCAAGGCTCGGTGTAGGCGCAGACTACAGCTCCGCCGCTTCACTTGGCGCAGCCCTCTCATTGACTGCGGCCATTGCCTGGGCGTACGCACAAATAAACCTTAGACGTTTGTCAGAAACCGAGACCAGTGGATCCGCCGTTATCAGCTTCTCTGTCGCGACCATGCTTATATCGTTAGTGACACTTCCATTTGGCTGGAGCAACCCGACTGCCACTGAATGGCTGTGGTTAATGCTTTGCGGGGTTGCGGGTGGTCTAGGACAACTAAGCACTGCAGAAGCACTTCGCTTTGCCAGTCCGTCCATCCTTGCACCGTTTGAGTATTTGTCATTTCCAATCGCAAGCCTGGCAGCCATTGCCTTATTCAATGAACATCCGGATGCGAATATTTGGTGGGGATTGCCCTTTGTGGTCGCCGGTGGCCTGCTGGTGATATTTCGCGAATATCAGCTCGGCGCGCGTGCAAAAGCGAAAACAGTAACCGCTAGTAAATCGTAACCTTCCACTTTATTAAAGAATCAACCGACCAGAACAACACCCTGGCAAGCTCCAGACAGGTTACCGGGCAGTTGTCATGCAGACATCGACAGGTGACAAAGCTACAATGCCAGCACATTAACTTTTACGTCGTTGTGCAGCCCGATGGAAAACTCAACCTTAGTCAATAAAAGTGTGCTGGCAATCGTGGTTGCCGCTATCAGCGCCCTGTTTTTCGGGATCATTTGGCGGTTTCTGGAAGCAATCTTTCTGGCCAGCCTGTTTGCGGCTGTGTTTCATCCATTGTATCGAAAATTCCTGCGATTTTTTGGAGGAAGCCGCGGCGTGGCTTCGTTGACCACACTGCTGATGGTCCTGTGCTTTGTATTTATACCAATAGTGTTAATCGGCACGGTTTTTATAGGCCAGGGAGCTGAACTGGCGTCAAAGAGTCTGCCCTGGGTGCAATCCGTTATTAATGAACCCGGGTTCATCGATAGCCAGCTTGAAAAACTCCCCTTCTACGAATACTTACTGCCCTATCGCGAGCAGTTGGCAGAACGCCTTGGAAGTGTATTTGTCGGCGCAAGTAGTGCCGCTATGAACGTATTGCAAAGCGCCACACGCGGCACAGTAAGCGCTGTCATCACAGTTCTTCTGGTGTTCTACACTTTCTTCTTTTTCCTAATGGACGGTGACCGTTTAATAAAAAAAATTCTGTTCTATTTACCGCTTGACGACAAAAATGAATCATTGCTTCTGCACCGGTTCAGAAGTGTCACCATCGCTACTTTAAAAGGCACCGCTGTCATTGGACTACTTCAGGGCAGTCTTGCGGGCATTGGACTCTGGGTCTGTAATATTCCTAACGCACTTTTCTTAAGCATCACCATGATGCTGCTGTCAGTGGTGCCTGGTATCGGGGCAGCATTGGTTTGGATTCCCGCCTGCATCTATCTGGCTGCCAACGAGCAATGGGTATTTGCGATCGGCTTGTTCGGCTTTTGTGCTTTACTGGTCGGCAGTGTCGATAACATATTACGACCGAAGCTGGTTGGGTCAGACACACAGTTACATGAACTCATGATATTTTTCTCAACTTTAGGCGGGCTCCTCACCTTTGGCATACCGGGATTCATTATCGGTCCAATTATCGCCGCCCTGTTTGTCACTGTTTGGGATATCTACGGTGAAGAATTTAAAGACTGGCTACCAAAAACAAACTTTGTCCCACACAGTGAGCGGCACAAAGTCAGTGCCCCGCTCGTGCTGGAGCCCACACCAGAAGATTCAGAGGCCAGTGAACAGACAAGCGAGACAGGACTGCAATCTGATACTGACGATAAATCGCTCAGCTAAATCATTGTGATCTACATTGTTTGAACTACCTATAACCATGCAGGCACGCTTTATCATTAGTCACACCAGTGCTATAAGCGCGTTACGCTACACACGCTTCAACAACTTATATTCACCCACAGTAAACCATGAAATATAGCGCTGGCCTTCTGCTGTGCCTTCTACCCATTCACGCGCTGAGCGCTGCAGATGAAATGTCATGCTCGCTGTCCGTACTGAGTGATCTAGGCTGGCGACTCGCAGACAACCGAGCTGACATCGGCTTTGAAAATACCGATACCTGCAACACCATTGCGATACCACTTTTTAAATATAATTCAACAACAGAAAGCGCCGATAAAATACGCACCAGAAGCGAACAAACACTAAAATCAGTTACCAGCAAGTGCCTGTTCAACCGTCGCTACCACCGGTCTGTGAAGGGCGTGATTAACAAGCTGTCTGAGAATCTGGAGTTCAAATTTCTACCTGTCGGTGACGACCCACGCGACCCGTTCTCACCACCGGAGGGCACCTGGGATACTTCAAGCGCCAAAGGCTACGATATACCCCTGCAAAGCATAAGCAACTCGATCCGTTCACTGTACAAAAAACCATTTGTTGCAGAATGCTCCACCGCAGTCCAAATTGCCCAACTCGCCTCACTCACTGAACACTATGCTGATCAGACGGATAAAATGATTGATACAAGTGAAGTCGGAATTGGCACATGGAATCAGTATGCCAAAACACCTTCCATCGCAGCCAGGCAATCCTTGTTTATCAGTCGCCGCGATAGACGTAAAGACGGCTTATCAAAGCTAGCCTCGATTGGACGTTCGGCTTTTTACGGCCAGGTAGGGTATATAAAACCATATAAGAACACTTCATTCATCGACTCCTGGGACAACCGCGGTCAAAACTATATGATCGTCGATGTCACGAACAAAGCGGTGGCGGCAATTAAAGCCCGGGAAAAACCATTGAAAGAACTGTCCCGTATTTCACGTAGTATCTGGAAAAAATATCGCAAACGTCAAAGTCGCGGTGAAGCAATAGAGAAACTAAAAAAGGAGATGCAAGAAGAACTGGAAATGGCCGATCCGTTTTTTAACGACATTAAAATTTATGTTCATCCCTTGCGTACTAAAAATTTCGCAGCACACATTGCTCGCCAGTTCGGCTACAACCCACGCACCCCCTATGTGTTCGAAGTATACGAAGACTTCCAGCCCGGTTATTTTTATAACCGTTTCATTAACCATCGCATGAAGCAGTGCTTACAGTAGCTCGTTACTTTTACATACAGACATAAAAAAGGCCGCTTTCGCGGCCTTTTTTTTCGAACTTATAGCGACTTAGTCTTTTGACAAAAGGCCAAGAAATCTTCGAGTTCCATCTGCCCCGTGAGCATCTAACCAGGCCTGGCCATCCGATAACAACGCCTCAAGGTTAGGGATAGCATCATTCGGATCATTGACGTTGCCATAGGCAAAGAACTGCGCATTGTTACTTGCACGTTGAGACAGTGAAGCGATAACGGTTTCATCATTATCATCCACAATGCCGTCATTCAGGTGTGCAGACACCAGGCTCGCGTCACTCGTGTTCCAGGTAATAGAGTAATCGCCCGTCGCCTCGTTCACCAGAGCAAACCCCTCAGCAGTGCCACCACCGTTAATACCGGGAGTAGCGGTCACGTATCGGTATACCGTGCTTGGTGAAATCTGGCGTCGCAATTCACCCTGTGGAAATGCGGCGGTTCTCACTGCCAGGTACAAATTTCCAGAGGCTATATTCTGCCTGATAATGGCAATTTGCGCCGCTGACAAAGTGGCTGGTATTGCCCAAGTGGTAGCGTTGATCTTTTCAAACTCAACTCCGGGGAAGCCATTAGCGCCTTCCGGTCCAATCATCAAGGAAACAAAGGTCGGATCCATTCCGGCGGGCACTGTGACTGTACCCGAGACAGTCCCGTCGAAGCTCCCATTGGACATGCCAAAACTAAGGCCCGCTACAGCCACTTCAGCAGAGTTGCTACCTGGCAGCGTCTCATCTGAGAAAATATCACCGGCGAAATCACCGGTTGCCGAAAGCGATGTACCGGTATCTGTATCACCTGTGTCTGTGCCACCGGTACCGCCTGTGTCTGTGTCACCGGTGCCGCCTGTGTCTGTGCCACCGGTGCCACCTGTGTCTGTTCCACCTGTGCCACCTGTATCTGTTCCACCGGTGCCACCTGTATCTGTTCCACCTGTGCCGCCTGTGTCTGTGCCACCGGTGCCGCCTGTGTCTGTGCCACCGGTGCCACCTGTGTCTGTTCCACCTGTGCCGCCTGTGTCTGTTCCACCGGTGCCGCCTGTGTCTGTTCCACCGGTGCCACCTGTGTCTGTTCCACCGGTGCCACCTGTGTCTGTTCCACCGGTACCACCTGTGTCTGTTCCACCAGTGCCACCTGTGTCTGTTCCACCAGTGCCACCTGTGTCTGTTCCACCGGTACCACCTGTGTCTGTTCCGCCGGTGCCACCTGTGTCTGTTCCACCGGTACCACCTGTGTCTGTGCCACCGGTGCCACCTGTGTCTGTGCCACCGGTGCCACCTGTGTCTGTGCCACCGGTTCCCGTATCACCGGTTCCGCCCACTGCTGTATCAGCGGCAGTCGAATCATCACCATCATCCAATAACAAACCCACAAGCGCTACACCGCCGACGACACCAAGCGCCGTGGTAGCCCCCGAGCCCAGCCCAACCCCTGCAAACCCGCCATTAGTATCACCCTCCTGCCCGCCTGAACATGAGGTCAACACAACGCTTGAGGCCACCAGAAGTGGGAGAGTTTTTCTTATCTGACTGGAAAGTTTCATACGCTTCATTTCTAAACGCCCTATTCAGTGGTAGTGGCCAGGTAACTCGCCACGGCAAATACTGCGTGCGGCTCGTCTCTATCATGTTCCTGCTAACTGTGAATCTGCAATACCATTATGGATGCGTCGACGCCAGTTTTTTGAAGACTGGCCCTCCCCACCCAAACTGCTATCTCGTGCTTGGAACCCACCGGGCAGTTACGTCGTTTCCTGCCATTAACTCGACACAGGTACAGCACAATCCCTACAATAACCCAAGTTCGCTTAAAACCCACTCCTTATGATGCAAAATTTACATCTGTTTAGTTACGAGTACGCGAACTTTTCACCTTTGAAATTTCGACCGGCCTCCCTCAATTAAAACACCGGGAAATCCGGCCACAGAAAAAGGCTTATCGCCCAATGATTTTCCCTATTCGTGACGAAAACCCTCAAATTCAGGTTCCCTATGTCACTTATGCTCTAATCGCCCTCAATGTACTCGCATGGCTGGCCCTGCAGGGGATCGGGGTTGAACCGGGTTTGAGCCAATCGGTGTGCACCTTCGGCTTAATACCCGCTGACCTCACCGGGGCCGAGTTCAGCCCGAGTCGAATGATGTGCGAGATCGATGGCCAACCCGATTGGTACACCCTGATCAGTGCCATGTTCATGCACGGAAGCTGGATGCATTTGATCGGCAATATGTGGTTTCTATGGATTTTCGGCAACAACGTTGAAGACGCTATGGGGCCGATCCGTTTCGCGGTATTTTATTTACTGTCGGGCCTTGGCGCTGCACTCGCGCAGATAATGGCAGACGCTGGATCCATCATTCCCATGGTCGGCGCATCGGGCGCTATCGGTGGAGTTATGGGAGCCTATATCGTTTTGTATCCACGTGTGCATGTGCACATGTTTGTCATGGTGATCTTCCGGTCGTTCGCGGTACCTGCGTATTTAATGTTGGGCTACTGGGTCATTGTTCAGGTGATGGGAGGTTATTCATCGCTTGGGGAAACCGGCGGCGGTGTGGCGTTCTGGGCCCACATTGGCGGCTTCCTCGCTGGCATGGCATTAATCTTTGTTTTTAAAAATGAACGGTTACTGGCCAAACACCAATACCGCGGCTGGAACCAAAAACAACATGCTGACGCTAAGTGGAAAAAAGTAGCGACACGCCACCAACGCTGGCAATAATTGCCTGTGCCTGACAACACCAGCACTACCTACACAATGCTACAAATCACACGCAAGCACCCTGCTAATCAATACAGATTACTCCGCATTGAATTAGCAGTGGTCAACTATGTTTGAGTCATGGGTGATAATATCTGTCGCAGCAGCATTCTTTCAAAACCTCCGCTCCGCCCTGCAAAAACACCTCAAAGGCAAACTCTCTAACAGCGCAGCAGCCTATTCACGTTTTTTATACGCGCTGCCTTTCTCTCTGCTCTATTTACTCTGCCTACATCAGATTTCAGGCAAAGCGCTACCCGCTATCAACGCAACATTTTTTATCTACTGCCTGCTAGGCAGCATTGCGCAAATTCTCTTCACCGTCATTCTGCTATGGATGTTCTCTTTTAAAAGCTTTGCGGTAGGCACAACGTTTTCCAAACTTGAAGTGATAGTTGTCGCTGTTCTAGGGGCAGTGATGCTACATGACACTCTAAGCATAATGGCGGTAGTGGCAATTATTATTTGCGCGGCGGGAGTGGTGACCCTGACAGCCGGGCAATCAGGAATCAAGGTGCGCGCTCTATTCCAACAATTGTTCAGTAGGGACACTCTGGTCGGCCTTATTTGCGCTTTCTTTCTTGGCAGCTCTGTAGTCTGCTTTCGGGGGGCGTCCTTGTCGTTGCAGCACTCTGATGTACTCATGGCGGCTGCAACAACGCTTGCAGTCACCCTGTTAATTCAAACCGTATTGATGGGCTTCTGGATAACCTGGCGCGAGGCCGAACAATGGAAAAAACTTGCACAGGAATGGCGCTGGGCCACAGCGGTCGGTGCCATGGGCATACTCACTTCCATTGGATGGTTTACCGCTTTCACCATGCAGAATGCGAGTTTCGTTCGCGCCGTCGGCAATATTGAGTTGCTCTTCACCTATCTCTTCTCAATCAGAGTGTTCAGAGAAAAGGTCTCCAAAGTTGAGATTGCCGGGATGCTGCTGATTGTCACCGGTATCCTTTTTCTGCTTTTGGCAGGCTAAAAACTCAACAACCAATAAAATTATCAATTGACGGGCAAACTGCAGATCGCTCATTGCACTGCCGTATTGCTTAACTAAGAGTGGTTTTCGCCCGAAAACACTAACTCGACACCACTGTGTAACTATTTTGTTACGTAATGTATTCTTTCTGATAATTTATATACACTCAACCACTGTCAGAACTCCGCCAGAAAGTTAGAAAACTCGGACAAATCAGCTGCTTTCTTAAAATAATTATTACATACAGTGTCTTTTTGTCATGACACTTGCATTTTCAATGTCATGACATTAAGGTTCTTTTGGTCATGACGCTTAACTAATTAAACCAGCGAAATGCTGCCAAGAATTTAAAAGAACTGCCGGTTTTCTGACAGGACTATGCTCAACCTAAGTGCCGTCAGCCCTAATAACAAAAAAAGCAAGGTCAAGCGAGTGCACAAAGTTATATTCAATCTAGCATTCTTATACTCGCTACTACCATGGCGGCAGTCAAAGCAGACTCACCTTAGTAAGTCTTTGATCTTAATCAGCCTGGCAACACTCACCGTTTTTGCCGCTCTGTTTGTCGGCACTGGTGCAAAAAACGCTCTTTCACCGGAAGGCAGCCATGATTTTCAATGGACACCATCCAAAAACGTTCTAGACGGCGTAAACCCCTATCGGGAATTCATTACCTGGCGTGAACAAGGCAACGCATCAGTCCCACCACATTTTTTGAATCAATCTCCAAGCTATCCTGCCTCTACTTATGTTTTGCTTTCTCCTTTTGCACATCTTGACTGGGAGGACGCGAAGCTCGTTTGGCTGTGCGCCAACCTCGCGTTCATCGGGCTATTACTGCTCGGCATGCAAAAGGTTTTTCCCGTGAGCAACCCCTTGCTGTTGAGCGTTCTGGTGCTATCTTTTCTTATCGCCTCTCCATTACGCACTAGTCTGGGCGCGGGACAACACAATTTCATTAGCCTGGCGGCCTTCATCTGGGCTTACTACTTTGCACTGAACGGTAATAACAAAAGCCTATCAGGCATATTGCTGGCTATAGCGTGGATCAAGTACTCACTCACCTTCCCTCTCACACTTTTATTTCTTAGACGCGGCAACCATAAGCCGGTCTTGATCGCCGCTTTTATACATGCAGCTCTGACCGGTATTGCTGCGTGGCGAATCGGCATGTGGCCACATGAATTTTTCTTCAACTCAGCGCAAGTAGTTCTAATGGGTGACGGCACCGGCTTTCTAAATCTGGTGGCGATGTGTATGAACCTTGACCTTCCACTACCGATACCCTTAGCCATCATTGCGATAGCAACACTGATTGTCGCGTTCGCTATGATGAAATATAATGAAGCAGACGACCTTCTGGTTTTAGCGTTCCTCGGTTTGTTCTCCTGTGCTGTCTTCTACCATCATGGCTACGACTTTGTTGTACTGCTCATGTGTGCATGGGCACTCGCGCAGCAGAAACTGCATGGCGCAGCAGCCGCCTCGACAACATCGTTACTACTTCTGGCCTGGGTCGGACAATGGTTGGCACAAGAGCTTACACCGCATTTCGGTCCCTACTTGGCTATGTGCACAGACTACCTGCTTATCTCTGTGTTCTACTGCACCCTGTTCTTTGTCGCCAAAACCATTTACCAGCAACGGACCACATTCAAAGTAGCCAGCGTTCCATTCTAAAAGAACGTTACATCTACATGCTAGAATTCCGTAACGCTTTACGGAACAACCTGTAATGGATGTTAACCCCCTTGTAGACAGCACTGAGTTCCCACCCGTAACGGAAGCGGCGAGCTGGGTGCGGAATAGAACTTTTCCGACCGACCTGCCATTGATCGATGTATCTCAAGCTGTGCCTGGCTACCCGACCAGTGACGATGTCCTTGATCATATGGCCAGCGTGCTCCGCGAGCCACTGGTCAGCAAGTACGGCCATGCGCTTGGGCTGCCGTCTTTACGTTCAGCCTATGCAAATCATGTAAGCGCTAAAGATAATCATGTTAAAGAAGCGAATGTCGCGATCACCGCCGGCTGCAACCAGGCGTTTCATGTATCCATCACCGCGTTAGCGGAAGCGGGAGATCAAATCATTCTGCCTTCGCCCTGGTATTTCAATCACAAAATGTCGCTCGACATGCAGGGCATTGAAGCGGTACCACTGCCCTGCTCTGCCGATCAACAAATGATTCCCAATGCCACCGAGGCTGAGCACTTAATTACTAAAAGAACTCGCGCTATCGTCTTAATTACACCAAACAACCCAACGGGCCAGGAATTTCCAGCAGATGTAGTAGATGCGTTCTATGAACTATGTAAAAAACACAATATCATTCTGATTCTTGACGAAACGTATTGCGATTTTAGAAAAGATACCTCAGCTGCCGCTCACTCTGTATTCAGCGATCCGGACTGGCACGACACAGCAATTCATCTCTATAGCTTTTCCAAAGCCTACGCGCTGGCGGGCTATCGAGTCGGGGCAATTGTTGCTTCAGAGAAATTTCTCGTGCAGGTAACCAAAGTCCTCGACTGCGTGTCAATATGCGCCCCACAGCTATCCCAGCGGGCAGCTCTTTTTGCGATGCAGAATGTTGATACCTGGAAGCAAGAGAAATGCGCACAAATGGTTCAGCGGGCCAAGGCATTCAGCGAGGCATTGAGCACCGATGATCACGGCTATCAGATCACCGCAATGGGCTCATATTTCGCGTATCTGGAGCACCCTTTTGATCTACCCGCTCGCACCGTTGCACGCTTTCTGGCTGACGAGGCGAATATTCTGTCTCTTCCCGGCGAAATGTTCGGGCCGGGACAAGAGAAGCACATTAGAGTGGCCTTCGCCAATGTTTCTCGCCGGCTCATGCCGGAAATTGCGGCGCGAATTGGGCATTTCAGACCGGCAAACCCCAATATCTAGCGGCTTTTTTTGTCGAATTTACAGATTATTTCAAATAAAACAACGTACTACGAATCTGATTGGCTATACTGTTTGTGACCTCAACTACGGGATGTAGAGAACGGAAAGAGGCCACAGGAAAGTTAATCAGTTCAGGACACAGCTCCTAACAAAACAGGAAAAAAATAATGCTCGGTTCTATAATTTCAGCAGTACTTGGTGGTGGTGGCGGTCTTCTTGGCGGCAATCTACTTAGCAGCCTTACAGGTCTTGGCGCAGAGAGCGGCATGGGCAACATCGTTAGTGCCGTATCAGGCCTTGTCGGCGGTGGTGCAATTGGCGGCTTGATGGGTCGCGGTAGCGATGCAGCAGCAGCCGGTTCAGCAGCAGCAAGCGGTTCAATCAACCCTAAGCAGATCATTGGCGGGCTTCTTGGTGGAGCTGGCGCTGGTGCAATTGGCCAGGCAGTACTTGGAATGCTTACTTAAGTTTAAGCACTTCGAATGCAAAAGAAGCGCGGCTTGGCCGCGCTTTTTTTTGCCCGTTACTTTTGCGCAACACCAATCCAATTACACACAGGCGGTGAATGCACTTCCACTTCATCACCACTGACAATAATACCCTCACGCTCTACCCACGCGGTTACACCACGCACACGAATGGCGTTCTTTACAAAGGACTTCCCCATTCCCGGCTCTCCACGCTTTGCATAGTGAGCCTCGATTATATCGGCCGGGTATTGACAGGGTTCATTTTCAACATCAATGACCAAAGACACACCACCGCTGAATAACAGACGCGTGGCAGGCGGTATCTGAGTAAAGTCAGGAATACCGGATAAACTTAAATTCGCCCCCAACCATTCAGGCTTTACTTCCGGTATATCCATTCGATCTGCAATTACGGCCAACTCCTCGTCCGAGACGATAGACACTTGCCGTGAGTTTCTTATGGTGGTGCCAGGTTTGTACTGTCGCTTGACTCTAACGCACGACGCTCTGGTCAAGCCACTATGGGTATCACCATCGAAGCCTGTAAAGGACACTGTAACTGAGTTCTTCTTCACCGTGGTGATGTCATCACTCCCGGCGGTATGAATGCAAAGGCTAGTCACAGCACCTCTGCAGCCAGTATCTATAATGATTGCCATTGAAAATCTCGCCTCCCAAGTACCAAGACAACAGAAGCAAGCTCACTTCACTTTATTCTGAACCTCAAATCGTATCACAACCTGCTTATCAACAAATTCATCCTGCCCCTCTCCAACACCAAAGTCATCACGGTTAATCTCAAATTCACCACGACCTATACCATCATCAAGCGTCATTTCAAATTCAACCTGCCTACTCACTCCTTTGATAGTCATCTCCCCTTTAACAAGAAATGATGACGAACTGACAGGCTCAAAATCACTAGATGTGAAAGTCGCCTGCGGATACTCCTTTGACGCAAACCAATCCGCCGTCACCACTGTACCATCAAGCTGTGAATCACCGGTGGTGACACTATCCGTCAGAACGGTCGCGGTTAACATCGCAGCATCAGCTTGCTCCACATTCAATGACAAAGTCACTGTTACCTCGTCAAAACGACCCACCACAGGTTCACCCAGCTGTAAGGCTGTAAACCCTACCGAAGAATCAACAGCTTGGTTCTCCTGTGTTATATCAGATGCCCCGGCCGAACCAGATGCGTCTGCTATTGAAGAGGTTACTGTTGCATTTGTCGTTACAGAAAATTTTGCATTTGCACTTAGATTAAGCAAATACAAGCACCCGGCGGCAGCCAGCAAGAAGCCCGGTAACAGCGCCTGCCTGACATCATTTTGGTCACGATGCTCAGCGGAGATTGCCATTCGCAAGATAAGCTCATCTTTTTTAACAAACTGATGAAACAACGCTGCAGCCACATGCAGCAGAACCAAAACTATCATTGTGTTCGCAAGCCACATATGCGCTTCAACAGATCGCGCAGCAATGACCTCGCTATTTTCCATGTCAGCCAGAACACTTATATGTGGCAGTGTAATTACCCCAAACAATTCAGTAGTTAAATTTAATGGAGACACAGACACCATTACCCAACCACTGACAGGTATTACCACCATCAACAGGTACATGGCGAGATGCGTTGCGTGGGAGGCAATACGTTCAAAGATTGTGGCAGATGTCGGTAACGCTGGTGGTTTGTGGCCTAGCCGCCAGACTATTCTTGCCAGTGCAAGCAAAAGCACCATAATGCCGAATGACTTATGCCACTGCGTTAGCGTGAACCGGAGTGGGTCAACCTCATCAAGGCCGGTCATATACTTGCCCATGGCAAGCAGACCCAGTAAAAAAAAAGCGATCAGCCAATGAAGGCTGATCGCAACGGAGTTATATCTGTTCACTAGGGGTGCGTCGGATACGCAATGGCACTCTGTATTTATTCAGCCTTAAACATTTCAGCTTGAATTTCCAGCTTGACGTCATCACTGATATACGGCGCGTTCGCACCCAAACCCCAGTCAGAACGCTTCAACCCACCTACAGCAGTGATGCCCACTACCGGCTTCTTGTTCATTGGATGCATCATCGCGTTATTCACCGTAACAACCAGCATAACCGGTTTGGTAGTGTCTTTAATGGTTAAGTCACCGGTGAGATTAAAAGTGCCATCCGCATTAGCAGATACTTCTGATGTAGCAAACGTAATCATTGGATTTTTTGCAGCATCAAACCACTTTGGGCTGGTGATGTGTTCATGGAAAATTTCAGAACCAGTATCAATACTGTCAGTGGTGATTTCAACATCCACTTTAGTATTAACCGGATTGGCAGTATCAAGATCCATCGCAATTTTAAATTCATCAAACGAAAGCGTCGGATTAGACAGACCCAGATGGTTATACTGCAGGTTAATATAGGCGTGCGTGGGATCAACAAAATACTTCCCGGAAGGCACGACAGTGAGATCTGCAGCACTGGCTACCGAGGTCAATAAGGTTGAAGCGAGAATTAGGGTGGAGAATTTCATGTCAAGCACCTTTTACGGATAAAGAATGAGGAATAAGAACGCGATTCTTGGACAGTATTTTTTGGATACGGTTCACTGTGTGGTGTAACGCCGGCAATGAAAGTCTGATGAGCCAGCAAACCTGACCACATCACACTCTGAATTTCACAGCAGCCCACTCAGATCAAAGTCGTTGCAGCTTACAATCTTATACGGCTATGCTAATTAGAACAGATAAATTTAATTGAATATATTGTTTAACAAATTAGAACCCGCCCAGGATTCGATGATGGCAGCCGCGGCGCGGAATCTCCTCGCGCAGACCATAATATTGCTGCGATAGGTAGTTCCTCATGGTTGACTTGTTTCCTCACCAAAGCCGGGCGCACCAGATCGCTGAACACCAGAGTTGACAGAACAATTAAGGACGAACATTCATGATCACTGAAGCTGAAATTGACCAGTACCACCGCGATGGTGTCTTGTTTGTCGACAATGCACTCACCAATGAACAGCTTCAAGAACTTCAATCGGTGACCGCGAACCTTATCGAAAAATCTGGCCGGATCACGCAAAGCAATGATCAATATGACCTTGATGCCGGACACAGTGCAACGAGGCCAAGATTGACGCGTATCAAACTACCGCACCTACTCGATCCGATATTCTGGCAAATCGTCAGAAGCAAACAGGTCCTTGATCTGATTAAACCACTGATTAACTCTGAAGACATCAGACTACACACAAGCAAGCTAAACACCAAAGAACCACAAGGTGGCCAGGCAGTGGAGTGGCATCAGGACTGGGCTTTCTACCCGCACACCAATGATGACATGCTCGCCATCGGCATCCTTTTGGAGGACGTGACGGAAGACAACGGCCCCCTGTTAGCTATTCCCGGAACCCATCGCGGGCCAATACTGGATCACAGCAAAGACGGAATATTCTGTGGCGCGATAGATCCGCAAGATCCATTATTCACCCCCGAAAAGGCACTAACGCTCACCGGCCGGGCTGGCAGTTTAAGCATTCATCACGTGCGAACCTTACACGGCTCTGCACCAAATCTTTCTGACCGGGCGCGCAAGATACTGTTCTTTGAATGCGGTGCCGCAGACGCCTGGCCAATCAATGGAAACAGCAGTACCTACACTGGAATGTCACAGGAAGCACTGTGGTTAAAGATGCAAGACAACATCATTTGCGGCCAACAGACACGTCAGGCTCGACTTAAAGACACTCCGGTACTGATGCCACTAGCACCACCACCGGACCCCACCTCTATTTTCAAGGTGCAACAAAGCGGTGGTGCAGTGAGTGCTTTTATAAAAGATTAAATGGACAAAATGAAGTCCCAGCCGCCCCGCCCGAAACGCAAAGCGCACTTTGCCCATATGGCCAACACAATCTCAACGAGTTACTGACACCTCCCGGACACAGCGTAGAATTTCCTCGGCGGTCGCCGGAGCGTTCAACGCCGGGAAGTGCTGATAGTCACCCGCTGCCGCAACGGCATCGCGAATAGCGCACCAGACAGACAGCGCCAACATCAACGGTGGCTCACCGACCGCTTTAGAGCGCATTACCGTCGGCGCCGGGTTAGGGCAGCCCGTCAATAGCTGTACATTGAACTCATGCGGCGCATCGCCGATCGCCGGAATTTTATAAGTAGCGGGTCCATCAGAAAGCAAGCGCCCGTCAGCATTCCATTTAAGCTCTTCAGTCGTTAACCACCCCACCCCTTGAATAAACCCACCTTCAATTTGACCAATATCTATCGCCGGGTTAATAGAATTGCCAACGTCGTGAATGATGTCAGTACGCAGGATTTTCGATTCACCTGTCAGAGTATCGATAACCACTTCACTCACTGCCGCACCATTCGCATAATAAAGAAAAGGCCTGCCCTTAGCGTTCTCGCGATCGTAGTAGATCTCTGGTGTTTTATAAAACCCTGTCGCTGACAACGATACTCTGGCTATCCATGCAGAGTTAGCAAGCTCTGCCCAGCTCATGGCCGGCGCATCGGAAATCGCAACACCAGTTGAGTGGAAAGACACAGCATCAGCCTCACAACCGGTGGAATTGACAATATGATCTAATAACCTTTGTTTAATTTTACGGGCCGCGACCAAAGCTGCCATACCATTGAGATCAGAACCCGAGGATGCAGCCGTGGCAGAAGTATTGGGCACCTTGTCAGTACGGGTGGCTGATATTTTCATGGCACTTACCGGCAAACCCAGCTCATCTGATACCACCTGCGCGACTTTCATAAAAAGCCCCTGCCCCATTTCTATGCCACCGTGATTCAGATGCAGCGTACCATCGGTGTAGAGATGTAGCAGCGCCCCGGCTTGGTTTAAATGGGTGGCCGTAAACGATATACCAAATTTCACTGGCGTTAATGAAATGCCTTTTTTCAGTATCGGGTTACTTTTATTAAAGGCCCGAATAGATGCCCGTCTACGTCGATAATCAGAAGATACCTCAAGTGACTCTACCATCTTCGGCACAGTGAAATCAGTGACCGCCTGGTGGTAGGGAGTTAACTCCCCTTCAGAATAAAAATTCTGCTTTCGAACATCAAGCGGATCTTTATTCAAGGCAAAAGCAATTGCGTCTATAACTGCCTCAGCAGCCAGCATTCCCTGGGGACCCCCAAAGCCTCTGAATGCTGTATTACTCACTGTATGAGTTTTGCAACGCAAACCATCAATCAACACATTAGGATAGTAGTAAGCGTTATCACAGTGAAACATCGCGCGATCAACAATCGCGTCAGACAAATCAGGGGAAGAACCACAGTTACCGGCCAACGTATAGCGAATTGAATTAATGCAACCATCACTATCAAAAGCCACATCATAGTCATTGATAAACTCGTGACGTTTACCCGTCATCACCATATCGTCCCGGCGTGACAATCGACAAATCGTCTTACAATGGTTGCGCTGTGCAAACAATGCCGCAAAACAACAACAAGCGTTTGCATGCGTCTCTTTACCACCGAATCCGCCTCCTAAACGGCGAGTTTCAAGCAACACATCTTTCATTGCTATGTTCAGCACTTCCGCGACGAGCTTTTGAGCTTCTGTCGGGTTTTGATTTGAACTTAACAAATGAATACCACCATCTTCGTCAACGCTGGCGGCGGCCACCTGACCTTCAAGATAAAAGTGCTCTTGCCCGCCCACTGTCACGTTACCGGCCAGACGATGCGGGCCATTCTCTAAAGCCTGCATTGCCTCGCCACGCTTCATTTGATGTGGCGGCCTGACGTAAAACTCTTTTTCAATCGCCTCTGTTAATTGCAGGACAGGTTTATCTTTGATGTATTTAACTTTTGCGAGTTTAACGGCACGACGAGCCTGAGCCTGCGTATCTGCCATCACCGCAAATACGGCTTGCCCGTAAAATTCGATTTGCTCAGAAGTTAACAGAGGATCCCCTTTAAACACCGGACCAATATCAACATGGCCCGGAATATCATCCACCGTGATAACGTCTATCACACCCGGACTGTTTCGAACGCCACTAAGATCCATCGATACAATCTTTCCATAGGCAATCGCACTGCCACCAATAGCTATATGCTTGCAACCCATGTCGATAGCATCATCAACATACCGGGCAGAGCCAGATACATGCTTCACTGCACTGTCGTGAGCTTTAGCAGCCATGAGCAGTTACGCGTGTTGCCACTTCTGGTGAATATATTTCACTGGACAATCGAATCAGCAGGTTTTCACACACTTGCATTCGGTAAGCCGCACTCGCACGAACATCATCAATCGGTGTGAAGTCCTGCTTTAGTGCCTGACGAGCTTCTTCTATACACGACTTATCCAATACCCTGCCAATGAGCACCGCTTCAAGTGTCGCTGCCCGCTTAGGAATTTCTGCCATTCCACCGAAGCCAGTAGACGCTCGAACAATTGTCTCTCCTTCCAAAACTAAATGAATAGCGGCACAGACAGCAGAGATATCATCATCAAGCCGCTTACTTATTTTGTAAAACTTGTTTATCACCCGCTGCGACTTATCAGTAGCGTCGAAAACATTGCGAGGAATAGAGAATTCACGAACAAACTCATCTGCCTGCATCGATGTGTTTTTGTATGAGACAAAGAATTCCTCTGCACTGATGCTTCGCTGACCCCGTAGTGATTGCAAAACGACCGATGCGTTCAACGCGATAAGCACAGGAGGTAAATCTCCAACCGGAGAAGCATTGGCAAAATTCCCACCGACTGTGGCTTGATTACGGACCTGCGTTCCACCAAAGCGCACCAGCAGCTCTTCAAGATCGGGACACAAAGCGGTAATTCGCTTGCGAAACTCAGTAAGGCTGAGCCCGGCACCGAATCTAATAAGCTCTGGTTCAACGTTAAAAAACTTAAGCTCTGCAATTTCTCCAATCATAATAATTTGATCAAGGGAGTCCAGATTTTGAGTTACACGTAGCGCGAGGTCTGTACCACCAGACAATAACAATGCCGTTGGATAGTCTGCCCGGAGCTGACATAGCTCTGCTACCGTGTGAGGCCGAAAGAATCCATTACAGTTTTTATCTGACAATTCTGTCTCTGTAATTTCTTTTAACAGTGCAAGCGTTGCCGTCTTGTTGCGACTGAACTTATCGTCTTCACCAGCCCTCCTCATCGCTTGCTCAGCTGCATCAACAATCGGTCGATAGCCCGTACAGCGACACAAGTTGCCGCCCAACTGTTGGTCAATGAATTCACGGTCAGGTTGTTGTGTCGGGGGGTTCTGCATGGCGGAAAAAATAGACATCACAAACCCGGGCGTACAGAACCCGCACTGCGAGCCATGGCAATCCACCATCGACTGCTGTGACGGGTGCAGAGTGTGTTGATCAGCTAAATTTTCAACAGTGATTAATTGCTTGCCCTGTAACGCGCCTGCAAACGTTATACAACTGTTTACCGAACGGTATTGCAGCTCCTCTGCACCGGTATCGTTAACGATCCGTTCGGCCAACACCACTGTGCATGCACCGCAATCACCTGAGGCACATCCCTCTTTGGTGCCACACAATTGCTTGTGCTCCCTTAGATAATCGAGAACCGTCAGGTCAGCTGCGAGAGCGGGCTCTTCAATAATATGATCGTTGTATAGGTATCGCAGCACTTGGTATCCGGATTGTGCACATTACTGCTAAAGTGTAGTACCGCAAAACATCAGACACCAATACGATCAAGTTATATAGTTTCAGAGGGAATCACTGCTGGGGAAATTTGCCGACCGGCAGAGCAGTGGCTGAGGAGAAATCATCCACAAGCCAATCGAGCTGCAAATCAGCTTCATCAAGATTCACTCGAAGACGCAAAGCGCCCGGGCTTTTAGTCTCAGCGAGCTTGACCAGATCTTGCAGCGACTTTGCATGCAATACTACCGACTGATTTTTACCTACGATCAGATTGCCTTTAAGCATTGTTATTCTCCACCAATGTCCGGAGACTAAACAATCAGGCACTGCAAAGTCACGATCGTTACCCACAGACTGTGAATAAGATCACGCCGCAGGAAAACCAGAGGATACCCAGGGAACTTCAGTTGACAGGAGACGACATTAAAAGTCGTGCAAAACCTACCGCTGCGGATTGCTCACCAAGCGGCCGAAAATCCAGCCCGTGATGCCTGAATCGACCGCGGTGACGTTAACCCACCCGCCCTGACGACCGATCTCACTCAATTCATCACCACGCTCGACCTGCACCAGAATTGAATAGCCATTGCCCGGCCCCTTGCGTAAGTTAACCACCTCAGCATCAACGTACAGCATCTCGCCGAAACTGACATCCGGGCCAGATGAAGTACCAATCACTACCGGGGTAACGACTCTGTCATCCACAGTCACGATAGTGAAAGTATTTTCTGCGGGCTCAGCGGCTGTGGTAACCACCGACGTAATTGGATCTTCAGCGTCTACCGCACTGGAAGCGGCAGTGCTACTTTCAATAGCAGTGGGTGTTGCCTCTACTATGCGTCCGATCTTGCTGCTGCCCGGCAAATACCAAAAAGCGAAATATCCACCAATTGCCATAATCGACAATACCGCAAGCCCACGCCCCCAGACACCAGCCGCACTGACCAGGTCGCCGTCTTCACCTGGCCCCAACAACAACCGGCTACCAGATTGACGCATACGATCATTGTGCATTTTTACAAATACAAGGCCGGTAATAATGGCAATTGGCCAAACCACAAGCGCGGCCATTGAGCCAAGTTCTGTAAAATACAGCACAGCGAACACGAGTGTTAGAAACACTGCAGCGGCAACACTACTATAGATAAGCCCCAACGGCCCAAGGACCAGGGTCATAGCGAATTGTGTAGACAGCGATTTCAACATAACAAAGCTCTTGATACCAAAGCGACAGTCAGCGTAAAGGTGAGGTAGCGTATGTTCAAAATCATACACAGTCACAGACGACCGTAAGTTGACGGAGGTCTGAAACACCTTTGACGTCTCACCCCACTGTTGCGACCAAAAAACCGCTTTCTTTACCCAGCCGACAGACCTGCCAGAACCACACACCTGACACCGCCCGATTCCGCAAATCGGCTGCAACCTATTGGGAATTCAGCTTGTTCTCAACTACCTTTAAGGTTTAGTGTGATCAAAATCACACGGAGACCGGCACAATGCGACACCGATTATTGGCTACCTTTCTGCTCATTTTTCTGCCACTGAGCGCACATGCAGTGTATTTTCCAGACGGCATCGATTGGACTCACCCCTCCCAGAGTCGCTTCGTGCAATCGCTGTATCTCAACATGCTGGGCCGGGCTCCGGATCCATCAGAGACGCGACAACGAGTGAGAGATCTGAGAACCAACGACAATCGAACCGCTCGATTACGCATTTTTGAATCCATCAGCCAACTGCCCGAATACCAAAGCATCTTTAACGATAACAGCCGATCCTGGCAGATATACCGAGCGCCTGACTACAATTACAACAATGGCGTCGGTTTCTGGCGATATGAAGCCGCCGCCAATGCACCGGAAAACTTCCAAAACCTGCCTGGCAATCGAGCGTTCTCTGAAGCCATTGCACACAGCCTTGCCAATTATTACAACGCATTCTGCTATCGCGGTGAACCTTGTATTAATAACCCCGAACTCGCTCGTGATCGCGGCTCCAATGTGCTTCCACAAACCACAAGCAGTCGAGCGCACGCCTGCGCAGACCCGACCAATCTGACCAGTCAGTACAAATGGGTCGCCATCAATGGCACCACCTACCCTCGCGGCATCGGTCGAAACACTATTTGCATGGAAGATTCTTATTATGAAACTGACCAGCTGGCGTTGAAGCACTATCAGTGTGAAAGCGGCTTTGAAAATTGCCGTCGCAACCCTGACTTTGATATTCGCGCCAGCCGCGCCGGCACCGATAACAACGGCAATGCATCACTATTCTTCCGCGATGGTTCACGACTGGCGGTAATGGAAGTGGATGCGGTACAAGACAACGCCGGTGTAATAGTTGATCCCCAAACTGATTCAGAACTGCTATTCAATAGTAACGCTCACGAATGTGCTGACAACACCAAAACCACCAGCAGATTCACCTGGAAAGGCACCACCCGGACAGTCGAGTCAAAGGGCATCGGGGCAAACACTGTGTGCATGGAAAACTACTACTATGCGGTTGAAAGGCTCACCCTGGTGAGGCATCAATGCTCTACTGGCTTTACCGATTGCCAACCCGACCCGAAGAACAATATCAAGGCAGAACGCCGCACTCGAGTTGACGGCAACCCGGGGCTTCTATTTGCCAACGGCACAACACTTTCTTTAACCGCTCGCGGGGTATCACCCACGAATACAACTCTGACCGACGCAAATAACACCCGCCCAATCGGTGACATTCCTGTGGCCGAAACACAGCCACAGATGCGAATTTATAACGGCAGTGATTGCGCAGATGCCACCAAGCGGGTGAGCCAGTTTAAGTGGAAAAGCAGTGGCTTAAACAGCTGGCCGGACGGGGTTGGCGGTCGATTTATCTGCCAGACGAATTCCTACTATGAAATCGAACAATCCAGACTCAGATACTATACTTGCGAAATTAACTACACCAATTGCCGAGCCAACCCTCGCAAGGATATCAATATCAGTCAAGTAAGCCAGGATGGCAGCATCTGGGCTCTGAGTAACGGCGACCAGCTAACTCTTATTAGCAAATAAGACCACTGCAAAAACCAACCACAGCTCACAGTCCCAACAACTATAGAAAAGTAGTAGAATGCCCCACTAAAACCCCGGGCGCTGTTATCAACACAGCGCCCTTACTGACCCCGCGAATCATAAGCCATGTTGACGTTTACCAATTTGTGCATCCGTCGAGGACCCCGTGTTCTCATTGATGAATGCACATTTACCATTCATCGTGGCCATAAGGTCGGCATTACCGGTGCTAACGGCACGGGCAAAACCACACTCTTCCACTTAATACTCGGCAATCTCGCCCCCGACAGCGGCGACTTTGACATGCCCTCCAACCTGGTGGTGTCACATGTCGCACAAGAGGTTAAGGCCACAGATCGCAACGCAGTCGAATTTGTTATTGACGGTGATCAAGAACTTAGACAACTGCAAAATCGACTTGAACAAACCAATGATGACGGCATAAAGCAAGCTGAAATACATTCCGCCATTGAGGTAGCCGGGGGTTACACCGCAAAAGCACGAGCATCGACGTTATTAAACGGACTCGGCTTTAGTACCGAGCAATTGAGCCAGCCCGTTAACAGTTTTTCAGGTGGCTGGCGGATGCGGTTGAACTTAGCACAAGCACTGATGTGCCGGTCAGACGTACTACTTCTTGATGAGCCAACCAACCACCTTGATCTGGATGCCGTCATCTGGCTTGAAGTGTGGTTGAAAAATTACGATGGCACACTGCTTCTCATTTCACATGACCGTGAATTTCTGGATAATGTGGTTAAGGAAATTGCACATGTGGAACATAAAACCCTGAAGCTATACACCGGCAACTATTCCGCGTTCGAACGATTGCGCGCTGAACATTTATCTGTTCAACAATCAGCCTACATTAAGCAACAACGCGACATCGCACACATGAGTGATTTCGTCCGACGCTTTAAAGCCAAAGCCACAAAGGCCAAACAAGCGCAAAGCCGCGTCAAAGCGCTGGAACGACTTGAACTCATAGCCCCTGCGCACGTTGACTCGCAATTTAAATTCAGCTTTAAAGATCCGGACAAACTTCCAGATCCGCTACTACGAATCAAAGCGGCGTCCGTCGGTTACAACGGCACCGCACTGTTAGAAAAAATAAAGTTGGAGCTGCACAACGACGCCCGTATCGGGCTACTGGGTCCTAATGGTGCTGGTAAATCCACACTCATCAAAATGCTCGCAGGCGAGCTTGATGCCATGAGCGGGGAATTCCAATTCGCAAAAGACGTGAACATCGCGTACTTCGCTCAGCATCAGCTGGATCAACTCAATGTCAACGACACACCACTGGATCATCTACAACAACTGGATGAAAAAGCCAGTGAGTCGGAGTTACGCAATTTTCTCGGTGGCTTCGGCTTTCAGGGTGATCGGGTATTCGATAAAGTGGCACCATTTTCAGGCGGTGAAAAAGCGCGACTCGTTCTGGCCATGCTTGTCTACCAACGACCCAACCTACTGCTGCTGGATGAGCCAAGCAACCACTTAGATATTGAAATGCGCCATGCATTAACTGTTGCCATTCAGGAATTCAACGGCGGCATTGTTTTAATTTCGCATGATAGACATCTGCTTAAAATGGCCTGCGATACCTTATTACTGGTACATGACGGGTGCGTAGAAGAGTTCGACGGTGATATCGACAGCTATCCTAACTGGCTACAAAATCGAGACAAACCAAGCAGTAGCACTTCAGGTGCGACATCAGCTGCCGGTGCCA
>CALGJU010000143.1 GCA_937928685.1 uncultured Granulosicoccaceae bacterium
CAGTTGTAGTGATTGATTGTTCTGCCGGTGCTGCTGTAGATGATGATTACGAACTGACGCCAGAGGTCATTCAAGCCTGGGAAGCAGAGCACGGTGTGATCCCTGAAGATTCCTGGGTGCTAATGCGAACTGATTGGTCTAAACGATCGGGTGAGCCGTACCTCAACATGCGTGAAGATGGACCGCACTCACCAGGGCCTACTGCAGATGGTATTCGCTTTCTAATTAACGAACGCAATATACGCGGCTTTGGCACGGAGACAGTGGGCACGGATGCCGGGCAGGGGGCGCATTACGTGCCACCGTACCCTGCGCACTATTTTTTACATGGTGCTGGTAAGTATGGCTTGCAGTGCCTTGCCAATCTTGATCAGTTGCCACCGACAGGCGCGATCTTAATGTGTGCTCCGCTGAAGATAAAAAACGGTACTGGCAGCCCGCTTCGCGTGTTGGCAATGGTGAACTCATGAGTGACTATACAGCGGTAGTCACAGGTGCAAGTAAAGGCATTGGCGCTGATCTGGCAGTTCGCCTGCTTGAGCAAGGTTATACCGTTGTGTCGGTTGATCGCATCGCGCCTGATAAGAAGCACGCCAACTTGCATGCTATAGAGGCTGATCTGCTTGATCCGGTTGCTGTAGCAGCAGCGGCTGACGAGATAAAAACCAGATTCGACGTCACCCATCTTGTGCACAATGCCGGTTTGATTTGGCCTAACCTTATTGAAGAGGCTACATCTGAAGACATCACCGGTCTTGCACAACTGCACCTTGGCTCAGCACTGACTTTGCTGCAGGCCAGCCTTCCCGGTATGAAAAAGCGTCAGTTTGGACGTGTGATGTTTAATGCTTCACGTGCAGCACTTGGTGCGCCGACTCGTACGGCGTATAGCGCCAGCAAGGCGGGTATGATCGGTATGGCCCGTACCTGGGCGCTTGAGCTTGCGCAGTATGGAATCACCGTTAACGTCGTTGCACCGGGACCGATATTGACCGATAACTTCTGGGGCATTATTGAAAAAGACAGTCCTCAGCAAGATGCCTTGGCTAAGCGAATTCCCGTTGGTCGGCTTGGCACCGCTCAGGATGTGACTAACGCGTTTTTGTTTTTTTGTAACCCTGATAACAGCTTTGTTACCGGGCAAACGCTTTATGTGTGTGGTGGCGCGAGTGTTGGATCGTTGATGATTTAGCGGTGTGGTATTGCTGATGGGCTGATCATGTTAATGAGCTTCTAATGCAAATTGAAATTCTTCGTGAACATGCCACTCGCTCACGCTTCGGGTTTCCTTGACGCTCTTGCTTGTGTACAGCTACGATGTGTAGGTGTTAAGCAAGTAACGTAGGCGGGCAAAAGCTGAAAGCGAATCCACCGGAGTGGCGTACAGTGGATGCGTTTTCAGCTTATGTTTGCCTACAGGTTACTATTCGTTTTGCTCCGCCTGGATGGCTATACGGTCTTCTTTTTCGTCGTTATTTGCAAGCAATTGCTGCCTATTTAAGGTAGATTTAAAGCATGAGGCAAGGTAGATCAAGCATTTGTTGACATTATATGTGAATGCATATACTACTTGACCATCAGCTGTGAACTATCTGATGTGAAATACCAAACATGTACCGGAGAGGAAATTTGAAAAAACTACAGAACAACTTTAAGCGCGTCGCACTGGCGGCTTCTATTTGCGTAATGGCCGCTTCAACAGGTGTTGCTCACGCAGTGGACAAAGTCTCTGCCGTACACGCTTTCCCGGGCTTTCTGGTCTACACCAAAACTTTTTTAGCGATGGTCGAAGATATCAACAAACGAGGCGAGGGTGTTGTTGAAATCAGCGTTAGAGGTGGCCCTGAAGCGATAGCCATGTTCGAACAACCTAATGCAGTTCGAGATGGGGTTGTCGATATGGTGCACACCCCAGGTAGTTTCTATGGTGCATCGGTGCCTGAAATTGATGCGATGGTTGCTTCTAAAATGACGCCCATGGAGGTCCGTGAAAACGGAGGTGCCGAACTAATGGATGCAGCGCATCAAAAGCGTTTTAACGTTCGCCACTTGGGCTGGATAGATGGTGGTATTAAATTTCACATCTACAACTCAAAGCCTTTTAAGTTTGATGACAACGGTGTGCTTGATCTCACCGGTGTAAAGCTGCGTGACAATCCGATTTACCATGCTTTTTTTGAAGCCATGAATGCAACCACTGCATCAATGCCTGCCACCGAAGTCTACGCAGGGCTGGAAAAAGGCGTAGTCGATGCTGCCGCCTGGACATCGATCGGACTCATGGATCTTAAGTGGGATAAATTCATGAAGTACCGAATTGACCCCGAGTTCTACAACACCGATATCGGCGTGATTTTCAATAAAGACAGCTGGGACTCCCTAACACCTGAATCACAGAAAATAATTCAGGATACGGTAGTTGATTGGGAAGCCAAGTCCTGGGCAGATCGTCAAAAGGACAAAGAAGCCGATGCTGCCGAACTGACAAAACGCGGAATGGAGTTTGTCTCTATGTCACCGGAAGCATCCGCGGCTTATCTTAAGATGGCGGATGATGCGTCCTGGGGTCGTATGAAGGAGCGGCTTGAGAAGATGGGCGGTGACAACGACTATGATGCCTTGCGCAAGCTCTATTTTGGTGAATAGTTAATCAATTATTGAATGTACTTTGACCAGTAAGCTGTTCATGGATTGTTGATCCAATGAGCAGCTTACTGCCAGTACCGAACTATACAAGTTTGCTGTTTAAACGAATTTATGCCATGAGTCGGCCGGGCGGAGTCAAGCACGCTGACATACGCCAACCATGATAAACACCAACAGTGCCCCTATATGCTCCTCGCCTGTGTTGATTCCATTCTATGCGCCTGATCGACAAACTCTGTAATGCCCTGGCATTTTTTGCTGGTATATATCTGGTGGCGATCATGTTTGCCATTGTCTTTCAGGCGACCGCGCGATCCTTTGGATTCTCCGGCTCTTCGCATGTTTTTACTTTTTCCGAATACGGGCTTCTATACATAGTCATGGCGGCATCCCCGTGGCTGGTAAAGCACAAAGGGCACGTCTACATTGAGCTACTCACTGCCATTATTCCAAAACGCCTGGCACCTGGTTTTTCCCGTATGGTCACACTCATCTGTGTGCTTATCTGCCTGACCCTGGTGTGGTATACCGGTGAGGCGACGCTAAAGGCGTTTAATCGAGCAGACTACGATATGCGCTCTTTAGATATGCCTAAGTGGATGTTGCTGGTCTCTATGCCAATCTGCTTTTCACTGATGGCCTTGCAATTTTTACGATTCGTGTTTGGTCGCGAGACACTCCACACCGGCGAAGCAGGCGTCCACGAATGAAGCAGATTCTCTGATGGAGTGGTACACGGCGCTCGGCTTTCTGCTCGGTTTGATACTATTTTTTATGTTCCTTGGGGTGCCTGTGGCGCTCGCATTTCTTGCCGCCAATATGATCGGTGCCACCTACTTCATGGGGGGTAACGGTGATCTCTTCACTCAGATGTCACGTGGTATAGGGCAGCTGGCAAACAATGCCGTGCCGACAGTGACCACATTTAATCTAATGCCAGTTCCCATGTTTCTGCTGATGGGTGAAATATTCTTTTTTACAGGGCTGGCTCAGCGTATGTTCAGTGCTGTTGATAAGTTGATGGGCCGTATACCCGGGCGCTTGTCTTTTGTGACAGTGGCAGGTGGTACCGCCTTCGCAACGCTATCTGGCTCATCAATGGGTTCGACTGCCTTGCTGGGGTCACTGATGGTGCCGGAGATGCAGGCCCGAGGCTACAAGAAGCACATGTCTATTGGTCCCATACTAGGTACTGGTGGACTTGCCATGTTAATTCCGCCATCGGCACTTGCTGTTTTACTCGCAACACTCGCTAACCTGGATGTTGGTGAACTGTTGATCGCCGGTATTATTCCAGGACTGATGCTGGCGGGCTTTTATGTCATATTAATTCTAATCATGTGCATGATTGACCCTGATGCAGCACCGGCCTATGAAGTAGAGCGTGTTAGCTGGGCGCAACGCGGCAAATTGTTTTTATTAGATGTATTGCCGATGATGTCTGTGGTGATTATTGTCATTTTGCTTATCCTCAACGGCTGGTCTACGCCATCGGAATCAGCCGCGTTTGGTTGCTTAGGGGTATTGATTCTGGCAGCGCTTTATCGCAAGTTAACGATCAAAAATATTATTGCATCGGTTGATGGTGCTCTGCGCGTTACTGTGATGGCGCTGCTGATCATATTCGGCTCTGCCACGTTTTCTTCATTGCTCGCCTTTTCAGGAGCGAGTACGGGATTGATCAACTGGGCAACCGGCTTTGAGTTAGCGCCCATTGTGATGTTGCTCATCATGTTCGGTATTCTTTTGGTGTTAGGCATGTTCATGGATCAACTGTCCATGATGCTACTTACCGTACCGATCTTTTTTCCATTGGCCCAGACGCTGGATTTTAATTTGATCTGGTTTGCAGTCATTACCCTGATGGCACTTGAGATCAGTTTTACCACGCCACCTTTTGGTTTATTGCTATTCGTGATGAAAGGCGTGTCACCACCGGATACGACTATGCGTGACATCTACCTGGCGGCGCTTCCGTTTATTGGCTGTTCCATATTACTCGTTGCACTGATGATCATCTGGCCAGGTATTGCGTTGTGGTTGCCGGGCTTGGGTAAGTAGAGAACAATAACTTAATCGCCTAATCGATGTTGTAGAGAAGAATAAGTACCAAGGTATCCACTATGGTTTGCTTTAATCGTTGTCTGGTGAGGGCATAATGAAGAATCTCTGGCGATTCGAGCTGAGCTAATCTAGGTAGATAAAATGAAAATCTGGTATCAAAGCTACGTTGACGCAGAGCACGGGCAGTCCTATTGGGACTTTCTAGGCAAGCACCTGGACAATGTTATTGACCAGGGGACTACGGTCGATATTAAAGGCATTACACCGCACGATTCTTACGCGCACCCCATTGTAGAGTTTAGATGCGCCAGAGAAGTGATATGCAATGCAGTGAAGGCTGAACGTGAAGGCTATGATGCGTTTGTCGTAGGCCATTTTCAAGACGCTGGCTTGTATGAGGCGCGCTCGGTGGTTGATATACCAGTGGTCGGGCTAGGGGAGTCATCTATGCTGCACGCCTGTCAGTTAGGTCAACGTTCGGGCATAGTCACCATAAACCCACGTTACATTTCCTGGTTCCATCATCAGATCACTAAGTATGGATTGTCTGAGCGTGTTACCGGCGTGCACGCCATGACGTTTCAGCCAGGGCAGATTATGGAAGCGTTTGGTGATGATGAAAGACTCCAGATGGTAGTCAAATTATTTGAAGAGCAAGCCAAGCCGCTGGTCGATGCGGGCGTAGACGTGCTGATACCCGGTGGCGGAATTCCCATGCTGCTGTTTTCTCAAATTCAACAACATGTAGTGAACGGTGCGCCGGTGATAAACGGCATTCCTATTGTTGTCAAGATGGCAGAAATGGCGGTTAAACTAAAAGCCACCACAGGATTGAGCACAAGTCGGGTATCTGATTTTGTTAAACCACCACCTGAGGTGCTGGAGGAATTCATGACGCATCCCAAAGGCCTGTAAATATCCAGTCATGAACACTCCCTGCAACTAACGAGCACCCATTTATACAGGCGAGATAAGCTGATGAAAATAGCAATACTGGGCGGTGGCAACGGTTCCTACGCGGCGGCAGCAGATTTGGCAGATCAGGGTCATGAGGTTCGACTCTGGCGGCGCGATGTTCAGGGTGTGCAAGCACTACAAAATAACCACAACACACTTACGCTGAAAGACTTTCAGAGTGAACGCCAGGTTGCGCTGTCTTTGGTGACCTCAGATATATCTGAAGCGATAGCCGATGCGCCTCTCATTGTGTGTCCGACTCCGGCAAATGCACAACAAGATATCGCACACCTGTTGGCACCGCATTTGGTTGATGGCCAGGTGGTGTTTCTACCGCCCGGGAGTCTGGGTAGCTATATCATGGCAAAAATTGTCTTTGCTGCCGGCAATAAGGCAAACGTTAGCTTTGCTGAAGCTGGCACGTTGCCTTATTTAACCCGCAAGCACGGTGAATTCGAAATTGCGATCACCACTCGCGCCACTCGGCTGCCGTCGGGTGTATTTCCAATGCGGGAAAAGGTGCATGCGCTGAGCGTAATCAGGCAAGCCTATCCGTCAGTGGAAGATGCGCAAGACGCCCTTTCCGGTGCTCTAATGAATGCAGGCCCGATCATACATCCTCCGCTTATTCTAATGAATGCGGGGGCTATTGAACATTTTGATCACTGGGATATTCACAACGAAGGCACGCAAGCGTCGGTTCGTCGCGTGACTACACGTTTGGATAATGAGCGTATTGCTGTGCGGGAGTCACTCGGTTATCAAGCGCCTCACTTCCCGTTATCTGATCACTATGACAATGCTGCGGACGAATGGATGTACGGCAATTTAGCGCATGATAAATTGGTGGATTCGGGGGATTGGCGAGAACAACTGATCTTGCAGAAGCACCGGTATATGCGTGAGGATGTGCAGATCGGTTTGGCATTGCTGGTCTCCATCGCTAATTGGGCGGATGTACCGGCGCCTACCGCCACTGGATTATTGGCAATAGGGTCTGCAGTTTGTGATGCTGATTTTCAACGTGACGGGCGTACACTTACGTCACTGGAGCTACACGACATGACGCAAAAGGACTTACAAGCCCTGTTCAAAGATGGATTCTAACGTGCCAAAACAAGAGAACCCTGATCGGGAAATCATTGCCTCTATTGGTGCGGGCAGAATGGGGCGGGGAATTGCCATCACCTTTGCTCTAGCGGGCCATGAAGTACGAATAATCGATGTAAAAGAGCGCTCTTCAATTGAATTTGAGGCGTTGCGAAAATCCGCGATGGAAGAGATTCAGTCAACAGTGAACATGCTAAGCAATATTGGGTTGCTAGACGCTACTGACATTACAAGCACAGTTGCAAAGGTCAGCTATTTTGCACAATACAATTGTGCTAGCGGATTAAATAATGCTGATATCATTTTCGAAGCGGTCCCGGAAACAATTGATGCGAAAGAGATAGCACTCAAGATGGCTTCCCGCTTCGCCCAGCCGTCGGCGCTCATCGCATCAACCACATCCACTATCTTATCTGATGAGCTGCAACCGTTTGTACTACACCCGGATCGTTTTTTAAATGCGCACTGGTTAAACCCGGCGTATCTGGTTCCGCTAGTTGAAGTATCACCAGGCCGCGACACAGACCCTGCCAATGTGACGCGCTTGAATACACTGCTGGAATACATTGGCAAAGTACCGGTAGTGTGCTCCGCTAGTCCTGGTTATATTGTTCCACGAATACAAGCATTAGCAATGAACGAAGCCGCCCGAATGGTAGAAGAGGGTGTGGCAACGGTTGAAGATATTGATAAAGCCACGAAGTATGGATTTGGATTTCGCTTTGCAATTCTAGGCCTGCTTGAATTTATCGACTGGGGCGGCGGCGATATTCTTTACTACGCCAGCCGCTACATGACCAAGGCGATGAACAATGAGCGCTATGCTGCACCAGCCATAATAGAAAATCATATGAAGGATGGGCGTATCGGGCTCAGTACCCGCAAAGGGTTTTTAGATTACTCATCGATAGATGTGAACGAATATCAACAAAAGAAGTTAGCAGAATTCGTTGCCATGTTGCGCCATATTGACAAGTTGCCGCCCAATGCGGTGAAAACACCGCCGTCGCCAAAAATTCATACAGCTGAATCACCTGATGCACTGGTCTCTATCCAGCGGTTTTTGAAAGCAATGGAAAATAATGACGTCGAGAGTGCGCAAATTTATCTCAGTCAACAATTCTGTGCGACATATCCCGGTGGTAAGAAATTTACCACCTTGCCCCGGCTTGTGGCGTGGCTACAGAAGCGCTACCAGTCAATAGGCAAGAGGATTGAACGTTTCGATCAAAGCCAAAACGGAACTGAATCTATAGTTTATTGTTATGGCACGCTTAGCGGTGCCTGGGTAGACGGCACGAGTTTTTCCGATGTTCGATTTGTTGATCGCTTTGTTGTTATTGACGGGCTTATCCAGTCTCAATCTGAGTGGAACGATATAGCTTAGTGGTTGATCTCAGAGGCAAACCTTCTCCTGAATTTTTCAGATGTTGGGAAATGCGCAATGTGTGTCCTGATCTGGCCGGAAATACTGACACCACAAGCAACCAAGTAACCAAGCAACTGCCGGGCTGTATGACTATTCAACACTCGTGCGAAAATGATGGCGGTATCAGACAGCTTGCTCACTTGCAGTGTCCACTTGATAAAGATCACACTGTGACTGACGGTACAAAATGAGAACGGAAATCTTTGCATCCGACTCCACCGGCAGTAAAACACGCCGGTAATGCTATATGCGATCGGTGGTATTAAAATCCTGTAAATGTCAATCGTAAATCAAGCGTATCCAGCAAATGTCAGAATAATGTATTTTTCAACAACCAGCTTGAAACTAGCCGATAATTTCAAGCTGAATTTTATTTTCTCGAGGAGTTCGGAATGGCTGTGACTATTAGGCTTTTTGGATCAATGAGAGTAATCGGGCCGCAACAGGAGGAGCTGACTCCGAACGGGCAAAAGATTAAAGCGTTGTTGTCACTGCTGGCTGTGGCAAATGGTGAAATGTGCACCAGGGAATGGTTGCAAAAGAAGCTGTGGAGTGATCGTAGCGCAAGGCAAGCTCAAGATAGCTTGAGACATGCGATTAAAAAGTTAAAGAATAGTTTAGGTCACTACAAAGATATACTTATTGTTACGCGCAATGGAGTCTCACTCGACAAGGCACAGACCACTATTGATCTGCATGAAAAAACATTGTGTAGCGTGCCAGAGGATAGTCAGTTTCTCTACAGCATTAAAGTCCGTGATAAAGAATTTAACCGGTGGTTAGCAGCGATGCGAGCGGAAGTAGAGAGCCACCATTCAATTAGTGAAGTGCCACTGGTGCAAAAGAACTCCAGTATAAATATTGGCATTCTGCCTCTTGTAACGGCCGGCTCTGAACTGGATGCTCAGATAGTTGGAAATACGCTTATTTCGCGATTGGGAATCTCGCTATGCAATCTGGGCTTTTTTAATATTTACGACTATTCCGGTGTAATCGGCGAGAACCACACTACCCATACTGCTGTCGAGCAGGATTCAATGTTGTTGGTGCGGTGCAACTGTTTGAATGGTGCTATTGTTATATCGCTATCGATGACTTGCCCGTCAAGCAAACGGTTGTTGTGGAGTATCGTTCACACGATATCTGCAAAAGAAGAAGTGAGTGAAATACTACCGAAATTAACAACACAGTTTACTGATCAAATCGCCAGTGTGTTGTCAAACCCCGGGGTGTTCGGTGATCCTGATCGACACATTGCTGCAAAGCTTGTAATCGGAGCTATTGACAAAATATTTTCAACATCAAGCGCTGGTTTGGACGAGGCTGAATATGCGTTATCTAAAGCGATAGAAATCGAGGGTAAGGGTGTCTATTACGCATGGTATGCCTATCTCATGGCATTTCGATTTGAAGACCTAAAGGGACAATACGAGAACGAATATAAAGCGAAAACACACTATCTAATGGATAAAGCGATCACTCAAGATGGTAATAACCCACTAACGTTGTCTTTGGTGGCGCATGTCTACTCTTTCGTTTTTCGTGATTTTAACAGAGCGGAAACTTTGCTTGAGAGAGCCCTGACGATAGATCCCGATTTAATTCTCGCGTTGGATAGCTACGCGCTACTTAATTTCTATGAGGGAAATCTGGAAAAAGCACGCTACATCGCGTCACAAGTATTCCAGAGATCACTGTTTAACCCGTATCGCTTCTGCTTTGCTACGTCGCTTTGTATGATTGACACCGTAATGGGGGATTATAGTGCTGCGGTAAAGCATGGGGAGAAGGCCATTTCGATACATAGACCGAATCAAAAAAATGTATTTGCACCAACGTTGCGTTATCTGGCGGCAGCTCATGCAAATGTCGGGAATCGGGAAAGAGCCGCGGAAGTTTTTCAAATCATGAAAAGCCAAGATCCGGCTTTTGAAGTGAGTGCGATGCTGGAAGATGACTTTCCAGTGCCAAATCGAGTGGCAGCTTCTATCCTCAGTCGCGCGCTGGGGCAAGTTGAAGTTGATGCTGTCGCCTGAGCAAACGTGCCATGATCTCTATGACCGCTGCCTGTGCTGCTGTCTGCTTATCCTCGTTGGATTTTGCCACAGAACTTAGCGTGAATTTATGCCTCTAAAGCGTGAATTATGAATTCCCTTTACTGATTTCGTTGCTACCTGCTAGCTTGAGTACTTCATTTACTGCAGGAACAATCATGAAAAATCATAATGACACCAGCATCTCTAGTAGCGAAAAGAATACCAGCACAGAAAGTGAAAAGTCTGCGGTTAAAATCAGCACGACGCCTGCCGAGTACAAAAATACAGTATCAATGCGCCTCGGCGCGAGGAGTTCTGCGTTCCGACCCAAGCGTACTCCTAAATAGTTAGTTAATTAGCGGAAGGGAAAATCTATGCAAGCTCCAGGGGACGAGGATTTTCTGGTCAAATTCCATAAAATTCTCCCTTCCGCAAAGCCTCCGCGGCGGTGCCACCGTGCTGTCGGTGGAACACTGCCAGCACGTGCCGCTCAATATTGTGAGCCCATATGTGCCGCCTCTTCGTTCGGCTGGCACCTCTTTCCGCCAGTAGATTTTAGTTTGATGTGGGATGGTACTGACACGCTCTGGAAGTTGGAATCTTCAGATACTTGGTACAACTTGAATTCAGTGCAACTACCCGAAGCCTTCAGCACTTTCAATGCTGCCTGTCCAGCGCATATAAAAAACCACATTCCGCCCCTCATTGCTGCATGTGATGAACCAGGTATCATTAATGTGTGGAGCGGGTTATTTGCAAGAACCAGAAAAAACTGGAGCCTGCTGGTTCGGTCTCCGGCCAATGTGCCACGCTCAGAAGGGTTCGAAAACTATGAAGGTCTGGTAGAAACTGATCGTTGGTTTGGACCGTTGTTCACTAATATTCGATTGACTAAAACAGATGTGCCCATACACTTCAGATCTGATAAGCCATTTATTCAAGTGCAACCAATCTACAGAGAGCACTACAAGGACTCACTGCTATCCAACTATACGTATGTTGACGATGTAGCGTTACTTGAGGCTTCCGATTGGCTGGATTACGAGCGTACAATAGTTTCACCCGGGGTTGATGATGACAGGGAGCCAGCATTTTATTCAAAAAAAGTACGTCGAAGAAAAAGGGAGATGGAGAGCTGAGTCGCTTGAATAACGGGAACTTCACTTGACGAGGTATATTGCTGTTGGAAGTAACTCGACTGTTTATGTGTTTACCCACGCCGAAATGATGGAGGCGATAGGCATCTCGGCATGGGCAGGGTTTCAGGATGCTAAAGAAAGAGCAATTGAATTGACTGAAGCAGGAGGGTTCCCGTTGTCGTTTTTTTTTGAAGAGGAGCAAGCGTGGGAGGTGATTGATACAGCAGACGAAAACCAATACCTCAGACTGAGTGAGTTACAACCGTATGCCCGTTGTCCGCCACAATTCAAATAAGCCTCTGTTATTTGAACCGGGCAGTCGGCTGCCAGTTTTTTGTAAATTCCTGTAGCGCGTCCAGCTGCGCTATGGGGTCATCAATGACCATTAATTCGAATCTCAGGTCTACTGCCAGGGGCAATGTTTCTAACAGTCTATTGCTCACCCACACTGCATCTGTGAAATCGGTGTCGATGTTATCGTCGAGCAGTGCTTCTACATTCAGCAAGGCCCGTCGCAGTAATTCAACCAAATCAGAATACCGTGAAGGAATAGTTGTTTTTTTTACAAGCGGCAACAGCTCTACCTGTGCCAGTAGCAAGCCGTTTGTGTTTCGGGTAGTACTGATTATTCGGAATTTTTGTATTCCTTTTGTGACAATAATCAGTAGACCGCTGACATCGGTATCCCAGTCGATAATTTCAACCAAGGTGCCATAAGCATGTGCTTTCGCTGTGTTGTTGTCGATAGGGCAGATGCCAAAACCGGTCTGTTGCTTTACACATTCCCGAACCATATCAACGTACCGCTGTTCGAAAATTCGCAGCGGTAGTCGTCCTCCGGGTAATACAATTCCTGAGAGGGGAAATAGCGGGATGCTCTGCATTAGTCGTTGGTCTGATCGTTATCTATAAAAGTTTGAACGCTGTTCAATAAAGATGTGTTGTGCTCTGGAAGTGATATCGAGAAGCGGATGAAGCGTTCCAAACCTGCTTCACGCGTTTGGTTCACCACAAAGCCAGCATGCTCGAATAGATGTGAGGCCAATTTATCAGCAACATCACAATGGTTAGGGGATGGAGCGATCAGTAGAAAATTTGTTTCACTGGGTATGACCTCAATCCCCATCAAAGAAAGTGAATTGGCTACGCGTATTTTTTCAGCGATTATAGTGCCAACACGCGATAACATGGCGTCGCGTTTATCAAGCGTTGCAATTGCCGCTGCCTGCGCTGCGGCGTTGACAGTACCCATTCCTCTTGCAGCATTTAGTATCGGTATCATCCACTTTGAGGCATAGCACCAACCTACCCGCAAACCAGCCAATCCGAACGCTTTCGAAAACGTTTGAGTGACAACGACGTTATCAAATTCGCCAGCGAGGGCGTGAACTTTGGCAATGTAGGAATTACTCGCGAACTCGCCGTATGCTAAGTCTAAAACGAGAACGGTTTGCGGTGGCAGTGCAACTGCCAGTCTGCGAAGCTCTGCGTCACAAACCATGGTGCCAGTTGGATTGTTTGGATTGGCTAGAAAAACTATACGTGTTTTATCGGTAACCGCTGCCAGCACGTTGTCAATATGTGATGTGTAGTTTTGCTCTTTGGCTTTTATCAATCTTGCACCTACACGGTGTGCGATGATAGGAAATAGAATATAGCCATATTCAGAGATGACGATCTCATCACCATCGTTTGCGAAGCAGCGACCGATGATATCGAGTAACTCTTCTGTTCCGTTACCGCAAACAATGCAGTTCGGGTCAAGTTGATAGGTACTGCCTATAGCAATTCTAAGTTTTTCACATGTCGGGTTACCGTAGAGGTTGGCGTGAGTTGTTGCCGACTGTATGGCATTTAGTACTGATTGCAAAGGTGGGAATGGGAGCTCGTTAAAACTAAGATTGACGACAGGCAATCCCTTCGGTTGTGGTCTCGAGATGCGTTGTCTGACAGCTAAAGGTTGTATATAAGCGCGTGGTCTTTTTTCAGACATCTTTCAGTGCCTTTGCAGGGGGTAACTGGAACTGGTCATCTTAAAGGCATCTTAAAATGTACGCATCATCGACTTCCTGCGGTGGTGTCAAAGACTCCGGGAAGCGATACCTCTAGTATTTCAAGATCATCGGAACAGGCTGAGTACTGAGTGTTGTAAGCCGGTGGTACCACAAAAGCGTCACCGGGCTCCAGCGTGTGTGCATAGTTGTCTTCACCGGTTAAAGTCATACTCCCTTTAAGGACGTAGTTGAACAGAATATCAGTATTGTGTTGAGTGGTTATAGGTGCGCTGCTGTTACAGCCCACAGCCACCTTTACAACTACTACATTCGCAACGCCGCCGGTTGCTTCATTGATACCAGTTTCTCGACAGTCAAATCCCTTTATTCGAAACGGTTGCCATGATGCCTCAGCGGCTTTTGCATGACAGAATTGTTGGCCTTCGAAAATACGCTCTGGATTAACAGTTGATGTTGGTAACTCCATCGTGTGGTCGATAGTGGTTTCATGATCTGCTGGAACGCCAATCTCTACCACTTCAAGATTGTCGGATGACTCCAACACACGATGGCGTATCTCCGGCGGCTGTATTACGCAATCACCAGCATTGAGAATAAACGGCGGACCTTGATCTTCATACACCAGGCGCACCCACCCGTGATAGCAATAGATCAATTGAAATCCAATGGTGTGGTAGTGCACCATATCCGGGACGGGACCGCCGTCCGGAATTCTAATGTGGGAGGCGATAATAGCGCCGCCTAAACGATCAGGCACCAAGTCGCGATAGTGCATTCCGGCACGACCAATAACCCATGGTGCGCCATCGCGTAAACGTCGTACAGAAAACGCATGCTTTGTATCAGGTTGAACCATTGGGCTAGAGGCTGCGACAATCTCGATCTTACATCCATTGGGTGCAGTCAGGTTGCTGTTGCCATCGGCAAAAGCCTGTGGCGTGTCACATATTATTCGCAAGGAAGCGGGCGGGTCATTGGCGCCTCGCTCCAGCCGCAGGCATAGGCCGTGTCCGCTGAGTATCGCCACTGCAGGGTCATCTGCGGGAAAGATTTTATCGAGCTTGAACCCGAGTGTGTCTTGAAAAAATGCCAAATCTCTATTTAAATCACAAGTTGGCAGTCGAATTTGAGCAGACGAAATGTTGTCTGTTAGCGTGTTTGGAAGATCAAGGTTGTTCATTTTTTAATTGCATTGGTGTTCGCAATTACAACAATAAATATTTCGCGAGTGATGGCCGCTTCATTTTCTGTGCAGTACGCATTTTCTGTGCAGTACATTAGAGTGCTGACCCGGAGCTCTATCGACCTGAATAAGACGCGCCTCTTAGCTGTCCTCTGTGGGCGCAATAACACAGGCAAGCAGTGCCTGTTTAACGCCATCTGGCCAGGGTATGGAGCAGTGTTTGTCAAGATCACTTGCCGCGAGAACCTGGGTGGTGTTCCAGCGTTTCTCGCCTTTGACGCTTATGTCGTGATGAATCGTGACGGAAGAGCGACCCACCTTGAGCACAGTGACTTCAAATTCGAGCTCTTCGCCAAACAGCGATGGAACCGAGAAGTCGCTGGTGATGTGAACCGTTGGGGTACCCCAACGCTCTTCCCAGATCATTTTATGCCATGGGTAACCAAGAGTGAGCCAAAACTCTTCGTTCACGCCATTTAAAATGTCAAGGTAGGACGGGAAGTAAGCTGTGCCTGAAATGTCGCAATCACCGAAGTTCAGCATGCGGGTTGTTTTAAATGGGACGTCCAACTGTATTTCCTTGGTATTATTTCAATAACCCTGCATGACCAGTGTTGGATGTCCAGGGCTGCGGCAACAAATGGCCTATGCCGAAGTAGTATTACATAACATCGGGCCACATCGAAAGAGCAGAGAACCTGGCCGGGTAAACGAATAGAATTAAGCAGAACAATCTGGGAAAACCAGAGCAGAAAACCAGACGCCATGTTTCACCGCATTGACTTGCAGCACACTGGAATAAACCGACATGAGCACCAATGAATCCGTCACCAATACACCGGAACGACAAGCGTTCTACGACAAAATAGATAAGCAAAACCTGACACCGTTGTGGTCTGTGCTAGGTGAGCTAGTGACACCTGAGCCTCGTTCAAAATGCCAGCCGTTTATCTGGCACTTCAACGGCATTCGCACGGCAATGGTAGAGGCGGGCGGCCTTATCACCGCCAAAGAGGCGGAGCGACGCGTCTTGATACTTGAAAACCCCGGATTAAGGGGTGAGTCCAAGATCACCACATCACTTTATGCAGGTGTTCAACTAGTGCTTCCGGGTGAAGTTGCTCCTGCACACAGACATACGCAATCAGCGCTGCGGTTTGTTCTGGAAGGCAGCGGTGCGCACACAGCGGTCAGTGGTGAAAAAACCATCATGGAGTACGGTGATTTTGTTATTACGCCCCAGATGGCCTGGCACGACCATGGAAACGAAACTACCGAGCCGATGTTCTGGCTTGATGGTCTCGATATTCCCCTGGTTTCTTTTTTGGATGCGTCCTTTGCAGAAGGCCTGGGACAAGACGAACAGGAAATCACTCGAGCCACCGGGCAATCTTATGCAGAGTATGGCCATAACCTTATGCCAGTGGGTGCATCTGGTAGTCGCCATGTGTCTCCGATCTTTAATTATCCCTATGAACAGAGCCGCACGACACTTGAGGCAATGAAAAAGGGCGGGGATCCCGATGCATGCCATGGCTGGAAACTTCGCTACACCAATCCGCTTGATGGTGGCTATGCGATGCCGACCATCGGCACGTTCATTCAATTATTACTAGCAGGTAGCAGCGCACCTTACCGCTCAACAGATGCCACCATCTTCACCTGCGTTGAAGGCAGCGGCTCTTCACAGGTAGACGATATTGTTCTTGAATGGGGACCAAAAGATATTTTCGTCGTGCCCTCCTGGAAATCCGTCGTGCACACGCCACACACAGAAAGCGTGCTGTTTTCGTATTCTGATCGTCCGGTGCAGGAAAAACTTGGACTATGGAGAGAATCAAGAGGCGATGCATAGAGGGTGTTTATCTGACGACCGTGGGGCGCCACTCGCAATTTACGGGGTTGCCTCACCGAATGGATATGGACTCCCGAACGTATGATGGCAGTAAAAATGATGAAATGGTTGCTTGCCCTGTCTTGGCGCAGGACACATTCGCCCGAGGATGGGAAATAATCCAGTAACTGTACACAGTCCACCGATGGTGTATCTTCATACAGTAAGCCGTCTGTTCCCATGCAGATCTGTAGTCGACCATGAAGGTAGTTCAATTAATTTTCCGGAGCCTTTCTAAATGACATACATGCCTAACTTCATCCAGTCTGCTTTGGACTTTTCCGGTGACTACTACGTCAATCTCGAGGCCGAACTCCTGAGGCAACGCAGCAGGGCAAACATGTCCCGTATTTTGCTGGAACGTGAACCGGCAACCTCTGTGTCAGTCTATAACGCGCGCCTGGATGCTGAGTTACAAATTATTGATGATAAAAAATGCAGCAGTTACTTTCTTATCGTGGCCGATTATGTCCGCTGGGCGGAGAACAATGGCATTGCAGTGGGCCCGGGGCGTGGTTCAGGCCCTTGTTCTCTGGTCGGATTCGTACTGGGTATCACAAAAGTCGATCCGATAAAATACGATCTGCCCTTCGAACGTTTTGTAAACCCGGAAAGAAACCCGGTGCCAGATTTTGATATCGATTTTTGTGAAGAACGGTGCGGAGAAGTTGTTACTTACATACAATCCAGGTACGGATCAAACCACGTGGCGCAAATCAGTTCTGATGATGGCACGCCACTTCCGTCGAGGCTGGTTATAGGTGATCGCCCGCTGACCGAACTGGCGCCACTGTATTCAAACCCGGCGTCCGGATTCCCTGCTACCCGCATGACCATTGCACAGGTTGCAAACGCCGGACTCGTGCAGTTTAATGTCATTCCTCAAAACGTGCTTACGTCAATCCAACAGGCCACCCAGACGCTTGAACAATCCGGCATCACCATAAACTTTGAAAACATAGGTTTGAATGATGAGGCGACCTATCATTTGTTATGCCGTGGTGCTGTATCGAATATCGGTGTATTCGATAGTGCCCAATACCAGTCTGCACTCGCAACCATTAAGCCCGACAAGTTTGAACATTTATGTGCTGCTATTGCACTAAGCCATCCATTGTTAAAGGACAGGGTGGAGGCATATGCTGAAAGCAGACACAGCCCGGACTCTACGAAAGCCATTCATCCCGCAGTCACGCACATCACTGCAGAGTCATATGGCCACATTTTATATCAGGAACAAATTATTCTAATTGCTGAGAAAATTGCAGGATACTCTTTGGCAGAAGCTGATACGTTACGTCGTGCGTTAAAAGCCTCAACACCCGAGACGGATAGCCCACACAAGAAACGGTTTGTAGAAGGCGCACAAGAATCCGGATTGTCCCGGACTAAAGCGACAGAACTGTTTGAACAGGTCGCCTTAGCGTGTGGTTGTAGCTTTAATAAATCGCACGCCGTTGCATCAGCAATGATGGCATATCAATTGGCGTGGTTAAAAGCCAACGCAACTGCGGCCGTATAATCTTTGACAAGCACACGGCACCCGCAGCGACATCTATAAATAAGTTCGCCGTTACTAATTTCACTGGGACTGTGGTGCGCGCCACGAGAGTTGGTATCTGCGATTGTGGGTATTGAATCGGTAAGAATTTTAAATGATGTCACATCCTTAAGAATTCTAAATCCGGTATATGTCCCAGAATAACTACCGCTAATTACCGCCCCATGACAAACCCGCCAGCGTGAGCGAGGGATATCCAGCACGTAAAGACACTCACGCACGCCCAAGGGAGCAAGATCTAAATCAACGAAGGGGCATAACTGAGCGGCTTGACGAGTTAGCGTAGGCTGAATTTTATTCCGGAATTGGCCAGGACCATTCGTTTTTTTGATAATGTGCTTTGCGATACTGCTCTATCTGTGATTGGTGCTGGCGGGTAAGGTCTGTGTCATCCCAACCGTTAATGAGTTTAAGACGCCAGGTCGTATCAATGGCAAAGGGAACTTTCTGATCCCCTATGCAGATGATTGAACTGTTTAGATCAACGGTACAATCTACGGCAGGTGTTGTCATACTATTGCGTAACACATGCCAGTGGTCACCCGTTACCTGTGCTGGAAGGACTCCATTGTTAATGGCATTAGCAGCGAAAATATCACCAAAGCTTTCAGATATAACTACACGTATATCGCTATCAAGTAGTGCGTAGACGGCCGCTTCCCGTGATGAACCCGAGCCAAAGTTTTTCCCCGCAATCAAAACGGTGGCGGTGGGATGTTGGTTTAAAATGAACTCAGGGTTAAGCTGGCCTTGTTCGTCTCGTCGCATGTCATGCAACAGGAATTCAGCATAGCCGTCAACGCGCGGTTGCGACATGAAGCGTGCTGGAATTAACTGGTCAGTATCGATGTTGTCAGTGGCAAGACAGACAGCCGTGCAATGGTGTGTTGTCCAGCCGTTCATGGGTGTGCCTCGCTTAACGCAAAGTTGCGAACATCAACAATTTTACCGTGCAGTGCGGCTGCGGCAACCATGACTGGTGACATCAAATGCGTTCGCGAACCGCGGCCCTGTCGGCCACGGAAATTCCGGTTGGTGGTCGAAGCGCAACGCTTTCCCGCTGCAACTGTATCGCCATTCATGCCTACACAGGATGAACATCCGGACGATGTCCACTCGAGCCCTGCGTCGATAAATATTTTATCCAGGCCTTCGAGTTCTGCCAGCGTTTTAATGGCAGTGGAGCCGGGTGAAACCAAACCCGGCACTTTAACTCTTTTACCCCGAAGAACAGAAGCGGCCGCTCTGATATCTTCGATTCGAGCGTTGGTACAGGAGCCGAGAAAAACCTGATCTATAGGCGTGCCAGCGATTGGCTGGCCAG
>CALGJU010000144.1 GCA_937928685.1 uncultured Granulosicoccaceae bacterium
GGGGTCGGTGCTGACCTGTTTAATGCGGTGCAAGCCTGGGTAGGGCACTGGCCGGGTGGGCTTGCGGTGGCAACGATACTTTCCTGTGCGTTTTTTGCTGCTATATCCGGATCATCCGTGGCAACAGCGGCAACCATTGGCACCGTCGCAATACCCGAGATGATCTCGCGAGGTTATGACAAACGTTTTGTCTACGGCTTGTTAGCAGCCGGTGGCACGCTTGGTATTCTGATACCGCCTTCTATACCGATGATTGTTTACGGGTTCGTGACGGAGGAATCTGTTATTGCACTTTTTCTGGCGGGTATAGGGCCCGGGCTTGTACTGGTTTTTCTGTTTGTTATTTTTTCAATGTTCTATGCAAGGTACATCAACAAATTCGACAAGGTCACCAAAGCCACAGGGGCAGAACGGCGTGCCAGCTCCATTCGTGCACTTCCATCCGTCGGTCTTGCAGTGCTTGTTATGGCTGGAATTTACAGTGGGGCATTCACACCAACAGAAGCGGCTGCCATTGGTTTTGCTGCAGCGCTTGTGATTGGTGCGTTACTGCTACGTACGCTCACCTGGCAGGGCTTTCGCGAAGCAGCACAGGAATCAATGGTCACCACGGTTGCTATTCTATTGATTATTGCCGGTGCAAAAATCTTCGGCAAAGCCATCGCCCTGTACAGAATTCCACAAGACATATCCCTGTTTATCAGTCAACACTTTGATACGCCTATTACGTTTATATTGATCGTGAGTGTGGTGCTGCTGTTTATGGGCCTGGTGTTTGAAGCGCTTTCGATGGTGCTGATCATGACACCTGTGCTTCTACCCGGTGCAATAGGTTTGGGGTTTGATCCCATCTGGTTTGGTATCTATATGGTTATTCTGGTGGAGTGTGCGTTAATTACCCCGCCTGTAGGTCTGAATTTATATGTTATTCAATCAGTTGCCAAGGCACCGCTGTCGGATGTGTCGCGAGGGGTGCTGCCGTTTCTGGCTCTTATGCTTTTGACTGTAGCCCTGCTTTATCTGATACCGGACCTTGCCCTTTATATACCGTTTAAACTTTAACTTAGGGTATTTAACATGCCGATCAACCATTTGTGGTTGAGTGGCACTTGCCAACTCACATTGCGCCTTGCCATTCAAACGTTGTGTTCAAATTGCACCCGCATTTCCTCTTTTGTATTCTTTTCTGAGCGTCAGCAACCCTTTGGTTGATGGCATTTATCGCTGATGTGGTAATAATCACACATCCTAACTGTATTGAATTGCCAACTTTCGCGTAATCGCTACTATCTACTTACGTCACCGGATTGTAAGCCCGCCGGTGCTAAGCAGCAGCCTAGGCTGCATTATTCACAAGGCAACCAGCGAAATAGGCACTAAGTCTTTATATGCAGTGTATTAAGGCGATAAACGAATTAATTCGATTTAGCAGTGTGTCTATTCGACACCAGAGATAATCTCGCGTCACATGTCAGCCGATCCCCTTTGGCGCGTGGCGGGCCACGCTTCTCAGGCGATCAGCTGACCTGTTTAGCGAGATTTCCTCTGGCTGCCGAATCCTCATGAATAATGCAGGCTAGGCAAAGGCTAAAAATGCAGCAGGAGAGTAGTCTATGACCCAACAGTCAGATCACGATATAATTGCACAGCGATACGAGGTGGCGGCTAGTCCTGAAACTCACCACGATTACATGCGGTCTTTGTCCGAACGCATCTGTGTCATTAAATCCGGGGCAGCTCTTTGCAAAACGGATGCAGACAAAGCGCATCTGATAGGTGCTGCTCCTCTAGTCGATGTGATTACTCCCTGCCGACTAGATACGGATAGCGAACTTCATCAACAACTCGCACTTCGGATGCAGGCGATGTTGGCCGTCAATGCCACCGGCAATATAGTAGAAGCCAATACCGCAGCCAAAACAGCTTACGATCTTAAATCAAGTTCCACGTTAATGGATCTACCGATCAGCGCAGGCGATAGTGATCGCCTGCTAATTCAGGTGCAGAGTGTTGTCAATCGCGGCAGTGGCGCACACAGCACTAGAGACGTTACCCGGTTGACCAACTCCTCCAGTGGAAGCTCTATACTAGTGACGCTGGAATTATATAATTCTAAAAAAAATATGGAGCAACTGGTTATTGTCAAAACCAGTGATATAGGTTTGCCATCACATCTGCATGCATTATTACGAGATCTGTTTAAACTTTCTGACGCAGAAATAGAAGTTATCCAATTAATGGTTGAGGGATACAGCGTCGCGGAAATAGCGCACCGTCGGTGTAGCTCCGTGCCGACAGTGCGAAGCCAGCTTAGCTCGATCTTTAGTAAAACTGATACCAAGACCCAAATGGATTGCGTACGAATGGTCTTCGGGCTCGCATTGATGCAAGATAATAGAAAGGGAAACTCAGTTGCTACGAGAATTCAAGATGAATCGGGGAGTGACTTGTTATCCAACCGAGGATACTTACATAGTGGTTGAACAGCGTGGTAAGAACCACTAGCGATACCACGCCTCGCAAGTAGAGGCTGGGGAGTGTCTATGTGTGGATGCCCTTATATGATTTCACTAGTGTCCCGTTAACTCAATTGTAATACGACCCTCAGTCAAATACTCAAATTAGTACCGAGACATGAATTCGAAAGATTGGCAAATCGGTAAATCAGCATCATAGTCGTAGGATATTTCGAACCGCGTCGCGCTGATCCCAATTCGTCACCATGACGGTTTGACAGCTGACTTGCCGAAAAAGCTTACGAGATGTGGTTGATAGAATGGACACTCAATATCAGAGACTCTACCACTTGGGTAGTGCAAAGCTATCTCGCGCCAACTTAGCGCGAATAAATGAGAACAAGCCTCTTGAGCTCTACGAACAGCTATATGGGAAGTTACTGTGCATCACCAGCACTACAGCACAACAATCAAATGGATCACCTCAGATTTACAGAGTGACAGAAATCTGTTGTCCTTTCATAAGCAAGGTGTAGTGCCTTTGAAAGCGGCAGCCGAGGTTGAGTGCGGGTTGCAGAACTGCTGGCACCCGGCATAGTGAACTGACAGCGTAGCGATTGCCGTTTAAATGCCTTCGCAGGCCAGCCACTCGACGTCATCACTTCCCCAAGGCTAAATATTTCTGGCCCTTGACTTAGAATTCAGGGGGCAAGTGAGGGTGGGTATGTTAATGAGTCATGTCATCGTTATTAATTCCTAAGGTCATTGCAGCTCCTTAATTTTCTGAAGCGTTGGTTGAGATTGGAGCCGATGCTTATGTGATTTTATCGAATGGATTGCATCAGACTTACAGACTAGCTACACCCGTATTAATGCTAACTACGACTAGTTTATCGCTCAATCATTCATATGAATGATGCGCCAGGATATGGTGCCACGTATAACTACGTCGTGGTTTGAGCTGCCGGCAAGATTATAACTTCAGGGCATCTAGAGCCACATTCAACAGCGACGGAAAAGCATTACGAAGTTCATCGGATGAATGAAAATCTTAATAGTCAGTACCAATAGGAGCATGTATATGAATATTAGTCAGTGGTCTGGATTGTCGGCGGCGATCAATCATTTTTTCAAGATTGGCAAGATGCCGAAAACTATGGTTGCGCTTACAGCGTTTATAACCATTTCACTAGCCGGAATTCCCGCTATCGCATCGGCAACCAATGGTTATGGTTATAGTAGTAGTGGTTACGGTTATAGCAGCAGTTATGGTCAGGGCAACCGTAGAGGCCCACAAGGCCCACGTGGTCCACGAGGTCCAGCAGGTCCTAAAGGAAAAAGAGGTAAGAAAGGCATGACGGGCATGACGGGTCCTGTAGGTCCTGTAGGCCCAGCAGGTGCTGATGGAGCGCCAGGGATGAAGGGTATGACAGGTGATGCAGGACCACAGGGTGATGCAGGACCACAAGGTCCAGCAGGTGCTGATGGAGCACAAGGGCCGCAAGGTGAAATAGGACCACAAGGTCCAACAGGTGCTGATGGAGCACAAGGGCCGCAAGGTGAAACAGGACCACAAGGTCCAGCAGGTTCTGATGGAGCACAAGGGCTGCAGGGTGAAACAGGACCACAAGGTCTAGCAGGTGCTGATGGAGCACAAGGGCCTCAAGGTGAAACAGGACCTGCTGCAGATCTTAGCGGGTGTTCTGTCGATTCGGAAATCGTACTTGCTGTTGATGAGTTTTGCCCGGTTGGATATCAAGAAATTGCTGCTACCTGTGTTTTTGGTCGGTTTGCGACTAATGGCGGAGATGGTTCCAGCGTAGACCAGGTCCTATACCCTGCTGCCGTCTTTGATGGGAATGCAAATGGTGATGTTGTTTTCCAAATCGGTGTGGCTCAAAGATTTGCGCAGGGAACTACACCCAGGTGCGTAATTCAGGCTAGTTTTGTATCGCGTTTACTTCTAGATGTAGCTCGTATTACAGGAGAGGTCGAAAGAAGTTGCCAGAAACTTAGTATTTCCTGCAACTAAAAGTAAATCGCACTTACCGATGAATAGAGTTATGTTAGTAGCCTGATGTCTCAATTCGCTTGGGAAAGTGTGGGAAGCTAAAGCTTCGTTTGGTTACAGGCCCGGGTACGCCAGCTGGTGTGCCCGGCGTCTGTTCGGAAATACTTCAAGTGCGTTTAAGAAGATATATAGTCCAGTCGTGACTTCACATCACACAGGCTCGTGCTTCGTTGCTGCGAATTGAAATTTGCAACTATCTATATCTGATGAAAAGATCGGCTCCGGAAATGGAGATCTTAATCATGCAACTACTGAATTTTGAATACACCAGTCACTCATATCCGTCAGAGGGCCTGCCATTTGAACCAGTGAGCTTACTGCAAGGTTTGACGATACGGCTCGACGCCATAGCGGCGTTAGCCATTGTTGATAAACTTAATGCTCGGCGCAGGCTCTGCTATACCTGCATTTTCTGCCTTGCTATGACGACCGCAGCTATGACTAGTTTGTTACCGAACTTACAGCACAGCGCACTGGTATACATCACGGGTTAAATACACATGAAAAGTACCGGCGTTTCAGTATGGGATGTATTGCTAATAACCTCCGTGATTTGTTTGGGCAGTGCAATTGTTGCCAGCGCGGTTTTCATCTTTACGCCAGATGTAACCTTAGCGTCAGAGGGTCAACGTAAACTACCACGAAATTCCGTGCTAGCTGAAAAGCCAGCTTTACTTAGTGATGAAAATAATTCTATTACCACGCAAGTGCGGATCACAGGTCATAACGATGATCACGAACTAATCAAGCTACCAGCCAAAACAAAGGCATCACTACCAGATTGGTATGCAGACCCAGAGGATCCTGCTTATGCAAACATGTCGATCGCCGGAAATATAGTGGACGATGACGGGCAGCCAATCAGCGATGTGTCAATTGATATCTGGCCGACTATGTCATCAAAAAAAGCGGTTACGGTAAACAGTGATGCCGATGGTCGTTTTAAACTGGAGGGGCTGGTGGCAGGTGAGTACCGCTTGCGTACTCATGGGCATGCGCAATACGATAATTATTATGGTCGTGCTCATGCTGGCAACAACTCGCTAAGTATTGTGCTGGCAGGGCTTAACTCTGTGAATGTGCGCGGTTATGTGCAAGATCAACACAGCCTGCCAGTTTCAGGTGTACAAGTTATAAGCCCTGGTATTGATAACAACTTGCAAACCGGGGACAACGGTGAATTCAACCAAGCCGTGAAAGTGACAGATGGATCGGCTTTATCACTAAAGTTTCGCCGCGATGGTTATCAGTCACATACCACACTAATTAACACCGAACTGCTGGAGGCAGGTGAAGTGATAGAACTTGCAATTACGTTACAGCGCGGTTCGGTGACTGTTACCGGTCAGGTCGTCGATAACCTGGAAGCACCGGTTAAGAATGCCGATATCAGCCTGTATTCAGCAAGCACTAAGGCAATCGCAAATGGCAGCAGTGATGAAGAAGGGTACTTTTTGATCAAAAACTTACTGCCCGCCAATGACTATAGTATGAGTGTGCACTCAGCAGGTTTCCAGTCACGTGAGTTGCAGAATCAGTCTATTCAAACCGGGCAACCCGCAATTAAGCTGCGATTGCAAAGGCACGCATACGCAAGCTTCAATGGCCGTGTGACCGATAATCACGGAAACGGTTTGGTAAATCTGAAGTTACTTGTAAAAACGCACGGTGTCGGTGGTTCGCAAGCCGTGGCCACCACATCGAATGGAGAGTTTACAATGCCAAAGATCGCTGCGGGTGCAGTTCTAGTTTATACCAGCGGCGAGCCATGGGTACGTGCCGGCCCGTTTGAACTTGCACCAGGGCAGTCACTATTTCAAGAACTAAGTGTTGATCTGGGTAGTCAGTGGTTATTTGGCACCGTCACTGATGCTTACAACGAGCCACTGCGCGGTGCCAGAGTGACAATGCACGTGTTCAATCAGAGCGACATCGACGGTACACAATCAAATAGTCATCGCGATACTTCCACCGATAACAATGGTGAGTTTGAATTTACGCAACTGGGCAGTGGAACTCGTAGCCTGACAGTTAGCGCCCCCGGATTTAGCAGCCAAAGTATAAATGTAAACCCTGGAGAGCAAGCAGGACCGCATCTAATAGTGTTGTCTCGAGCTGGCTCGGGTTGATTCGTCTGTATCGACCGCCGCGACCACGGCGGGCACGCTGCCACGGCAGTAGTATGGTGATTCAGTATTCTGAGACAATTGCGAATAGAGTATGCCGGCGCGATATACCACGTGACCTCCCATGGAGTTGCTAAAAAGGACAAGGGCTAACAGCATGGATATCTGTATCCAATACAGGGTGAATAAAATCTAATGACTCTGCATGCAGCATGAGTCTGTTTGCCAGTGCCTGGCTATGAGCATCGCCGTAAAGATCACAGCCAAGAATAGGATGCCCGATCGCCTGGCTATGGATTCTTAATTGATGGGTGCGGCCGGTTTTCGGTTTGAAGCACACAACACTTCGTGGTGGCGAATCCAGTCTTTCTTGCACGTGATAGTGAGTGTGTGCTGTTTTGCCTGATGTTAGGCAGATCTTTAACCGTGGGAAAATAGAATTATCTTTGGCGATAGGGAAGTTGATCACGCCGTGATCTTCTTTAAGGTGTCCCTGCAATACTGCTTTATAAGTTTTGACTACGGTGCGTTGCTGGAATTGTTTTGTAAGATGCCCGTTAACTTGCTTATTAAGAGCGATTACCATAATTCCTGATGTGCCGAAATCTAAGCGGTGTGCCAGCGTAGCGGTGGGGAAGTCTTTCACCAGTCGGTGGTGTACGGAATCTTTGTTAAGAGGGTTTTTACCGGATAAGCTAAGAAGATTGCCTGGTTTCGATATAAGTAATAGCGAGTCATCTTCGAATAACATGTCGATGTCTTCAAGGCAAGGTGGCGCCACGAATGTATCGACTTTTTTATTCACACGGAATGGCTTGTACGAAGATAGATGGTTTTAACATTGCAGTTACGCCAGCGTAACCGGTAAATTTATCGGGCCGCGAAACCCGAAGCCTTTCCAGATCACTGCATCGGGATCAGACAACGTCATATTCGGAAAGCGTTCAAACAGCATGGGTAGCATGATCTGTCCGACGGTGCGCCGGGCTATATGCACGCCTGCGCAGTGGTGCGGACCCGATCCAAACGCCTGATGTGTGTTTGCC
>CALGJU010000145.1 GCA_937928685.1 uncultured Granulosicoccaceae bacterium
TTAACCACGTTTTTGAACTGAACGAGTGGTTCAGACATGGTCGGCTGCCTTCTTTTGATTCTTGATAAAAATTATTTGAGCAATGATAACCAGCGTCATGGAGGTCAGAAAAACAAAGGTACCAATGGCGTTGACCCTCGGGTCAATGTTGCCTTGCACAATTTCGAGTATCACTACGGGAATAGTTTTATTTAAACCGGAAACAAACCACGCGACAGCAAATTCATCAAACGAAACCGCAGCGGTTAAACACAGAGAGGAGATAATGGCGGGGCGGGTAAACGGAATCACAATTTCACGCATAGCAGCCCATTCTGAAGCGCCAAGGTTCCAGGCGGCTGCTTCTAAGCTGGTATCCATTTGACTCAAGCGCAATCGAATGACCGCCATAGCGAACGGTGTACAAAGCACCGTGTGTGCAAGTACAATAGATAAGACAGAACCGGATAATCCAACTTTAGACAGCCAGGCAAGCATGGCGAGCGCCATGATGATCAGTGGTATCGTCGGCGGTAACAACGCCAGTGCCAGGTACGGACCTTTAAAGCGAAAGTCGTAACGATAGTCTGAGTAGGCGGTACAGAAGCCGATAAAGGTTGCTAAAAACGCGGTGCAAATGGCCACAATGATACTGGTGATAGCGGCTTTTGCTATGTCTGGGTCATTGATGATCAGCTCATACCAGTGCAGCGTAAAAGACCCAAGTGGTATGGTCGGAAACCTGTCTGAATTAAATGAGAAAATTACACTCGCAATAATCGGTGCGAACACAAACAAAAAAAGCACAACAAGGTAGGCCTTGAGGAAAAAGCTGATTACGCCATCTTTGGTCAAGAGGCAGGCTTCCGATAGGCAAACGCGATAGAAGCAAATGCAATAACAAACAAAGTAGTCATCATACAGATAGCCACGACCGCAGCACGTGGCCACTGCTGCCCTGATTTAGTCGTATCAAGAATCAATATTGACAGGGTTTGTGGAGTAGAGCCGCCCAGATAATACGGGCTGATGAAATCACCGAACGATAAAATAAAGCAGAATAGCGCGCCAACCACCAAACCTATTTTTGCCATCGGGATAATCACACTGAAAACGGTTCGAACTCTGCCGCAGCCAAGGTTGTGGGCCGCCTCAATAAGATTTTTATCTATCTGGCTAAGAGACAAGGTTTGCAGTAACACCAGTAGCGGCAATACCAGCGTCATGAACCCCACCATGGTGCCAAACCAGGTGTTCAACATGGTAAAGGGCCCGGCGCCGATGTAACTAAGCAGAGAGTTAACTACACCTGTCTCGGCAAGAATGACGTACCACGAAAAAGTTCGTACAAGGTAGCTGGTAAAAAACGGAACGATAAGAAAGAACATCGCCCAGCGTCGGACATTGTCTGACACTTTAAATGCCAGAGCGTATGACGCTGGAAACGCAAGCAAGCTGGCCACCACCGTGGCTAGTGTGGCCATGCCAAAGGTGTAGAGGTAACTGCTCCAGAAATAGTTTCGCGACAGAATCCGTTCCCAGTTGGCAAGATCAAACGTCTCTACCATCCGGTAGTTCTTCACCAGGAAGAACGACATCGCTATTAAAAAAAGCAATGGCCCGACAAAAAACAGCAATTGCCACACAATAATGGGTAGCCGCCACGTTAATGCGTACGCATCAAACCGGCGTTTTCTTTTGTGATGGGTCATGTGTTTTTTGGGTGATATCCGAACTCAACGAAGCACCCCGATTCTGACATCGGGGCGCTTGTTTGCAGTAGTGGTGGTTATGCGTTCTTGTAGTCAGACCAGAAGTCGTTCCAATCTTCCAGACCCTGCTGCACTGGAATATCACGGTAGTGAATACGGCCTTCATTGATCAATCGGATCGGGTCGTTCACAGCACCTGCTACCTGGCCGGTACGTTGAGCTTCTTTAGGGTTGGTTTTGTTGAGCAACTCACGTCCACCAGCGGTTACGCAAAATGCCGGGTAGGCAGCCATTTCCGTTGATCGCAACTGACCTTCCGGCGACAACATGTGCTGGATGAATTTTTTTACTTCAGCCACTTTTGAACTGCCTTTGCCAATCGAGTAGGACTCAGTGAACTGGATGCCGCCTTCGTTCGGTACCACCGAGGCTACCGGCGCACCATCCTTTTCAAGAACACCTGTGATCCAATCCCCGATGCCACACATGGCTTGCATCTCACCGTTTTTCAGTGAATTGAATGTGCCGCCGTAGTCAAAGAAACCACCGGCCTGAGGGCGCAATGACATCGTGGTTTCCTGAATCGCTTCCCAACCCGCATCGTCGATGTCCCACAGGTTTGCACCGTTGCCATTGAGCAGACTCATCATGCCAAGGTTAGGTAAGTGCCAGTCAAAGTGACCGACTTTGCCTTTCAGTTCCGGCTTCCAGAAGCTTTTGTAGCTCATCGCTTCTTCAGCGGACATGGCATTGGTGTTGTACGACACACCAAGGTGGCCGAATCGAACCATTACTGAGAACAGCTTGCCGTCCTTCCAGTGACCGGGGAATTGCTTGAAGTCATCATGAAGCATGTCGTCAAAGTTATAGTCGGCAGCATCCATTTCTTCGATATAGCCTGCCGCATTGAGCTGGCTGACAAATTCGGCGTCGGACAAAATCAAGTCATACGTGCCTGGAGGTGACTGGGAAACGAGGCCGAGCATGTTGTCACCGCCGGCATAGTATTTCGCGTTGAACTTGACGTTATTGGCCTCTTCATAAGCACCGACCACATCAGACTCACCATGGCCGTACCAGGCAAGCATGTTGATTTCTGTAGGCGCTGCTCTTGCGGGCTTTATAAAAGGTGCGGTCACAACAGCGGCGGCGGTGTATTTCAACAAGTCTCGCCGTGTAGTGCTTTTCACGGTGTCTTTCTTCAACTCTTTCATTTGTCTGCCCTTTGATGAAGCGTAAAAGATAATATATTGGTCGTGCGGAGATTAAGGAAATAAATCATATTAATTGTCTAATAAATCTAACTTATACAAGCACTAGTCCTCGGTCAACCCGGACAGCAAGAGGTTCAGGTGTTCAATAAGCAGTAATCCGGCTTGCGATGTTTGCGAGTGCCGGTAGAAAATCCCTACGTGGATTGCGGGAAGCGCCGGAAAACCCTCACTCTCATGCAGTACTCTCATTCCTTTGAGCAGCGTCTTTTGAGTGAGTGAGGTGACGCCGAATGACGACAGCACAGCGCTTTGCAGCTCCGCAATCCCCGGTGCGGTAAACACAATGTTCCATTGATGACGCTCTCGTGTCAGTACCGATGTCATGCGGTCTCTGTAAATGCAGCCTTCATAGTGCGCGATGATGGGTACCGGTTGGTCTTTTGCGAGCTTAAATTGGTCAGAGCTTACCCAAAGGGGCTGCTGCGTCCAATGGTGTGATAAGTATTGATTGTCTTCATCTGAGTACAGAGCAACGATAACGTCATGCTCTCCTCTGTGCAGTTCATCGAGCAGATCGGACGACAAGCCACAGTGTATTTTAAGTTGGGTTCCGCGGGTTTTGCCCGCGAACTGCAGAATCGCATCCTGCAAATAGGCAGTTGAAAAGTCTGTGGGCAGGCCGACGCGTAAAGAGCCGTCGAAGGGTTCAGCGGAAAACTGGGCAATCGCCTCGTCGTTGAGTCGCAGAATCTGACGCGCGTACACTGCCAGCCGCTGCCCATCGTCACTCAACACCGACTTCTGGCCAGACTGAGCCAAACACTTCACTCCAAGAAATTCATCCAGCCGCTTGATTTGCAGACTGATGGCAGGCTGTGTTCTTCCTAACAGTGCAGCGGCGCGGGTATGGCCACCAACTTCGGAAATAGTGATTAAGGTACGCAGCAGATCAATGGGAAGATTTCTGTTAGACATTGAGCCTTGCACCAGTGGACTGAGAATAATTTATACTAATGTAAACATTAAAACTATAAATTTCATTAATTGGGGGCAAGGCGGTATGTTCGGAGTATGAATAGAACTGAATTTCATCAAATGTGGGATTGTGCGGGGCCCGTGATCATCCCGGTTATCCACGTGCTCGATATCGCACAGACAGCGCACAATATTGACATCGCTTTGGAGGCAGGCGTGCCCAGAGTGCTTCTGATCAATCACGATTTCCCGGTGGAACAATTCCTACCCATCGTTCGAGAGACAAGGAAGCGCTATCAGGATCTATGGATAGGCTTGAATTTCCTCGCCGTGACAGGTGAGCACGCATTCCCTGTTCTGGGTAAGCTAGAAAAAGA
>CALGJU010000146.1 GCA_937928685.1 uncultured Granulosicoccaceae bacterium
TGACGGAAAACACTCATGCGTGCAGAGATAGTTTTATCCCGCCACGGTGAATGATTCACCATCCAGTAGTGAATAACCCAGGCGGCAAAAAATAGCGCTAATGCGATTGCATCATGAAAGGTGAAGCCAACGCTATGCATCACCGTTGTGAGTTGAGAAATCAGTTGAATGACCTGGTCGACTAGAACGGAGCACTTTTGGGTGTGCGTGGGAACGGTATGGCATCACGGATGTTTTCCATACCGGTAATATAATTAATGAGTCTTTCAAAACCTAAGCCAAACCCCGCATGTGGCACAGTGCCATAGCGGCGAAGATCACGATACCACCAGAGCTCTTCTGAAATTCCCTGCGCCTCCAACTTCGCGTCCAATACGTCAAGGCGCTCTTCACGTTGACTACCACCAATAATTTCACCTATGCCCGGAGCAAGCACGTCCATCGCGGCAACGGTTTTGCCATCTTCGTTTTCACGCATATAAAAGGCTTTTATTTCCTTTGGATAATTGCGTAACACAATAGGACGACCGACGTGCTCCTCGGTCAAATAACGCTCGTGCTCGGATTGCAGGTCATGGCCCCATTCCACCGGGTATTCGAAGGTTTTGTTGCAGTTTTTTAGTATTTCTACCGCGTCGGTATATTCCATTTGCTCAAAGTCTGTATTGACCATTGATTCAAGGCGCTCAATACAGCCCTTGTCGACACGTTGATTAAAAAACGCCATGTCATCCTCGCGTTCATCGAGTACGGTTTTAAACAGATGGCGCAGAAAGTCTTCTGCCAGTGCCGCGTTTTCATCAAGCCCTGCAAAGGCGATTTCAGGTTCAATCATCCAGAACTCGGCCAGGTGTCGACTGGTGTTGGAGTTCTCTGCGCGAAAAGTCGGACCGAAGGTATAAACCTTCGACAAGGCCATTGCATAGCACTCCACATTAAGCTGACCGGAGACCGTCAGGAAAGATTCACTGCCAAAGAAGTCCTGTTCGAAATCCGGCTTGCCGTCTTTACCGGTAGGCAGATTAGCCAAGTCAAGGGTGCTGACGCGAAACAACTCCCCTGCACCTTCACAATCACTGGCAGTGATAATCGGTGTGTTGATCCATTGAAAGCCGCGCTCGTAATAATAATTGTGTACGGCATTGGCCAGCGTGGTTCTTACCCGCGCAATAGCGCCAAAGGCATTGGTCCGTGGCCGCAGGTGCGAAATCGACCGTAAGTATTCAAACGTATGTCGCTTCTTGGCCACAGGATAAGTCTCAGGATCTTCCACCCACCCGTGGACCAGAACCTCGGTGGCCTGTAACTCAAACTGCTGCCCGCCGCCTTCTGAGCTGGCCACGGTACCGGTCACTTCAACTGAGCATCCTGCCGTAAGCTTAAGTACCGTATCGTGATAGTTGGCAAGGCTTTCAGGCACTACCGCCTGGACGCCGTTAAATCCACTGCCGTCATAGACATTTAAAAACGAAATGCCGGCTTTGGAATCCCGCCTTGTGCGCACCCACCCCTGCACTGTGACTGTTTCACCCGGCGCCCTGGAGCCGTTAAGAATTTGTTTTGCTGTGACGACCTGAGTCATGATCTGTTTGCCTGCTAAGTGCCCGGGGTGTACTTGATAAACTGCACAATGGCCGGGGAATCAATCAAAAATAATCCGTGTACTTTACTATAGCTGGCTTTGTGCTCAGCGGGTAAAAAGCCCGGTGATCGGTCGATTTTTCCACTTTGTATCAGGCGCTCGCAGGGTTGCTGTATTCGTGAATTCCCGTGAGTGTAAAAACGGCAGTAAGGTGGGTTGAATTCAAATTGCCACAGCACTTCAGGTGACACATTCAGGTGATGAGTATAAACGTCAGTAATATCATCACTTCGCCCACTGACTAACGCTTCGGTTCACATGCCGCTGTTGATCACGGGCTGTGAAAATCGCAAAAAGACCACGCCGAGTAGAAAGACTACACCGAGAACATTGCTTCCAGATCATGCTTTGAGAATGCCTTAAAAGCCAGCATTGTGTCAGTGGTTTCTATTCCGTCAATATCTACAAAGCTGTTGGTGACCAGCTCAGCAAGCTCATCGTTTGTCGATACCCGTACAATCGCCACAAGATCATAGTTGCCGCTCACCGAGTACACCTCTGAGATCCCCGGCACATTTGTTAACTTCTGCGCCACCTCATTAACTTTTAACCGGTCAACCGTCATAAGAATGATTGAAGTCACCATGCCCGACTCTCCTGAAAACTATTAAGCGGTGGAGTATAACACCCGACACGCCGAATGAATTCAGAGAGAAAGGCCTGACTGGTAGCGCGAGATTATTATCCCCAGGTAATCATATTGATTACATGCTCAACACCTTTTACATCCGAGATCTGCTTCTCAACCAGCTGCGCTTCTTCATCCGATGCCGCATTTCCGATCAGGGTGGCAATGCCATCATATACCGTCACTCGAAGATCAGGGCTGCTGACTGCGATGATTGTATCTTTTGAATTTGTATCAATTTCAGGCATTTTCGCTGACGCAGTACCTACTGACAATGCGCCAGAGATTCCGAGTGCCAATGCCGCTTTAGTTTTTAAAATGTCCATCTCATTCTCCAAGTATTGATTGCCTGTAGTGACAACTGATACGTATAAGAACAGATAAGATGGGTTTGATTCTGTCAAAACCAAGACAAAGGATTAACGTTTTTATAACAGTTTCAGTGAAGATTGCTATTCAGGCGATTCCGCGACTCAGGCGATTCATCATATTTACATCGGCATGAACACTCGTCCGGAGCTGCGATGCTGCCTGCAGGCTTTCGCAGCCGGTAGAAAAGAAAGGCCCGACTCCTCCGTTCAATAAGCTGCGCTATTCAAATTGATAGTGAATACCCGCACCGGCCGCCAGAAAAGTGCGGCTGTTACCTGAAATATCATTATTGTCGAAGTTTTTATCGCTGTATCCTAGACCAAGCTCTAGGCTCCAGGACAATGGCGGCAGTGATGGATTTTTCGCAGCCCAGGACCATTCGACACCCAGCCCGACAGTCACTACTGTCGCAATGTACTTTTCATCTGCGTCGGTGAAGTTGACATTGTCATATACATATTCGGTGTCTTTCCCGACTGCCAGCCCTGAAAAAAGATAACTTTGCCAATATTTCTTCTGCGTTGAGGTTCTCAGGACTCGCAATGCCACAGTAGTGTCTTCTTCGTGTGGTGACAACACGCCTTGTACCTGCCAATCGTCATTGAGATGGTGTCGCAGACTGAGCCCGAAAACCAGGGGTGCCGCCTGTAAGCCGAAAGACCAGTCCGAGCTTAGTGCGCTGTCATTACTTTGAGTATTAGCGCTATCCTCGGCAGCCGCAACACCGCAGAGTAAAATAGATCCGACGACGCTCGCGCCTAACAGGGCAGAAAGATGTTTGTTCATTCGCATGTTACCTCTGCGTGAATGTAAAACCAGCATAATATTATCTGCCGTACTGATAGAGCATTTCAATCACGCCATGAGGCACGGCAGGCGACAACCTTACACACCCTACGGCCGGTACCTAGTAGGCACATCAAAATCGAATTTACTGGTACATCACCAGAAATTCTCTTAGTGTATCGACTGGCAACAAACTGCGGGCGCACAAAGATGAGCACACAAACAGACAAGGCAGATTCGTTTCGTTCCCTACACGTTCCGGGCAACCCTATTGTTCTGTACAACATATGGGACGCTGGAAGTGCAAAAGCGGTGGCCAGCAGCGGCGCAAAAGCATTGGCTACCGGCAGCGCCCCGGTGGCGATGGCCCAAGGCTACGCAGACGGCGAACAGATACCACTGGATTTCGCGCTGCAGAATATCGAGCGAATTATCAACGCGGTAGATTTGCCTGTCACCATGGATCTTGAAGGCGGGTACGGCACTGACGCATCAACGGTTGCCAATACGGTAGGCCAGGCAATGGAAAGCGGAATTGTCGGGTTTAACTTTGAAGATCAAATTGTCGGTAGCAATGAACTCTATTCGATCTCAGATCAGGCACTGCGGATCGCTGGCGCCAGAGAAGCAGCCAATGTGCAAACCACACGCGGCTTCATCAACGCACGCACAGACATATTCCTGAAAGCCAAAGTCGACACACACAATGAGTCAATGCTGACTGCGGCCATTGAGCGTGCAAAAGCCTACGAACAGGCTGGCGCCGATTGTTTTTTCGCACCAGGCCTTGCAGACGAACACCTAATCGCGACGTTGTGCGAGAAAACAAATTTGCCGGTTAACATTATTGCACTACCGCATGTGCCAGCGACTGAAAAGCTGGCCGAGTTGGGTGTGGCAAGGGTCAGTTACGGACCTGTGCCTTATCGCCTGATGATAAAATGGCTGGAGGATGCAGCTGCCGCTGCACTACTGTAGTTTCTTATCTATTCACCAGCAGCGGCATGCCCGAATAGAGCTCGCCAGAGTCAATCGAAGCTTGAATCAGATTTTTAACCCGACTAAGTTCCGAGGCGTTGAGTGTGTTTGTAGCGTGTAGAAAAAACTCACTTAACGCTTCTGAGTGATTGTACGCAGCGCTCTGTAGCGGCTTATTCGCCTGCACATATAACTCACCGCCATCGCGACCAAGTTTGATCGGCTGGTTAATGATGGCAACGGGGGTGTTGACATCAATCAAAGAAGCCAATTCAGCAATATGCTCCGGGTAGAGCCTGATACATCCATGGCTTACTCTCAAGCCTACGCCTTTCGGGTTATTGGTGCCATGAATCAGGTAGCTGCTGTGACCAATTCTCAATGCATATTCGCCTAGCGGGTTATCGCTTCCCGCTGGTACAACTTTCGGTAACTTCAAGCCTGCTTTTTGGTACTCAAGGTGAATTGACTCCGGCGGTGTCCAGCTCGGGTGCTTAACAATGCTGGTGATAGTCGATTCAAGCAGCGGGGTTTCCCACCCCTGGCGCCCGACTCCCACGGGATACACGGTGACTGAACGCCCGTTAGGCGAAAAGTAATATAAACGCATTTCGGGCAGATTAATGACAATGCCCTCGCGTTTAACATTCGGCAAAATGTGGTGTGTTGGTAGCTGTAGTGTGGCTCCCTCGCCCGGTAACCAGGGATCAATATCAGGATTAGCGCTCGCCAGTGCGTCTGCGCCAAACTGATACCGAAGCGCTATACTGTAAACAGTATCTTCAAACTTCGACAACACCGTGCTTGGCTGACCCACCAGTTGCTTGTCACTAAACGTCGGGTAGCTCGCAGCATTGACCGGCACCGTAAAACATAACGCTACTATAAACGTCAGCGTTTTTTGCAGTTGCCTTATCACAATAATCAGTGCTTCGTCGTCATTCAGACAGCATCTTTAAACGCTTCAAGCAGCTCTTTCTTGCCTGAGCCATATAGATTCTGCGCCTCTCGTTCAATCTGTTGCTGTAGCGTTAATGCACGATACGGTTCAAAGTCATCGCTTAGTTCCCCGCTTACGATCGGTGGCTCCGCAGCATCAAGCGTTTGTTGATCTGCCTTCTCGATGTAATCAGTGTTGCCCTCAGTAGCTTCGTTAGGTGCTTCATCTTCCGGTTGCTCCAGCCAGTCCAGTAGTTCCAATCGATTCGGATCACTCTCATAGTCATAACTTATATCACCCGGTGCGCAGTGAATAGCAGGCGCTGGTACGTTAAAGGTATCGAGCAGGTATCCACCGTTAAGCAAATCGTTTTCACCCGGACGTAATCGATCCTTTTCATCGCTTCCATGACCCGTCAGAATTTCGGTGGTCAACATACGAGCAGTATTCGGGTTGCCTATTTTACTGGTATTGTTATCCCGGCCTTCACTGGTCGCACTATGGGCCATCGGTGATCCACCAATCTGTTCCGGCCTTGCCGTAAGCATTAACGGCTCTCCTGCACCCGCCAACAGCATGTCGGATTCAGCAGCCTGGTTATTGCTCAGATTCGTGTCTACCCCGTTGACACCGTCATCAGTGATCGAGACACTATTGGTAAACATTTGATCCACCGTATCGAGATTAGCCGTCGGCTGTACTTCAGCGATGACGGAAAGCGTTTCCACCTGCCCGACTTCAAACCGTGCAATATTCCAGGTTATTGTGCCTGCGCTCTGATCCACTGTTCCCCCGGCGGCATCAATAATAGTCAGAATGTCCGGTGGAAATTGATCTGTAATAACAACGTTCGTTCCAGTCTGCGTTCCATTATTACCCGCTGTAATCAAATAGCTCAACTGCTCTGTAGGAGCAGCCATCTCGATATCATTGGTTTTACTAATGATATAATCAGGCGCTGAATCAACCTCTGCCGACGCACTGGCCGAGTTGTTAGACAGGTCTGGATCACCTCCATTCACACCATCATCCGTGACCGATGCCATATTGGTAAAACGATCATCTGCTGTATCCGGGTCAGCATCGATGTCTGCGTTCTGTGGATTAGCTACCGATGCCTCCACAGTCAAGCTGACACTTTCATTAACAGCCAATGTAGGTATTAGCCAGTTGACTGTTCCGGATTCTGAATCAAACACACCACCCGACGAGATTGCGACAGGGGCGTTCAGTGCATCAACCGGGAATTGATCGGTTACCGCAACGTTGGCTCCCTCATGCGTGCCGATATTGCTCACGGTTAAAGTATAGGTAATGGAATCACCGGCCTGCAACGCGCCGTTCGCTGAACTTATTTTCTCAATCTTATAGTCAGGTGCGGTGAGCGTAATGGAATTTTCCGCCCCGGCCGACAGACCATCACTACCATCGCGCCTTGCAGTATCAAAGCCGTCAGTTGCATCATTCTCTGACAATGTACTCCATTCGATGGCCACCTGATTATTGACCATCGAGCCGTATTCACTGGTGTCAGACGTTAACAATGCCTGATAAGTTATCACCACTTCGGTATCAAACCCCAGCGTGTCAAGCGACAACGCCAGTGTGTTACCGCTTGATAAATCAGTCACATTCGTATAAGTCACCACTGGTAGACCATTGATCATCACAGAGGCGGGATCAAACAGTGCATTAGCAGGCAACGCATCTATCACAGTGACGTCACGCGCATCAGCTCCGTTGGAAACCGGCTCGTTGACTACGGTTACCGTGTAGGTAAC
>CALGJU010000147.1 GCA_937928685.1 uncultured Granulosicoccaceae bacterium
ATTTTTAATCACCTTCTTTATTTCTGCTTGCAATTTTTCGACAAATTACAGCACAAATAAAGAGTATTCAGTTATCGATGAAGGTAAAACTGAGGAAAATTTAAAACATGTGGAAATAATCGGTAAAGCCGCTCTAAAACGCTTCGCAGATGAGGCGAAAATCGTATTAGATGGTAAAAAGTCCTCGACGTTTAATATTAACTGGGGAACTGCCAACACCGAAGAGGGTAAAGTCAAAGTATATGTCCGGTGTGGTTACAACGGACAATTCAAGCCTGGGGAAGCAAAAGGTTTGACGGCAATGATTAACAAGTGCTACGAGTATATCGCTGCCGAATTTAAAAAATATTCGGATTGATATCCTGTTTACCTTCCCACGACATTGTGGGGCTGAGGAATCTGGATTAGAAACCCGCAACGTGAATTCGACTGATTTTGGGCGAATTCTGTCTTAGGCTGCATCACCAAACAATTCAACTAAAACAGCTGGGCGTTGAATCGCTATCTGTATCAACCGTTGAGCAGCTTGAGATGGTTCTCTTCGCTCCTGCTCCCATTGCTCTAATGTTCGTTTTGAAACGCCTAACAATGCGGCAAAATGGCTCTGTGAGAGCTCGAGATTGTTGCGCGCTGTTATAATGTCATTTCTGACAAACTTAGGATGCAACGTTCCTTCTTTATGCGCCTTAATTTCTTTTTCGGCTTGAATTAACTCTTTGCCATCCCTCGCTAACGCTGGCGGGTTTATCATCGGCGCTTTGATAGCGCAAGTATATTTCCACAGACTATTAATACCACACCAAATGCTGCTGGCAAGGTCCATAGGTAACCTTCTAGCAGCGTGCTAATCATCAATGCCACTACGGGAAACGCTACACCCGCATAAGCCCCTTTATCGGCACCTATGCGATGGATAAGTGTTAAGTAACATCCGAACGCCACCACTGAACCAATGATAGCTAGGTAGAACAGTGCGCCAAGGTAACGTGGTGATAAGTCTATTGTCACGGGATCACCGCTCGCAACGGCCACAACGCTCATACAAACTGCACCGGCAAACATACCCACCATATTAGTGCGCATCACAGGAAGGCCGGCGCGTGAATTGCGCACAGAAAGAATATTGCCAATTGATGCAAACCATGTAGCTAGCACCCCCAGGCCGACCGCATAAATCAATCGGTCATTCGCTTTCACCTCTGCAAACTCCGGATAGAACACCATCACCAAACCGGCGATACCAATTAAGCTCGCCACCAATGCTCGGGCGTTTATCGGTACTTTAAAAAACAACGACTGATTGCCGATGTTCATGATGGTGATCAATGAAAAAATAATAGCGACAAGACCGCTGGTTAAATCATTAGTGATCAAATAGAACAGCCAATAATTTAGGCAAAACAACATCACCCCCTGAGCACATACAAACAGCAGATCGCGCCCTTTCGGTAGATCGGTCAAACGCCCGCGAAGCCCGAGCCAGACCGCAAGCGCTGCCGCCGCAATAAAGAATCGCCACGCCACTGACCATGTCTCGGGCACAGGCCCGAGTTGCAGCTTAATGACATACCAGGTAGTCCCCCAGATAAGCACAGTGACGACGTACAACAATAAATTGGCCACTAAGGCTCCGGGTTCTAATCAATAAAAAACAACTACACAGCAACAGCCTGATTAAGCACGTTCCATAACAAGCGCGATACCCTGCCCGACACCGATACACATGGTGCACAACGCATACTGCAATTGCTTCTCCTGCAATTCAATCGCTGCAGTTAAGGCCAGACGGGTACCAGACATACCGAGCGGATGACCCAGTGCAATCGCGCCGCCATTCGGATTCACCCGGCTATCATCATCAGCAATACCAAGATCTCTTGTTACTGCCAGCCCCTGGGCGGCAAACGCCTCGTTGAGTTCTATTACATCGATCTCACTGATATTGAGTTTCAAACGCTGTAACAATTTCTTTGATGCGGGTGCTGGACCAACACCCATGATTCTTGGCTCCACCCCTGCGGTTGCCATACCAACGAATTTTACTTTTGGCTTAAGGTTATACTTTTTTACTGCAGCAGCAGACGCAACAATCAATGCTGCAGCTCCATCATTAACACCCGATGCGTTACCCGCCGTGATGCTCCCGCCTTGCTTAAAGGGCGTTCCGAGTGACCCCAGTTTTTCCAGCGTCGTGGATCTGGGATGCTCGTCTATCGAAAAGACAATGGGATCACCCTTACGCTGTGGAATACTTATCGGACTGATTTCTTTGCTGAGCCGACCATTCTCTATTGCAGCAGCGGCTTTTTGCTGCGACCTCAGTGCAAAGGCGTCTTGATCCTCACGGGAGACGCCAAAATCTTCAGCCACATTCTCGGCAGTTTCAGGCATTGAGTCTATGCCATATTGATTTTTAAGCGCCTTGTTAACGAATCTCCAACCAATGGTGGTGTCATAAATCTCTGCATTTCTGGAAAACGCTGCATCAGCCTTGGGCATGACAAATGGCGCGCGACTCATACTCTCTACCCCACCCGCGATCATCAGTTCCGCTTCGCCGCAGGCAATCGCTCGTGCGGCAGTACCGACCGCATCAAGCCCTGAACCACAAAGACGGTTGATGGTTAAGCCGGGCACAGTGGTTGGCAACCCTGCCAGTAAGGTAGACATACGCGCAACATTTCGGTTGTCTTCACCGGCCTGATTGGCGCAGCCGACAATCACATCTTCAATTGCCGCTGGATCAAGATCAGGTGTTGAGGCAATCAGCTTAGCCAGAATATCTGCCAGTAGGTTGTCTGGACGCACAGTCGAAAGCGCTCCACCAAATCGGCCAATCGGTGATCTTGTTCCTTCACAAATAAAAACTTCTTTCATGTTATTGCCCCGTTCTTGTCGCGTCAGGTGGGTTATTTATTGCGGTTGCGAACTGCTGTGTAAATCGTAAATGTAAATCTATACCAGCTGCTGGCAGCGATCCGTCAGCACAGGTACCGTTTTCATCCAACCAGGCTTCAGATCCCGGTAGCAGTTGATGATACAGATTGGCGACGAATTCTCTACAGCCTTTTTCAGGCCAGTCTTCAGGTACCAATTCACTCGGTAGAACAGGTGTTCGAAGTAACAACCGCCGCCACTGGTGAATTAGCAGGCAACGCGTCACCATACATTCAAGCGGACTAAGCGATGCTACCTGCTTGATGGCTGAGAATCGCTTTTGAAGCTGCACATATCCTTGTGAGGTTTCATCAGGCAATATCTTTTCAGTCACCCATTTAGGAAACTCGGATAGCTCACCTGACAAAACAAGAAAGTTCGCCTTACGCAGGCCATGCATATTATTGCCATCTGAGAACAGCCAACAGTTGCTGGTAATTTGCATGCCACTTTGAAGAATCGGGTTATCAGCACCTTTAGCACCAGGGTTTTTAATCGCAATAGACCAGTGGAAAGGCTTATTAGATTCACACTCAAAAGGTGAGTAAATTCTAGCCGTCGCCGCGGTAAATGGTTGATAACCATTTAGACCCAACTCATAAAAACTTTCACGCCCGATCTTTTGCCGCTCTATCCATTGATCACTGGCAAGCCGTGAAAACGCGGTTCTTACCGCACCCGCACCAATCCCCGACTCCGACAACACAGACTGAACTGTTTTGGCAGATACATTGCCTCCGCGAGCGACAACAGCATCACCAAAAAAAGTAATGATTAATGACCAGGCTTTAAGAGAATTATCTTCTAACAATTGTGTTAAAAGCTTACTAAATTCCCTACTCCTTCCAGAATCAGTCATAAAACAGCCAATAACACTGCTTAAGCGCTCAGCTCAATAGCATTCATCGTATGTAACTCGTAAGTGGCAACCTGTTCATTGTCCTGATTGGCAAGTGCCACATGCCAACGAACTTCACCGTATTCAGGGTTACGCATTTTTTTACTTTTGACGGTTAGCGCCACACTTATGCTGTCACCCGCGACCACCGGTTTCTGGAAACTCAAGGCGTTCAGGCCGGTATTTGCCAATACCGGCCCCGGAGCAGGATCAACAAATAACCCGGCCGCAAAAGATAACAACAGATAGCCATGCGCTACACGCCCTGGAAAGAACGGGTTCGCCTTTGCCGCTTCTTCATCCATGTGGGCGTAGAAGGTATCACCGGTAAACTCGGCGAAGTGTTCTATGTCTTCAATTGATATTTTTCTTGGGCCCGCTTTAAGCGTTTCACCTGGCACAAGCTCATGAAACGTTTTACGGAACGGATGAATTTCAGATGAAGTCTGCTCGGCACCTACAACGTATTGATTGCAAATGGCGGCCAGAATATCTGGCCCGCCCTGAATCGAAGTACGCTGCATATAGTGCTTAACGGCTCTGACACCACCTAGCTCTTCGCCACCCCCGGCGCGCCCCGGCCCACCGTGTGTCATATGAGGTAGAGGTGAACCATGACCGGTAGATTCTTTCATCGATTTACGATTATTGAAGTACAACCTTCCGTGATATGCAGCACTGGCGATCGTTAGTTCACGTGCAAACGAAATGTCTTCGGTGACCACAGAGGCAACAAGGCTGCCACCGCCTCTGTTCAATAACGTCGCTGCATGTTGTGTGTTTTTATATGACATTAGCGTTGCCACCGGTCCGAATGCTTCGGTGGTATGTACATATTGAGCTGCATCGGGTGTTTTACATGAAAACAATTTAGGAGTAAAAAATGCCCCTTTTTCAGCATCAGCACCATTGCATACTAACGCGTCATCACCAAACACCAACTGCGCTTCACTGGCAATGAGCGCAGCATTGTCTGATACATCCTGACGCTGCGAGTGCGATACCAACGGCCCCATATCAGTACCTTCAAGTTGTGGATCCCCAATGGTGACTTTGGCAAGCTTCGCAGAGACCGCATCAGCAATATCATCATGTAAATGTGCAGGCACCATGATGCGTCTTATGGCGGTACATTTCTGCCCTGCCTTGGTAGTCATCTCAGTACAAATCTCTTTTACAAAAAGATCAAACTCATGACTACCCACAGTAACGTCTGCACCCAGCACGGTACTGTTTAAGCTGTCCTGCTCAGCATTAAAAGGCACGGAGTGCTGCAACAGATGTGGATTTGAACGCAATTGTAACGCGGTCGCTGCTGACCCGGTAAAACTCACTTGATCTTGCGGGGTCAGCTTTTCCAGCAGATCGCCCGGCCGACCTGCTATCAATTGCATACTGCCTTTCGGGAATAATTCACTCTCAACCATCAGTTTAAAACACGCCGCAGTCAGATAAGAGGTGACGGTGGCGGGTTTGATGATCGATGGCACACCAGCCAGCAATGCCGGCCCGAGTTTTTCCAACATGCCCCACACTGGAAAATTAAACGCATTAATCTGAACCGCAACACCTGGCTTTGAGGTGTAGATATGCTGTCCTAAAAAAGTACCATTGCGCGACAGCAGCTCGGTGTCTCCATCCATCAATACCCGATCATCAGGCAACTCTCGTTTGGCTTTTGATGCAAAAACAAACAATGTTCCGATGCCGCCATCAATATCAACTGCCGAGTCTTTACGGGTGGCGCCGGTATGAAACGACAGCTCGGTTAACGCCTCTTTGTTGTCGTTCAATAAGGTCGCCAACGCTTTTAAACGACTAGCTCGCTCGTGAAAAGTCATTTCACGAAGCGCAGGCCCCGCTGTGTCACGGCCGATGGAAAGCATGGCTGATGTATCGAACTGATCGCATCCGGCGCGCGCGATAACCTCACCGGTCACAGCAGAATGTATGTCCTGTGCCGACTTGCCCGGTTTAATCCATTGACCTGCTATATAGCTGTCTACGTTAGCTGCCATGTGAATACCTTCATATATTATTAACTTGTCCACTCAAGCTGAAAAGACCAGTCATCTTGAGTGAAGCTATGATGTAGATAAAATTATTCTGCCGGAGCCTATTCGATAAGTAAGACCCGACAACAGTTCAGGCTTGCAAACTATCGTTGATACTTTTTCGCTAAAAGCCAGCTACCGGGGCTTTGCTTAACAACCGAAGCTAGTATCGTTGCAACAGTATCATCACCCATCACATCAGCTGTATGCATCGGCCCGCCACGCCATCGCGGAAAACCATAGCCGTGAATCTTCACCATATCTATATCAAGCGCGCGCTCAGCGATACCTTCTTCCAGTATTCGAGCACCTTCGTTAGCCAATACAGCAATCATTGAATTCTGGATTTCCTGCTGCGTGAAAGTGCGGCGCTGAATGCCATTTTGATTCGAATAGTGTTGAATAAGCTGCTCGACTTCTTGATCCACTACTGGTTTACGATCAGATTCATACTGATACCAGCCACTGCCAGAACGCTGACCAAAGCGCTCTTTTTCACACAATTGATCAGCGATAGTTACATATCGTTCTGTTGCAGCTCTTGTTGGTGCCTGACGCTTTCTATTGGCCCAGCCAATCTGAAGGCCGGTCAGATCCTGTAATTCATAGGGGCCCATAGGCATACCGTAAGCACGCATTGCAGCGTCAATCTGTTGCGGGGTTGCACCGTCTGCGAGTAGGTAGTCACCCTGCCTGCGGTAGGCAGCCAACATCCGGTTGCCGATAAAGCCATCGCAAACACCTGACAACACGGCAACTTTCTTTATTCGTTTCGCCAAGCTAAACGCGGTTGCCAGCGCTTGCGCACTGGTCTCTTTAGTATCAACAATCTCAAGCAACTTCATAATATGTGCAGGAGAGAAAAAGTGCAGCCCGACAACCCGTTGCGGATTCTTTATATCTGTACTGATTTCTTCCGGATTCAAATAAGAAGTATTGGTTGCAAGAATCGCATCGGCCCGAATATGTCTGGCAAGCTCGGCAAATACATTTTGCTTAACCTGCATATCTTCAAACACAGCTTCAATAGCGATATCGGTATTGGCAGCTGCACGATAATCATCTCCGCAGCTAAATGCGTTGTACTGTGCTTCAAAACCCGCTTGAGTAATCTTGCCTCGCTTCAGAGCCCCCTGAAGCAACCCTTTTACCCGTTCGTTTGCAGCGGCAACCGCGTTATCGTCTACCTCAATTAAATGCACATTAAGACCGGCAGCGAGACAAGCGGCACTAATCCCTGCCCCCATCAAACCACCACCCACTACAGTGATGTGCTCAACCTTAGCTGCGGTAACCTCTTTTATAGCCGCAGGTTTAGAAACCAGACGTTCAGCAAAGAAGGCATGTCTGAGTGCTATCGACTGCTCACTGTCACGTAGTGCCAGATGCAGCTGTCTTTCACGAGACTGACCTTCGATGAAGTCTGTTTCCATGGCCCACTTAACTGCATCAATATTCAGCTGCGGCGCTTTGGCACCTTTGGCTTTTTTATCTACCGCTGATGCAAGCGAAGTAAAATAATCATCAGCGACAGGTAGGATATTGCGCTCACTGGTGGTTAGGGGATGACTTGATGCAGAATCTAATAGTTTGCCTATATAACCTTCAAGGTCATCCTCTACCACCGCATCCAGCCCACCGGCATCAAACAATGTTTGTGCATCAATCATTCTGCCGCTACTGGCAAGATCAGCGGCCAGTTCAGCCCCCACCAAACGCGGTAGTCTTTGTGTACCTCCAGCCCCCGGAACTAGTCCCAGATTCACCTCAGGCAAACCGAAGCGCGTACCGCTAGTTGCGACCCGCACATGAGCCGCCATCGCCAATTCAAAGCCGCCCCCTAATACAGTGCCATGCAAGGCAACAGCCCAAATAACCGGGCTTTGTTCCAGCTGCCAGTAAACATCGGGCAAATGCGGCTCTTGCGGTGGTTTGCCGAATTCAGAGATGTCACCACCGGCAACAAACGTTCTCCCTAAACAAACGATCACGCCGGTTCTGCAATTGTCGCGCTCGGCGCTGGCAATCGCCTCAATCAATCCGGCACGGACTGCCTGCGACGTCGCATTGACGGGAGGGTTGTCAATGGTCACCCAGGCGCGACCAGAATCGTTGTGATAGAACACAGGGTTCAATATTGCATTCCTATTTAGCAAACAGTGTGAGCGGCACCCCACCGCCAGAGAGCGGACCGGGTTGCCTTTGACTTGACCTTTAGTCGATTATGTTACAATAATACCCATATATTTTCAATTCTTGTAACATTTTGCCGACAACAGTATAAGACGGTTACCACGGAGCTATTTCTTATGTATTCCCAAGGCTTAATTGGTGCAAACACCGAAACCGAAGAGACGCAGGAATTCCTTGACGCTTTTCAAGCGCGAATTGACGCTGAAATAAAGATCGAACCAAACGATCCAATGCCAGCGGCATACAGAAAAACACTGATCAGAATGATAGGCCAGCACGCACATTCTGAAATCGTCGGCATGCTGCCAGAGGGCAACTGGATCACCCGCGCGCCGACGCTGCGACGTAAAGTCGCACTGCTTGCCAAAGTGCAGGATGAAGGCGGCCACGGACTCTATCTATACTCCGCTGCAGAAACACTGGGGGTATCTCGTGAACAAATGACGGAAGAGCTACTCAATGGCACCGCCAAATATTCTTCTATCTTTAATTACCCTACCCCGACATGGGCAGACATCGGCGCTATCGGTTGGTTGGTAGACGGGGCAGCTATTATGAATCAAGTGCCACTGTGCAGATGTTCATACGGCCCTTATGCACGCGCCATGATTCGCGTCTGCAAAGAAGAGAGTTTTCATCAGCGTCAAGGGTATGAACTGATGAAAACACTGGCAGAAGGCAATGATGATCAAAAGCACATGGCGCAGGATGCACTCAATCGCTGGTGGTGGCCGTCCATTATGATGTTTGGCCCTTCAGACACTGACAGCCAGCATTCCGATCAATCAATGAAATGGAAAATCAAACGCTTTACCAATGATGAGCTCAGGCAGAAATTTATAGATGCCACTGTTCCGCAGGCAGAGCTGATCGGCTTAACCATGCCGGACCCCGACTTGAAGTGGAACGAAACCAAAAACGATAATGGCGGCTATGACTTCGGCAAAATCGACTGGGACGAATTCTGGAAAGTAGTTAAGGGCCACGGAATGATGAACAAAGACCGTATTCGCGCCCGCAAGAAAGCCTGGGATGACGGCGCCTGGGTACGTGAAGCAGCACTAGCTTATGCGAAGAAAAACGAAAAACAACATTCAGAGGCCGCGTAATGACTGACAGTTCATTGATGCCGTTGTGGGAAGTATTTATCCGCCCGCGAAATGGCTTAAACCATAAACACGTTGGCAGCTTGCATGCAGCAGATGCAAAAATGGCTATGCAGGCAGCACGAGACGTCTATACACGCCGTGAAGAAGGCAATTCCATCTGGGTAGTACGCGCTTCAGACATCGTTGCAAGTAACCCTGAAAATTCCGATGAGAACTTTGATCCGGCAGCAGATAAAGTCTATCGCCACCCGAGCTTTTACGATATACCGGACGAAGTGGGGCATATGTAATGCCTGCTAACACAGAGCAACTGATAGAAGTAGTAGTGCAGATCGCTGATGATCACTTGATTCTCGGTCATCGCTTGTCTGAGTGGTGTGGCCATGCGCCAATGCTTGAAGAAGACCTGTCTATGCCAAACATGGCACTTGATCTGGTCGGCCAATCAAGAGCGCTCTATAGCTATGCAGCTCAACTTGAAAGCAAAGGCCACAGTGAAGATGATTTTGCCTATCTTCGCAAAGATCGGGAATACACCAACTGCCTGTTGGTTGAACGGCCAAACACAGACTTTGCCCACACCATGTTAAAGCAATTTTATTTTGCCGCTTTCATGCATCCGTTCTGGCAAGGTGTGAAAAACGGCACAGACAACACCCTGAGCGGAATAGCCGGTAAAGCAGAAAAAGAAATTGGCTACCACATTCGCCACGCCGGTGAATGGATTGTGCGGCTTGGTGACGGTACCGATGAAAGCGCTGAACGTATGAACGATGCCATCGAGGCATTACACCCTTATACAGGCGAGTTACTCGAAGTTGATGAAGCACGGCAATCCTGCATAGTGTCTGGTGCCATACCAGAGATTGCTCCAATACAAACACAATGGAACGCCACCATTAACAATGTATTCACGCAAGCCAAACTCACGGTGCCAGAGATAGATTATCCACAACAAGGCGGCCGTGCGGGCAATCACACCGAAGATTTCGGTTTTCTGTTGACAGAATTGCAATACATGCAGCGAACCTATCCTGGAGCACAATGGTAGTGAACAACATTGAGGCAATAGATCTCGAAGCAGCAAGAGCTGTGGCTATCAATGTGTGCGACCCGGAACTGCCGTTTCTCACACTGGGGGATCTTGGTATTTTAAGATCGGTGGAATTGCATAACAACACTGTGATAGCAAAGGTCTCACCCACTTATAGTGGTTGCCCCGCATTAGACGTGATTGAAAAATCGGTCCGCGATGCATTGACGCAAGCAGGCTTTAACGCCCGCGTCGAACGCATCATGACCCCGCCGTGGACCACAGACTGGATCACTGCAGAAGGCAGAAGAAAGCTCGAAGCCAACGGCATTGCCCCACCCGGCAAAACCCAAACCGACAAAAACATTTTATTTGCAAAGACTGCAGTCAGCTGCCCGCAATGCAAAAGCGAAAACACAATAAAAATTTCCGAATTCGGCTCCACACCCTGTAAAGCACAATATCAGTGCAATGATTGCAGTGAGCCGTTTGACTACTTCAAGTGTCACTGATTATGGCTGCACCCACTTTTAATCAATTAACCATCAACAGCATCAGACCCGTCACCGGTAATACCGAAGATGGTGTCGCGCTGACATTCGACGTGCCAGAGCCGCTTCAGGCACAGTACCGATTTATTCCAGGGCAATACCTGACTCTTCGCGCAGAGATTAACGGCGAAGACATTCGCCGCTCCTACTCTATCTGTTCGCACCATACCGACGAACCGTTAGAGGTCGGAATAAAATGCGTCGAGGAGGGTCAATTCTCAAACTACGCCAAAACACTTAAACCTGGTGATCAGCTACAGGTGATGACTCCTGAAGGGCGCTTCACCGCCAAGATCGGCGGGGTTAATAATTATCTGCTTATCGCCGCAGGATCAGGCATCACCCCTTGCCTGTCGATAGCAAAATCAGTACTGACTGATGAACCAGAAAGCCGCATTACACTGCTGTACGGCAATCACAACACTGACAGCATCATGTTCAGAAAAGATCTAGATAATCTGAAAAACCAGTTCACTGAAAGATTTATGTTGGCACATATACTTACCGCCGAGAAACAAGACGCCGCCATATCCAACGGTCGCATTGATACCGAAAAACTCAACCAGCTTAGCGAACACAAGTTAATAGATCCCACCTCCTACGATGCGATCTATCTGTGCGGCCCTCAAGCCATGACAGAACAATGCACCGAAGCATTGCTTGCCCTTGGTGCAGATAAAGAGCGTATACACTTCGAACTGTTCACCACCGGTAAAACACAAGCGGCACAGCAACAGACGAAGAAAACCAGATCAAAAGACAAGGCTACCGGCACACCAGTCACACTGGTACTGGATGGAGCAGAACGCACGATACAGGTAGACGGTGACAATGAAACGGTGCTTGCGGCAGCCCTTAAAGCCGGGCTTGATCTGCCATTTTCCTGCGCCGGTGGCATGTGTTGCACCTGTCGCTGCAAAGTGGCCGCTGGCGATACCGAGATGGACTTGAATTTCTCACTTGCAGACTGGGAGGTTGAAGCCGGTTACACACTGGCCTGCCAGACAAGACCAAAAAGTAACAATGTCATACTAGATTTCGACGCCACCTGATGCAACTCTTCAGGGCACACCTGTCGCATCCATGGGCGTTGTCGCTCGTGCTCAAATACCCATGTATGTTGCGCGCGTACTCGTACCCCATGAATACGACAGGCCCACCCTGAAAAGCTACAAAAGACTGCAATAGCAGTTAAATATCTTATTTTAGTTCGTTTTCGACTGCATATTTACCACCTAATAGATTTATAGAGAGTGACATGAACGCAGCACTCAAACCTTACAGCCTCGCAGACCGCTACCAGCAAACACACGGACGTGTGTATATGACCGGTACACAGGCCATTGTGCGTATAGCACTCAATCAGGCAAGACGGGACAAGCAGGCCGGTTTGCATACCGGTGGGTTTATATCTGGCTATCGCGGCTCACCACTTGGCAGCGTTGACCTTGAACTGTGGCGTGAAAAAACACTGATTGCAGACGCAGGCATTGAATTTCTACCTGCGGTCAACGAAGACCTTGCCGCCACCGCCATCCTCGGCAGCCAACAGGTTGAAAACAACCCGGCTAAAACAGTAGATGGCGTGTTCGGACTCTGGTACGGCAAAGGACCGGGTGTTGACCGAAGTGGCGATGCACTAAAACACGGCAATGCCTATGGCTCCTCACCCACCGGTGGTGTGTTAGTGGTAGCAGGTGATGATCACGGCTGTGTGTCCTCCTCTATGCCACACCAATCTGATGTCGCTTTCATGGCCTGGTTTATGCCAACGCTGAACCCGGCAACAGTCGCCGAGTATTTAGAGTTCGGTGAATATGGTTATGCACTGTCTCGCTTCTCAGGCATGTGGGTAGGCTTCAAAGCCATTTCCGAAACCGTAGAAAGTGCAGCATCTTTTGATTTACACCCGCCACGTGAATTTATTACTCCACACTTTGACATGCCGCCTGATGGCTTGCACTACCGATGGCCTGATCTGCCCGGCCCGCAAATAGAAGAACGCCTGGTTGCAAAAAAGAACGCGGTCTTCGCCTTTGCTGAAGCCAATCCAATTGACAAGCACATCTACAATATTCCAGATGCCGCGTTTGGCATTGTTACCACCGGTAAAGCACATCTCGATTTAATGGAAGCGCTGCGACTGCTTGGCATGGACAACAACATGTGCCGGGCACTGGGCATTGATATCTATAAAGTCGGTATGGTCTGGCCACTGGCACGTACAGCGGCGCTTGACTTCGTCCGTGGTAAACGCGAAGTGCTGGTTGTTGAGGAAAAACGCGGCATTATCGAGAGTCAGTTTAAAGAATACTTTTACGACTGGCCCGGTGACAAACCCGAACTAATGGTCGGTAAACGTGACGAGCAAGGCGCACCACTGGTACCGTGGACTGGTGAACTTTCACCACGAATATTACTCCCTATTATTGCTAAACGACTGCAGCATTTTTATCCTGAACACAACTTCGTTGCCAACGCAGAAAAAATACTGGGCAAACAAAAAACACTGATCAGCGTCGAAGGTGCTACTCGAACACCGTATTTTTGCTCCGGTTGTCCGCACAATACCTCCACCAAAGTTCCTAAAGGGTCACAAGCGTTAGCAGGCATTGGCTGTCACTTTATGGCCAGCTGGATGGACCGGGAAACCACCTCGCTTATACAGATGGGTGGTGAAGGCGTTAACTGGGCGGCCTCATCACTGTTCACCGGTAAAAACCACGTTTTTCAAAACCTCGGGGAAGGCACCTGGTATCACTCAGGCTCTATGGCCATTCGCCAAGCGATTGCAGCCAAAGCTAACATCACCTACAAAATTCTATACAACGATGCCGTAGCCATGACCGGCGGGCAGCCGGTTGACGGACCGGTATCGGTACAAGCCATTGCCGCCTCAGTGCATGCAGAAGGGGTGAGACGCCTGGCATTAGTATCAGATGACATCGAAAAATTTACCCATTCAGATTTCCCCGCTGGATGCACCTTCCACGACCGATCAGAACTTGATGCACTGCAGAAAGAACTTCGCGAGGTTGAAGGGGTTTCTGTACTTATCTATGAGCAAACCTGCGCCACAGAAAAACGCCGCCGACGCAAACGCGGCACACTGCCAATGCCTGATGAGACAGTAGTCATCAACGAACTGGTGTGCGAAGGTTGTGGTGATTGCTCAGTGGAATCAAATTGCTTAAGTGTTGAACCGATAGATACCCCGTTTGGCAAAAAGCGGCGCATCAACCAATCTGCCTGCAACAAAGACTTTTCCTGCATCAATGGTTTTTGCCCGAGCTTTATCACGGTGAAAGGCACACTGCGGAAAAACGCTGCTGAAAACTTTGACCTTAGCACCTATAAATTACCAGACCCGCAACTACCATCACTGGATACGCCGTTTGACCTATTGATCACCGGCGTTGGTGGTACTGGTGTTATCACTGTTGCCGCGCTTATCTCCATGGCTTCACACCTTGAAGGTATGGGCGTATCAGTACTCGACTTCACAGGCTTTGCACAAAAATTCGGTCCGGTCTTAAGCTACGTAAGAATAGGCCAGACCCCGGAAGCTTTGCATCAGGTTCGTATTGACCAGCAATCTGCAGATGCGCTAATCGGCTGCGACGTTGTGGTCTCGTCTTCACCTAAAGCATCTGGCAGCTACCAACAAGGCATGCAGTCGGTGATGAATATCGCTTCAATGCCTACCGGTGACGTGGTCCGGCATCGCGATTCAGATTTAAAGATTGATTATAGAGTCACTGAAATAGAGCGCGTGACAGGCCAGGCAAACCTGCCCTGCATCAATGCCAACCAGCTGTCTGAAAAAATATTCGGTGACACCGTATTTGCCAATGTCATTATGCTTGGCTTTGCATGGCAGCACGGGTTAGTGCCGTTGTCTGAGCAAGCACTTATGCAGGCAATTAAATTAAATGCTGTGGCAGTGGATAAAAACTACGAAGCCTTTACCGTTGGCCGGGTGGCAGCCACCTCACCCACCGCATTTGATCAGCTGCTGGAGACGCCACCTGTGGAGTCACTCGCAGAGCTGATTGACAATCGTGCTGAATTTCTGACCGACTATCAAAACCAACGCTACGCAGACAAATACCGGAATGCGATTCAGCAACTTGCCGATCACTGCGATGAATCTATCACCACCGCCGCCGCTAAATCTCTTTTCAAACTGATGGCATATAAAGACGAATACGAAGTAGCCCGCTTACACCGACAATATCAATCCTCTTTGAAAGAACAGTTCGAAGACGGCTATCAGATTAAATATCACATGGCCCCACCGCTTCTTTCGACAAAGCGTGACGCCCGCGGCCGACCGGTAAAAAAATCGTTTGGCCAATGGATGAATAAACCTTTCGGTGCACTACAGAAAATGAAATCGCTACGCGGCACACCGGCGGATATTTTCGGCTACACCGCCGAACGCCGCATGGAGCGCGAGTTGATTGTCTGGTTCAAGTCATTGATTGAACAGTGCAGTAAAAGCTGCAATTCCGAAAACCACGATACCTGGCTGAAGATCATGCAAGCCCCCATGGATATAAGAGGCTATGGCCCGGTAAAAGAAGATGCCGCCGAAAAGGTACGCACAAACGTATCGAAAATGCTTGACGCCACAACAGGCTAGCACATTACTAAACCGGGCATTTTCCATGCACCCAGGAAGCCCGACGCGTGAGCGAGTGGCAAGCCGTGTAATACCGACTTCATACTTGCTACCGTTAAGCGCAACATACTGGGAGTTTGTCCGAGAACTATGATCTACTACGGTCGCGATATTTCGGCCAGCTATTTCGATCCATATCATCAAAGAAGAATGACTATTCACCTCTATCGATTGAAACGTTTGCCTTGAGAGGGTATAGCGGTGGATACGCCCTGAGGCCAGGCAATAATATCCAGGCACGCACCGCGATGTACCGGCCAGACATAAACAACCTTCGTAAAACGAACTGGAAAATCTCCCTGACATGTTTGCTTGTAGCTCCCGATCAACAAACCCGCCAGCGTGAGCGAGGGATGTCTAGCTCGTCAAGCCGCTCAGTTATACCCCCTGCGTTGATTAAATAGTGCTCTCTTGGGTGTACGTGAGTAACTTTGACGCACTGGGTATCCCTCGCTAACGCTGGCGGGTTCGTCATGGGGCTGTAGTTGGAGGTAGTTATTCGGAGACACAGCCTCAAAGCGCATCCACCGAGATGCCCAGTCTGTGGACGGGCAATTAAGCCGGACAAGAATAAACACTCGCAACAACCATACACCCAGGAAACCCGACGCGTGAGCGAGTGGCAAGCCGTGTATCACCGACTTCACTCTCGTTCCAGGTACCGCAACATACCAGGAGCTTGTCCGAGAACTATGATCTACTGAGGTCGCGATATTTTGGCCCGCTATTTCGACGG
>CALGJU010000148.1 GCA_937928685.1 uncultured Granulosicoccaceae bacterium
ATAGAGCATCCATCAGAGCTGGTTCGCGAACACGTTCAGTGGGCGCTTGAACAACAATCTCTGCGCTAACCAGAAAACCCTTTAGCTATCCTGTCGAAGCTTTCGCAGTCTCTCAAGCTTTTCAGCGATCTGTATTTCCAACCCCCTATCAACTGGCCGATAGAAAACCTTCCGTGACAGCTCATCTGGAAAATACTGCTGCGATGACGCTACGCCTTCTGCTGCATCATGATCATATTGGTATTCTTCACCATAGCCGAGAGACTTCATCATCGTCGTGGGTGCATTGCGTAAATGCACCGGCACCTCCGCATTACCGGACTGCCGAACAAAATCCATCGCCTCTTTGTAAGCCGTATACGCCGCATTGCTTTTCGCGGCGCAGGCAAGGTAGATAACCGCCTGCGCCAACGCAAGCTCACCTTCCGGGCTTCCCAACCGTTCAAAGGTTGACCAACTATCAAGCGCGATCTGCAACCCTCGTGGATCTGCATTACCGATATCTTCTGACGCCATACGCACCACGCGCCGCGCTATATAGTGCGGATCACATCCGCCGTCGATCATGCGGCAAAACCAATACAGGGCAGCATCAGGGTCACTGCCACGAACCGACTTGTGTAGCGCTGAAATCTGCTCATAAAAAATATCGCCGCCCTTATCAAAGTGGCGCAGGGAATCCCGTGTTACTTCTTTTACAATTTCATCTGTAATTTCGCGACGGCCATCAGCGTCTGGCACAGCAACATCATGGGCCAACTCTAAAAGCACGAGTGATCGGCGCGCATCTCCATCGGCTGCATCGGCCAATGCAGTGATGACTGCATCATCTGCAAAAGTATCAGGCAAACCCCGATCATCCCCGCCCAAGCCGCGCCTGAGTATGGCTTCAATATCTTCTGATGAGAGTCGCTTAAGCACATATAAACGTAGGCGTGACAAAAGAGCGTTGTTTAACGCAAAAGACGGATTTTCAGTGGTTGCGCCAACAAAGTAAAAAGTCCCGTCTTCAATATGCGGCAGGAATGCATCTTGTTGTGCTTTGTTAAAGCGATGCACTTCATCAACAAACAACACTGTGCGTTTGTTGTCAGACGAATAGGCGTGTTGTGATTCTTCAACTGCCGCACGTATATCTTTAACACCAGCAAGTACCGCAGACAGGCTGATAAACTCCGCATCACACTGATTGGCAAGCACACGGGCCAGCGTGGTTTTACCAGTGCCTGGCGGCCCCCAGAAAACCAACGAGTGAAGTTGTTGTTTTTCAATTGCACTGCGAAGCGTGCTGGTATCACCCAACAGTTGCTGCTGACCACTAAACTCATCAAGCGTGCGTGGCCTTAACCGATCGGCCAGCGGAGCTTCGGGGGCCGTGCTTCCTAGTAAGTCAAATTGTTGAGCCATCTGCGGACTGTAACAGAATCCACCGCAGATGCCGTGGCCTTAGGCGAGCGGCAACAGTGAATATACCCACCTGACTTGCCTTTTTGTCCCTGTTCAGGCTCTGACATTCGTTACGTAGAACGACTATGCGCCTCACGCCATTCCCTTCACGACAACAAAAATTCGGCGTCATGCAGGTATATTCTCTATTGCCGATCTCCTTACTCTGTAACTTCTTCGAACTGGAGCTGATTGCCATCAATGACCGGGGTGGGTTTCGGCACCGGCAGGGTCTCTGCTATCGGCGGCAAACCGTCGTCTTCAGCCACCGGTTTGATAATTTCAGTCTCTTCGGTTTCCGGAAGCTCTGGCAGTGTGGCCGACTTTAGCTGGCTGTTATCCAGCACTTCATCATCACCTATTTCTCGAATAGCGGGAACTTCGTCCGGCAGCTGCCCCTCTTCACCGATCACGTCGGCACCTTCAGGCGGTATAAACGCAAAACGCTGCGCATCAATCGCTACATTCTTCTTGAAATTGGTAAATTTAATTTGTGTCGCTTGATCAAAGTTGTCACGCAGCTCCATCGCATGCAATCCGCTGTCATCCAGGGCGATGTAGACGGTATTAAAATCAGTATCCTGCTCCATGGGTGTCAGCTCAAACCACTGCAAGCCTTTTTCTTCACCCAGCACTTTGACATTAAACTCTGTCTCTATTGAACGCTGCCCGCTAAGCAAACCAATAGGGGCACTTCCGAGCGTTGTCGATTGAGGCTGCACCGTGACTTGCTTGATGTCTTCGTCATACACCCACAGCGATAAGCCATCTGCCACAATCACCTGACTTGCAGGCTCTGTGTAAGTCCAGCGGAATCGACCGGGACGCATTAACTCAACACTTCCGGCGGACTCCTGCAACGCGACCGAGTCACTGTCATAGACTGTCTGGGTAAAGTCCGCGCTAAACGAATACATAGACGAACTAAAGTCGAGCAAGGCGGTTTGCGCCATCACAGTTAACGGCGTTAATGACAAAGCCAATCCGGCAATCAGAGTCTTGAATTTCATAATGATCTAGCCCGTGAATTTAGTGTACCGGCTTACTGGTTACTTGTTTACCATACGGCTGGCAGTATGACTGCTATCTGAACGCAACACGTGATATTCGCACCACGTCTCAATTACACCGGCGGCGGCGCAATAACTTCTCTGGTGCCGTTATGCTGCACGGCGCTCACCACGCCGGCTGCTTCCATATCTTCTACGATTCTGGCCGAACGGTTGTAACCGATTTTAAGCCGACGCTGTACATAAGATATAGAAGCTTTACGCGTCTCAGTCACTATGGCCACCGCCTGATCATAGAGTTCATCCCTCTCACCGTCAGTATCATCGCTTGCCATCCCAGGCAAGGCAACGGTTGATTCTGTGAGAATTTCATCAACATACACAGCGGTGCCCGATTCTTTCAACCACGCGACAACACTGTGAACTTCATGATCATCAACAAAGGCACCGTGAACGCGTTCCGGCTGTGCAGTACCGGGCGGCAGATAAAGCATATCACCATGCCCTAACAACGCCTCCGCACCACCCTGATCCAGAATAGTACGTGAATCAATACGTGATGAAACCTGAAACGCCATACGAGTCGGAATATTAGCCTTGATCAAACCGGTGATCACATCCACAGACGGTCGCTGTGTAGCAAGCACCAGGTGAATGCCCGCGGCACGTGCCTTTTGCGCAATACGGGCAATCAGTTCTTCTACCTTCTTACCCACCACCATCATCATGTCGGCAAACTCATCGACCACCACCACAATGTACGGCAAGGTATCCAGCTGCGGCGCACCCAGTGACGGGTCAAATGCTTCTTCCGGCTTGTATAGAGGATCAAGTATCGGCTCACCAGCCTCACGAGCATCCAACACTTTTTTGTTATAACCAGAGATATTACGAACACCGAGCTTTGACATCAGCCGATAACGCCGCTCCATCTCACCAACACACCAGCGCAGCGCGTTGGCAGCTTCTTTCATGTCGGTCACCACCGGTGCCAGCAGATGCGGAATGCCTTCGTAGACATTGAGTTCCAGCATCTTCGGATCAATCAAAATCAAGCGCACTTGCTCAGGCGTTGCCTTATACAGCAAGCTAATCAGCATTGAGTTAACCGCAACAGACTTACCGGAACCGGTGGTCCCTGCCACAAGTAAATGCGGCATTTTTGCGATATCTGCCACAACAGCCAAACCACTGATATCTTTACCCAGCGCCAGCGCTAGTGGTGACTTCATGTCACGGTATTGTTTCGACTGCAAAATTTCTGTCAGCTGGACAATTTCACGATCTTCATTCGGTATCTCAAGACCGACCGTCGACTTGCCGGCGATCACTTCTACTACCCGTACACTCATTACCGAGAGTGATCGTGCAATATCTTTTGAAAGGGTTGTCAGCTTACTGACTTTTATACCAGGCGCTAACTGCACTTCAAAGCGGGTAACAACAGGCCCTGGGTGAACCTCTACCACCTCTACTTGCACATTGAATTCAGCCAGCTTGGTTTCCAGTAATCGCGACAAATCCTCCAACGATTCTTCAGAGTAACCGCAGCGTATATTTTCGATCGTATCGAGTAAATTGACCGGCGGCATTTCACCCGGCTTGCGCGTTACTTTTTCAGCTTTACCTTTTTCAAATAACTGAAATTGCTTTTCAGCAACAGGTTCCGGCGAAGGCGCAACAGGCGCTGGCGTGGCAGGCCGCGGAGAGATAGCGATCTTTCTATCAGCGGCCGCTGCTACCGTTGCAACACCAGATGCAACCGCGGCAGATACCGCCGATGTGACTTTCGTTGCGGCATTCGGACTGGCTTCATCACCACTATCAAAGCCACCAGTATCCACCAAGGCAGCAGCCGGTTTGGTAATCACCGGTTTGCTCCCCACACCTGTTGTGCCTAGTGGCTCCTGTATTTCAATGTCCGCAGCCTCATCGGCTAACTGCTGACGCTGCATCTGCACTCGCAGACGACGCGCCTCACGCCAGGTGAAATAGTCCTTCACCCGAGATACACCACGACCTACCCCGCTCCAAACATATTGGCTTGCGCGCAAGGTGTAGTTGCCAACGCGCTCCAGAATCGTAAACCAGGAAACGCCGGTCGCAAACGTAATGGATACCAGCAACAAACCCAACAGTATAAGTGTCGCGCCAAGCGCGGTCACTACGCTGACCATGCTTCCGGCAACCCAGGTGCCCAGCACTCCACCACCGGCTGTGCCGATCGGCAGATCACCGCGATGAACAAAAAGATGTAAGTCGCTCAATCCACAGGCAGTTATTACCAATAACATTATTCCGGCGGTTCTTGAGAAGATTAAAATTGGAACGGTAACCGAGCGACTCTCTCTAAAGGCATGCCAGCCCATTAACGCGACAGCGAACGGCAACACATAGGCCACATAACCAAACAGGAACATAGAGACATCAGCAAACCAGGCACCGAATATTCCGCCGGCATTCTTGATTTGCCCAAACCCACCTGTGTGCGACCAACTCGGGTCACTCACATGAAAAGTGAACAGCGAGATCATCATCAAAATGGCGACCACCGCGACCAGAATCGCCAGCGCTTCGCGCACCCCTCGCTGAACCATCGCAAAGGCCCGGGCTGACATTTCAGCTTCCATCGGGGTTTTAATTTTGCCACCGCCAAACATGGGTTTCTTTAAACCCGATAGCGGGCTCTTCGGCTTGATGTCCGTAGCGGTTTTTGCCGCACGTGCTGATGCAGCGCCACTGCTGCGGGTGGTGCCGCGCTTAGCTTTTGTCGTTTTCGCAGCGGCGCGCTTCTTCCGTGCGGCCGTCTTCTGCGAACCTTGGGCGGCTTTGGTGGTCAATGCTTATCCGGTCTTTGGCAATAGGTAAACTGGGATCGTCCAGGCCTGTTCACAGTCAGGAAACAGGCCACGGCCAGGAAGCGAGCTCACAGCAGTTGAGCCAACCGACGGTCAGGGTGATGTACAATGCCAGTACGACTTCCAATATTAAGTGGTTCAACTCACCAGACATAGCCTAGTGAAGGTATTGTCATGAACCACCGCCGCCAACCCAACAAAACCACCAACCAATTGGAACTACCGACAAAAGTATGAGCGACACCAGACACTGTAAATTGCTGATCCTAGGATCTGGCCCTGCCGGCTACACCGCCGCCGTATATGCGGCTCGCGCCAACCTTCAACCGGTTCTGATTACCGGCATGGAGCAAGGCGGCCAATTAATGACCACCACTGATGTCGACAACTGGCCGGCAGACAACGACGGCGTACAAGGGCCGGCACTTATGGAGCGCTTTCAAAAGCACGCTGAACGGTTTGAAACCGAGCTGGTGTTTGACCACATTACTGAACTCGATCTAAGCAAACGCCCGTTCACCCTCAAGGGTGATTCTAAATCCTACACCTGCGACGCCCTGATCATCACCACCGGTGCCAGCGCTCGCTACCTCGGGCTCCCCTCAGAAGAAGCGTTCAAAGGCAAAGGCGTTTCTGCCTGTGCCACGTGCGACGGATTTTTCTACAAAAACAAAAGAGTAGCGGTGATTGGCGGCGGCAACACAGCGGTGGAAGAAGCCCTTTACCTATCCAACATTGCGTCAGAAGTTGTCGTTGTGCACCGACGCGATGAGCTGCGTGCAGAAAAAATCATGCAAAAGCACCTGTTTGAAAAAGAAACTGCCGGCAAGGTCAACATCAAATGGAACAACACCCTCGATGAAGTACTGGGCGATGACAGCGGCGTGACCGGCATGCGCATCAAAAGCACCACAGACGGCGGCACTGAAGATATTGACCTGCATGGCGTATTCATCGCCATTGGCCACACCCCCAACACCGGAATCTTCGAAGGCCAACTGGATATGAAGGGCGGCTACATCCAAGTCAACAGCGGCTCAGACGGCAACGCCACAGCCACCAGTGTCGAAGGTGTTTTTGCAGCAGGCGATGTCATGGACCATATCTATCGACAGGCCATCACCTCGGCTGGCACAGGCTGCATGGCCGCCCTTGATGCTGAAAAGTACCTCGATGCTCTCGATCGTAAAAGCTGAGGCACAACAGCACAGGCCACAATACTACTTGCTGGCCTGACTCATCAGCGCGTGGTGACTACATCACGCACTGGTTACTTCCACGCCTTTATTCTATGTGCATTCCTCACGCAGCCTTTTAAATCATGCTGGATAACGTACAAATTGAAGTCGGCGCCGCACTTAATACCATAGAGGCGTCAGAGTGGAATGCGCTTTGCCATCAGGACAACCCGTTCGTACGCTATGAGTTTTTGAGCGCGCTCGAAACCAACCAATGTGTTGATCCCGAATTCGGCTGGCGGCCTTATCACATGCTCATCAAAGATGAAAACGGCAAACTCCTAGCCGCCGCTCCCACTTACCTTAAAACCAATTCATACGGCGAGTTCGTATTCGATTTCGCATGGGCTGACGCCTATGAGCGTAGCGGAGCCGCCTACTACCCCAAATTAATTTGTGCCGCACCATTTACTCCAGCCACCGGGCCCAGACTGTTAGTTCATGAAAGCCAGGACTACAAAACCTGTGCATCCACATTATTGTCTGCAGCCATTGCAGTCACAGACAAACAGGGCATCTCCAGCTTCCACTGGTTATTCACCATGGATGACGAAGCCGACCTGATGGATGAGCACAAGTACCTGCGACGCATGGGCTGTCAGTACATCTGGGTAAATGATGACTACAAAGACTTTGATGATTTTTTGTCCCGCTGCACATCAAAAAAGCGCAAAAACTTAAAGCGTGAGCGCAAGCGTGTAGCAGAGCAGGATATCACTCTCGACCTTCGTCACGGATCAGAGCTTGCTAAAAAAGACTGGCAGGACGTGATCAACTTCTACCTTGATACCTTTAATCGCAAATGGGGCACCCCCACCCTCAACGTGGCGTTTTTCACCGAGATAGGTAAAACCATGGGCGACGATATCATTGTTGTATTCGCCCTTCACAACGAAGAGCGCATCGCCTGCTCTGTGATGTTCAAAGGCGGCGACACGCTCTACGGGCGCTACTGGGGCTGCCATGAAGACTTTCACAGCCTGCACTTTGAAACCTGTTATTACCAGGGAATAGACTATTGTATAAAAAACGGCCTCAAGCGCTTTGAACCCGGCGCGCAAGGGGAACATAAAATCAGTCGCGGCTTTGTGCCTACTCCTACCTGGTCGTCACACTACATTAGAGATGAGGGCTTCAGAAGTGCCGTGGCACAATTTTTAAAGCAGGAAACCCCACTGATGAAAAAACGATGCGAAGATCTGCATGAGCTTCTACCCTTTAAACAAGAAGACACACAATAGTTTTTATATAAGTCATGACCGGCCTCCCCATCCCTTTTCTAAGTGACACTGACGACACCACCCCCTTCCCGCCAGCTCACACCGCCATGCAAGACCCAAACGGCTTGCTTATGGCAGGCGCAAACTTAAAACCGGAGCGAATCCTAAGTGCCTACCGACAAGGCATTTTCCCATGGTACTCAGAAGGCGAACCCATTCTGTGGTGGTCACCCAATCCACGATGCGTCATCTGGCCGGATCAATTGAAGATAAGCCGCAGCTTGCGCAAAGTGATCAAACAGCAAAAATTTCGGATCAGCCACAACCAGGCCTTTCGCTCGGTCATGGAAGCCTGCAGCGAACCACGGGACGATTCAGAAGGCACCTGGATCACCATGGACATGCTCAACGCCTATTGCACACTCGCACGTTCAGGCCACGCTGAATCGATCGAGGTCTGGGAAGGCGATGAATTGGTGGGCGGCTTGTACGGCATTGTGGTAGGCCGCACGTTCGTTGGCGAGTCAATGTTTAGCCGTCGCAGCAATGCGTCAAAAATCGCGCTGGTGGCACTGGCGGGCAGCGAGCGCTTTGAAATGATCGACTGCCAATTACCCACCGATCACCTGATGTCTATGGGGGCCGTCAATATTGACCGCACAGACTATCTACACGCGCTGACTATCCTGGCTCAGACCAGCGCATAAATAGCTACCCGGCACATGACAGCAATTCGCAGATTGCTAAAATTCGACTTGAACTAACAGGCGTCCTGAAATAGCCTCTGCTTTCCAGACCGGAGCGAGAAGGATTCTCTTAAGATCGGGCGACCACTCACACCAGAAGATTTACCCATGACAGAAAAAAAGAAAGAACGACGGATCGGCAACAAATGGATCGGCGTAGACCTTGATGGCACTCTCGCCGAATGGGACGGCTGGAAAGGACACGAGCATATTGGTAAACCCATTCCATTGATGGTCGAAAGAGTCAAACGCTGGCGCGATATGGAGATAGAAGTTCGAGTGTTCACAGCTCGTGCCTCCATTTCAGACCATATACCACCAGTACAAAAATGGCTGGAAGACAACGGCCTACCCGGCTTAGCCGTCACCAATCAAAAAGACTACAAAATGTTGCAGCTGTGGGACGACCGCTGCGTGCAGGTTATTCCCAACTCAGGCGAACTAGTGAAGAACGCCAACTGGGTACCTCCGGTTGAAACAGACACCGAAGATAATGCCACTGAAGAAAGTGAGAAAAAGTAACTCACATTGCCCGCTCTTATCTGGCAATGCAAGCCAGATTAAGAGTGAACACTATTGCTGTAGCCACAGCCAGCAATCTGCAACTTATACTTGGTAACGATCAGCTTACTCCGGCACCGCACAAAACAGCGCAAAGATTGCAAACCTCTTAATGCAAAAGGTGCAATTTATAACTGCAGCTGACGCCACTGGTAACAACAAACGAACCTGATCCACTAATCGCATGCAGCTCATCGCAACCTGACCCTTTAGTGATATTCACTACGGCCTTTGCAATCTGGGTTACCGGATCAATCTCACCACTTAAGCGCATCACAAAAGACCCTCTGAATCCATCGACCATACCGGTAAACAACTCATAGCCCCTGAATTCGCTTGCACCACTGGGGAGATCGCAATACGACAGATGCACCTCACCCACCCCATGCATTTCACTGTTGATATATCTCTTGGCACAACCTATACCCTTGAGCTTAATATTTGCCGGCCCCAACACAGTGGCAAACTCGTTCCAGTTATCCAGTGAGGTTTTTCCATGAACAATGACCTCTGACATATTCTCCTCCCGCTCATTTTCCAAGTTAGTCATAACTACAGGTATCACCCCACCACCCGACACTTTCAGACAACCCCGAAGCGCCTAACGATTGCGGGCAATAAAAGTTACATACACCGCGCATGTTACCCAAGACCATGCATGAAAACGTTAGATGTCTCCGAATAACTTCCGCCAACTACAGCCCCATGACAAACCCGCCAGCGTGAGCGAGGGATACCCGCTACGTAAAGTCACTCACGTACAACCGAGAGAGCACCCTCTAAATAAACGCTGTGGGCATAACTGAGCGGTTTGACGAGCTAGTGTACTGTAACCGCCAAACGCACCAAAAAACATCCAGTGCATTTGACAGCACCGGGAAACCCGACGCGTGAGCGAGTGGCACGTCGCACATGTACAGACCGTACTTCACGACAGCGAATGCAGAGAGACCTCTCTTCGAACAGAGTAACCAGTAACAGCCGAGCCACCAATAAGGATCCCGGCTTGCCATTGCTTACGCGTCGGGTTTCCCAAAAAACATCCAGCGCATTTGACAGCACCGGGAAACCCGACTCGTGAGCGAGTGGCAAGTCACACATGTATAGACCGCACTTCACTGCAGCGGATTCAGAGAGGCTTCACTTGGAATAGAGTATCTGTTAACAGCCGCGCCACCAGTAAGGATCGCGCCTTCCCACTCGCTTACGCGTCGGGTTTCCCAAAAAACATCCAGTGCATTAAAGCACCCAACTGGCCACACATAACAGTCACTGCATACCGTGACTATATACAAAAAAAGGCAGACCCTGAGTACAACAACGTTGCACTACAAAATCTGCCCTCGTGTTAGGTTGAAGCTCCATGACTACATTTGATCACAGAGCTCAATCAATTTTTTAGAACAATGCTGAGCCCAATGCAAAGCCTGCTGTATAAGCAAGCACCTTCAATACAAGATCACCACCGCCGTTGCCTGCCTTGGCACTATTTGCCATTTCACGACACTCCTCATCGGTAGCCGCTACGTTTTCGCCGCCCTCTATCGCCACAGTCGCTGATTGACCACAAGCACTTGCCACTTGCGTATCTGAACCCAATTGGTATTGCTTACTCGCACACCCAGAGGCCAGCAATAAAGTAAGTGTCATCGCTAGTATTTTAAATTTCATTAAAGCTCCTTATCGACTTCGTTCTTGGTTGCAGTTTCCCGAGTTATCGAGAAAATGCCGTATATGCAAATCGTCCGACTCTGCCGCTGCGGAAATTAGGAAACCGGCAGAGTCTTTCGATCGCATGTATCTATCACTGGCTGGTATTTCAACTACACCCTGGTCATGTCGGGCCATTGTAGAATCACCCGAAATATCCATTGCAATCAGCTGTGCAGACTCACGCACTGCAGATCGTCTGACTGTTTGTAACTTATCTCTATTCCAGGCTGCTGCAACCGAATATTGGACGCGCACCCTACTGCTCTGCAGTAACTTTCCCGCTGCATTAAACAGTTTGTATTTCGTATAGACCTGTAACGTTTTTGTATCTTGACTAAGGCAATTAGTCATTTGATAGTCAAGCGTTGTACTCGCACGATCAAGAACTTTATACCCCTTGTGCGCAAGTGCTCCAGCCAGATCACTAGACAATTCATTCGTACTATTGAATGAACCGACCAATTGATTGAAAGCACGCGCCTTAATAAGCGCCTGCATTTTTGAGCTGGTATTGCCGGGAGCATCCAAAGCGTGAGAGACGACTATGCCAATCAGACCAGCAGAAACCCCGATCCCGGTGGTATCAGTGACTGGATATTCAACCAAAAGCGGCGCATCTGTTTGCGCGGTTTCGATCGAGATAGAGCTGATTGAAGCTCGCTGCTGATGTGTGATTTTCTTCGCACCGTTTGCACAACCTACAAGCAAACCCATGCCGATAAAAACTGCTAACTTCCAGACTGCCATGCTAATTATCTTTTACTGCGACCTATAGAAGCTAACGGCACTTTTTGCACACACTTTAAAGAAAATTGACAGATCTCTCCAGCACCATAATTTCGTTTCGCAGTGATGGTGCAAAACATCACAGCAATGCCGCGACCGGATTCCGGTGACCGGTTATAGATCAGCCTCAGGATTGACCGATTTCGAAATAACAATACGGATGCTCAGGCAATAATTACTATCCCCCAGCATTCTTAACGCCGAAAGCTTCTGAGCGGCATCGAATGTCTCGAAAATGAATAAAACCAATAACCCCGGTGGTGATTTCCATCGAATTAACACTGCCTGTCAGGCTATTTGTTCGCTACCATTGCGGTATCCAATTATTCAGAGATAGCCCCATGAAATTTGTTCTTATCCTGCTTGCGGCAGTTGCCGTTTGGTACGTCGCAACCCAATTTTTAAACAGCGGTAAAGCAAAAGAGAATATTCAATTGGGTCAGGCCTTTCTGGATAAAAACGGCACTGCTGACGGCGTGCAAACTACCACTTCCGGGCTGCAATATAAAGTGCTGGAGCAAGGCTCAGGCAGCACCCACCCCAGCGCCACGGATCGCGTCAAAGTACATTATCACGGCACATTGATCGACGGCACTGTGTTCGATAGCTCTGTTGATCGCGGCGAACCGATTTCTTTCGGGCTAAACCAGGTTATTCCCGGCTGGACAGAAGGCTTGCAATTAATGGTCGAAGGTGAAAAGACTCGTTTATTTATACCCAGCAAGCTAGGTTATGGCAATCGCGCAGCGGGAAAAATAAAACCCGGCTCCACGCTGATCTTTGATGTTGAATTGATAGGTATCAATGTCGACTAGTTGAATAGACTGTTTCAAATTATTTCTACCACTAACCACCCGCTACTTATGAAAATCACTGAAATACATGTATACCAGAAAGATCTGCCGATAGTTGATGGCCCCTACACGATGTCGACAATGACGTTGCATTCCATTGACACCACGATTATAAAAATAATCACTGACACTGGCTTGACGGGTTGGGGAGAAGTCACACCGCTTGGACCGAACTACCAACCACAACATGCGCTCGGTGCCAGAGCCGCCCTTGCACACATGGCACCTGACTTAATAGGACACTCCTGCTTAAACACCTTACTGCTACGTCGGCACATGGATGCATTGTTGAATGGTCATAACTACGCTAAAGCCGCAATAGACATCGCCATCATGGATCTGATCGGTAAACATCACGGCGTCAGGGTATGTGAATTACTCGGTGGTGCAACAAGCGAGAGGTTACCTGCCTACTATGCTGTGGGAGTTGGCAATCCGGATGAATCCGCCAGAACCGCCATTGAGAAGATGAAGCAGGGATATCAACGTCTGCAATTCAAAATTGGTGGTCGTGACATAGCCACCGATATTGAAGTGATGCAAAAGATATGGGAGACAGTCGGCAGGAAGGTTCAAATTGTTGCAGACGCCAACAGAGGGCTTACAGCAACCCAAGCAAAACAGTTCAGCTTGAGTTGTCGCAATATTCCGCTGATCATGGAACAGCCCTGCAACACCATGGAAGAAGTGAAATCCATACGGTCTCAGGTATGTCATCCACTTGCCATAGACGAAAACCTAGAAAGCATACAAGATGTGTTACGTGCGATATCAATGGACGTCTGCGATGCATTTGGACTAAAAATATCGCGGCTCGGCGGTATCAATACAATGGCAACCGTACGTGATATTTGTGAGGCGCGCGCTATTCCACATAGCATGGAAGATACCTGGGGTGGTGATATTGTCTCGGCCGCAATACTACACGTTGCCGCTACCGTTAAACCTGAAATGCTGGAGGCAGTCTGGACTTCGGGCAACTATATTGAAGAGCACTACGACCCTGAAAACGGTATCGCCGCTGACAGCGGACATTTCAACTTGCCAACAGGCGTTGGCCTGGGGATTACACCAGATGAAAGTCGCATTGGTCAGTTGCTGGCATCTTACAGCTAACGCTATTGGATCAGCCTCCCGTTAAGGTTCAAATCAACGCTATTCGCCAGAAGCAAAACCTTCACGTAAGATAGATTCGGCATACTTCGGAACGGAATGGCTATGGCACTAGCGCCCATTGATAACACAGTAACCCTTCAAGCGCTTACAAACGATCCTTACCCGATCTACCAACGCATGCGCGCGCAAACTCCCATTGTGAACGTAACCGCGGCCAATCGGATCATGCTAACCAAAGCAGCGCACACCAAGATGGTCAAGGAAGCCCCTGAGCTGTTCAGTTCAGATGATCCCAAAACCCCGATGAAGCGCGCTTTTCAAGCACACACGCTCATGCGCAAAGATGGCATAGAGCACCGCAAAGAACGCATGGCGATGCAACCGGCTTTCACACCCAAAGTGGTCAAAACAGACTGGGCCAACCTGTATGCCAACATCGCCTCTGAGTACCTTGATCGATTGCCAACCGGTGAAACGATTGATCTATTCACCGACCTTTGCGGCCCTGTGGCCGCTCGCATACTGGCACATATTTTAGGCATGCAAGAAGCCACTGATACGCAGATGCAACACTGGTCGCAAACGCTGATCGATGGCGCAGGGAATTTTGCCTTTGCTGACGAACCGTTTGAGGCATCGGACAAATCAAACGCAGAAATGAATACACTGTTTGATCAGCTTATTCCGCGACATAAAGCAGCACCTGACAATTCTGCCTTTTCAAAAATGGTTAACGCTGAAAACCCGATCGCTAAGTCGCAGATATTCTCCAACTTAAAAATCGCCATCGGCGGCGGCATTAACGAGCCGCGTGATGCACTGGCTACCATTGTGTACGGGCTACTGACAAATCCGGAACAACTTGAAGAGGTCCGTCGCACTGAAGCCTGGGGTGAGGCATTTGAAGAAGGTGTTCGTTGGGTCGCACCGATACAAGCATCCTCACGCCGCGTACTTGAAGACACGGAAATCGGTGGCCTGGATATTCCTAAAGGTGTAACAGTCATGACCATTCAAGCCTCTGCCAATCGCGATGAAGATCTCTATGATGATGGCGAAAACTTCAACGTATTCCGTGCGGCAAACACACATCAGGCGTTTGGATCGGGTCCGCACCACTGCGCAGGCGTGCATATAGCCCGGCGCACCGTCGGACAGATCATGCTACCCATGCTGTTTGAACGCTTTCCGAATATGACGTTGTCTGATCC
>CALGJU010000149.1 GCA_937928685.1 uncultured Granulosicoccaceae bacterium
TACGCAGGTTAGAGTGTAAGGCGCCGGTGAACGAACTACAAATTCTGGTTTTAAAATATATGAAATTAACGCTGCACAGGCTGTTGCTGGTTAAAGTTAATTGTTCTCTTCCCGCTAACCTCCGTGATAAGTCAAAGCTGCACCAGAATCCGAATGGGTGCAGCTAGTGTTTACCGAGAAGCAGATATGACTGGTAATGCCGTAGAGAAAAGTGAAGAGAGACGTGGATATCGCCGGGTCTCCGATGCCATAGCTTTGCAGATTCAGATTGTCGATGAGGCAGCTAATGAGGAAGCATATGATGCACCTGAGTTGCCCGACTATCCGACGCATGTGGTGAGTTTGAGCCCGAACGGTCTTAAGTGCTACCACAGTGAACCGTTTAACGAAGATGAAGTGCTGCAGTTGAGTATGGTGTTTTTTCCATCCAAATTGCGTATTGATACCACTGCCCGAGTGGTGAATTCTGGTGAAGACGGTCATGCGCAAAAAAGCGATCGCTTCTTTGCCGGTTTGTCTTTCATTGACCTGGAAGATGATAAAAGTGAACAGTTGTTGGAGCATATTGCACAGGTAGCGCGTCAATCGTTTGGTGGGGCGGTAAAGCTGGTCAACTAGTGTGCGGGGCTTAATCCATTTGCGTCGGGTTTCATTTGACGTGAGTGGCTTGATCCACTTGCTGACGCGTCGGGTTTCCTGTGGCTTGCTCGGTTTTGACAGTGGGCGCTGGATCAGTTGTGGTGCAACTGACTCACAAGCTGTGAGCCCACCCGCTCAACTAGCCAATTGTGGCCGACAAATGGCCAGCGTCCGCTGATAAAGGCGACGTGCCCGCCGTGGCCAGTCAGTTCAAAATCCACTGCATCTGCGAGCTGCTCGTTCGTCGGAATGCATGCCTCGGTGAAAAACGGATCATCGCGTGACCATATAATGTGGGTCGGTGTTTTTATGTTGATCAGGTCTTCAAGTGTGCTTGCACGTCGGTAGTAGTCAGCGCCACTTTCATAGCCGTGCAACGGGGCGGTGACCTGATGATCAAACTCCGTAAAGGTTGACGCGTTTTCAAAGTTGAGCTCATTCAACTTAAATTCTGGATAGCGTTCGTGCTTCGTTCGAACTGCTTCTATCATCTGCTTTATCAGCACTCGTTGATAGATCTTTGAAAACCCCCGGTTCATTCGCTTTGCTCCCTCGGTCAGTACCAACGGCGGACTTACCGACATGGCAAAGCGCAACGGATTGTTCGGGTTGCGCGCTAAATACTTCAACAACGCATTGCCTCCAAGCGAATAGCCTACAGCCGCCAACGGCACATCTGGATATCGTTCTCTGATCGTCTTTGCTATGAATGCGATATCTTCAGTGTGTCCCGAGTGATATGAGCCAGGTGTTCTGTTGGGTTCACCACTACATCCACGAAAATGCATCAGTACAGCACGTATGCCGTGTTGTGGCAGAAAGTGCATTAATGATCTTATATAGTGCGAGTTGATGGATCCGGTTAAGCCATGAAAAATTATCGCGATCGGACCTTCATTGTTGGTTGTCCAGTTTAAGTCCAGAAAATCTGCATCAGGGGTTTGCAGTCTCTCTTTTACCGTCACAGGGGTTGGGGTGCGTTGAACTTTTGCAGCCCATAGTGTTTGTGCGTGGGGATTACGAAGCCACCATGCTGGACGGAATTTACTGGAATATAGCATCGCGCAGGAAGATTCAAAAAAGCTGAGTTGCTACAGTAGAGCCTGAATAAAAAATAATAACAATAATGAATATTCTGATTTCTAACGATGATGGCTGGCAAGCACCGGGCATCATCGCCCTTGCGGAAGCAGTAAAAAGCTTTGCAAGTATTAAAGTAGTGGCACCTGATCGTAATCGGAGTGCGGCAAGTAACTCTCTAACGCTAATGAATCCTGTCAGGGCAACACAGCAAGCACCTGATTGGTACAGCGTAGATGGTACGCCCACCGATTGCGTCAATCTTGCACTGAACGGTTTGCTCGACTGGACACCTGACCTGGTGATCAGTGGAATCAATGCGGGTCCAAACCTTGGTGATGATGTTGTCTATTCAGGCACCGTGGCCGCAGCGATGGAAGGCTTCTTTCATGGCATACCAGCCATGGCATTTTCATTGGCGGGTGTTGAAGGTCGATTTGATGTTGCTGCGTCGGTTGCAGCAGATCTGATCAAGCGTTGCGTTGACAGCCCGGTGCTTGAAAAAAATATGCTCAGTATCAACATACCGGATCTGACTAGCGCAGATGCCGTGCCTTTGTCTGTAACGCGGCTTGGCCGTCGTGGCCGCAGCAAAAACAGCATTCAGCAAATTGATCCGCGTGGTGAACAAATATTCTGGATTGGTGCCGTCGGCAGGCCGGATGATGCGGGCGAGGGTACTGATTTTTATGCGGTGGCCAATGGTGAAGTCGCAATCACACCTATCACTACAGACATGACAGCACATGATCGTGTTGCTCCCTTAACGCAATGGTTGGCAGGAGGTGTAGCATGAATATGGAAGCTCGAATTCAGGGTATTGGAATGACTTCGGTCAGAACCCGCAAGCGATTGGTTGCGCGCTTGCGTGATGCTGGAATCCACAATGAATCCGTATTAGACGCCATGGTAGAAATGCCTCGTCATATGTTTGTAGACGAGGCCATGGAGTCTCGCGCCTATGAGGATTGCGCGCTACCGATCGGGGAAGGCCAGACGATCTCACAGCCTTACGTTGTAGCATTGATGACCCAGCTGATTCTTGAAAGCCAGAGCAGTTCATTCTCTGGGCAGTCGACTGGAGTGTCCCGGGTACTGGAAATTGGTACCGGTTCTGGCTATCAGGCGGCGATCCTGTCTCTGCTGGTGGATAAGGTCTACACCGTGGAGCGCATCCGTTCTCTTGCACATAAGTGTACAGATCGGTTTAGCCGGTTAGGTATTCGCAACGTCAATGCGCGCTATACAGACGGCTTTGGCGGTTGGTCTGGTGAGGCGCCATTTGATGCCATCATTGTTACTGCAGCAATGGAGGCTGTGCCACCGGAACTGGTTGCTCAGCTTCGCCCTGGCGGAGTGTTGGTCGGGCCGGTAGGCCCGCAGGAAGGTTCCCAACAGCTCTCCGTGGTGCGTCTTCGCGACAACCTCGAACTTCAGACACAGCAAGTAGCCTCTGTGAAATTTGTACCGTTCCTGCCTGGCCTCGGTTAAGGCTGTCTCGAGCCTTTGTTTGCTGGATTTGCCCTATATTGGCCGGTTTAGGTTACAAAAAGGTAGTAACTGCTTTAAGAAGTAGCTCTTCAGTACTGTTTTCATTGCAGATTTTTCAATCCTGCCGTATAAATGGCCACTGACAGTCCGCGCCTACGCACCGCTGGCCGTCTATTCGATGTTTCACCGCAAATTGACATCGCAACTTACCATGGCGCCCAACGGAAAACGGCGCCTGGCCTGCAATACAATTGCGCGGATGAACCTCGGCCTCAATTTATTAGAAGACGAAGGTTGAAAATGAACACAAAACTGCTCGGCACCGCCCTGTTTGCCGTATCTACTGCCATGAGTGGCTGCGGAATACTGGAAACGATTGATCTTCCAGAATTTCGATTTGATTCGAATTCCTACATTGTTCAGCCTGGGGATACGCTCGGCTCAGTGGCGAGTCGCTACAAGGTTGACCCGGATTCGTTGATCTCGGTTAACTCGCTGGAGCTTGCCGAGCTCATTCCAGGTCAACGGTTGGTGCTGCTGCGTGACGAAGAAGTTGCTTCGATGGCGGCCATTGCTAACTCTCGAAATACCTCTGTTCAAGCGGGTAATGCGGCCGTGCAAGCCACCGGCGTAGGTCAGACGGTGGCAGTCCCTAATGCCACGCAGACTGTCAACGTGTCAGCCCCTGCCGTCGCTACCGATACGATTCTTACCGCGCCAACACCCAATGAAGAGATCATAAAGGTGGTTGATGGGGCTGCTGGAGCGCCAGTTACTGATGAATTACTTGATGATCAGCCAGTGTTTTTGCCGGAAGTACCCAACGTGGCAGAGATTGACCGTCCGGAAGGTGTTGAAGAAATAATCCAAACGGTCAATGCTGATCAGACTGTTGCGATGAATAATCGACTGGATGTTCCAAGCTCTGGCACGGTGAACATCATTGATGCTAACTCGCAAAACCCGATCAGGCGTGTAACAGTTAACAAGCGGGCAGACGGTTGGAATTGGCCGGCGATTGGCATGATCACTCGCGAATTTGATCTGCGTGAGATAAATCGCCAGGGATTAGATATTGATCCGGGTCCCGGTGCCGGAGTTCAGGCGGCGGCAGACGGTGAGGTGGTGTACAGCGGCAGAGATCTGGCAAGTTATGGCAATTTGGTCATCTTGCGCCATGACGATAACTTCCTCAGTGCCTATTCTAAAGTAAGCGATATTTTTGTTAAGGAAAATCAGAAGGTTAAAGCTGGTGATTTGATCGCAGCCGTAGGCGGCGATCCGGCAGGTGAGACAGAATTACACTTTGAAATCCGCCGAAACGGTGAGCCTGTCAACCCGATTGACTATTTACCGGCGCTGTAAACACTGTTTGGCACCATTCTTGCATAAGCTATGTTCGAAGTTTTTTATAAGCGCCATATGACTGGCGCCTCCCGGATCTATAAGGTCCGGGAAGATTTCGCAACAATAATAATAAAAATTAAAATAGCAAATATGCGGAGAGTGATGAAATGGGCCAGAGTGAACTAGCAACGTGGGACAGCAGCGAAGACAGTGAAGATCGCGTAGCACACACCACACGAGTAGAAGACGTAGTCGACGACGCAGAGACTGAAACTGAAGAAGAGTTTCAGGAAGAAGAAACCTTTGCGGATCAGCTTCGTCGCACCAAAGAAGCATCGCCAAGCAACAAAGCACGAGCTCGCGACATGGACGCGACTCGCCTGTACTTAAAGGAGATTGAACACTCCCCGTTGCTTACGGCTGATGAAGAAAAGAGCTACACCCGACTGGCGCAAAAAGGCGATGAGAAAGCGCGCGCTAAAATGATTGAGTGCAACCTGCGCCTGGTTGTGAAGATCGCCAGACGCTATCTAAACAGAGGTTTAACGCTTCTTGACCTGATAGAAGAGGGCAACCTCGGATTGATCCATTCGGTTGAAAAGTTTGATCCAGAGCGCGGCTTTCGCTTCTCTACCTATGCTACCTGGTGGATTCGACAGACCATCGAACGTGCGTTAATGAACCAGACACGGACCATACGTTTGCCCATTCACGTGGTGAAGGAAATGAACGTATACCTTAAAGCAGAGCGTCGTCTGCAGCAGTCAATGGATCGTGAGCCAACGGTTGAAGATATCGCAGAAGAGTGTGAGAAGCCGGTGGCAGACGTCAAGCGCCTGCTTGGGCTTCGTGATCGTGTGACATCAGTTGATGTATCTCTCGGGCCGGACGGTGACCGTCCACTGCTGGATATCATCCCCGATGACAACAACCCGGATCCAGCCTGGAAACTTCAGGACGATAACACCCACAAGCAGATCAACGGCTGGCTAATGAAGCTTGAGCCGAAGCATCGCGATGTATTAGTAAGACGCTTTGGCCTTCACGGCTACGAGCGTACGACATTAGAAGATGTTGGCCGAGAACTGGGTGTCACCCGCGAGCGTGTACGCCAGATTCAAATGGAAGCATTGAAAAAGCTACGCCGTATCCTTGAAGGCAGTGGCCACAACTGGGAAGCGTTGCTGGAAGGTGATTGATCACCCGTAATTTTTTTGACAGTGCGCCAAATACATGGCGCACATTGTCAATTTAGTGACTTCAACTCTACAGCAATAAAAAAACACCAAAGCCACGCACGTCAAAGAAACCCCGACGCGTAAGCAAGTGGACCGTCCATCACGTCAAAGAAACCCGAAGCGCCAGCAGCGAGTGGATCAAAGCCCAGCACGTAGGAAGCCCGACGCGTGAGCGAGTGGACCGTCCAGCACGTCAAAGGAAGCCCGAAGCGTGAGCGAGTGGACCGTCAGCACGTCAAAGTAAGCCCGACGCGTAAGCAAGCGGACCGTCCAGTACGTCAAAGAAAACCCGAACCGCCAGCGAGTAGATCAAGTCCAGCACGTCAAGGAAGCCCGACGCGTGAGCGAGTGGACCGTCCAGCACGTCAAAGAAACCCCGACGCGTAAGCAAGTGGACCGTCCAGCACGTCAAAGAAAACCCGAAGCGGCAGCGAGTGGATCAAGTCCAGCACGTCAAAGAAAGCCCGACGCGTGAGCGAGTGGACCGTCCAGCACGTCAAAGAAACCCCGACGCGTAAGCAAGTGGACCGTCCAGCACGTCAAAG
>CALGJU010000150.1 GCA_937928685.1 uncultured Granulosicoccaceae bacterium
TTCACCCGGATCAAGCGATACACCGGCCTGATACACCAGCCTGCTATCGCTGAGCAATTCCACACTCGTGCTATGGCTACCACTCCATGCCATGTTGGCCGCCATCACATCACCTGCCTGCTCACCAAAACCAGACTCCCCGACAACCACACCGGGATACCGCTCATGACTGCTGCGACCGCGATGACTTTGCAGCAACAACATGCCGGTAGAGATTTCAGAACGCTGTGTTTGAAACTCCAGACCCCAACGACCATGGATATGCATGCATTCGCGGTATTGACCCGGCAGCGGCATGCTCGCACTGGCCAGCCAGTCAACCGTATAGGGCTCGGAAGACTGGTTTACCAGCGTCGTAGCAATTGACAAAACACCGGTTGTTTCATGCAGCGTCAAAGCGATAGACAGTGCAAGCCCTGCCACTTCATCTGCAAGCTCAACAGCCAGTCCATCAGACTGTGCCACTACGTCAACGCGCTTGAACCTGTGATCAAATGCCAATCCATTTCTGTGTCCGCGCAACGCAGGCGCACAGTCGATGCCGCTCGATCTTTCCGGAAACAACGACACCGGCACCGGTGCATCAAGCTTTGCCATCGGCAACGGCAAATCAATGATTGCCTGCAGACCGTTCGCATCAATATCAGCGGGTAATCTTTCACCGAACCAGACTATCGAAGGCACATCGTCAGCCCCGGTGGCCAACAACAGCAACGTGGTATCAACAGCGTCAAACTTCCACAAAGAGGAGGTCATTTTTATGTATTCCGGGGTAAATAAATTAGGCGGCAGGTATTTCGAGGAAGGCCTGAAAAACGCGCTGCAAACTTAACAAATGCGGGTTCAGCATACAATGAGGCATTGCCCACTAATTCCGCACTGTTCAAGCAATCATCTGCCCAACAACGCAGCTGTGGCTTACACGCTAAGAATCCTGAGGATTATCCCCACCTAAAGTGGCAACCCCGGCGCAAAGCGATTTATCATTACCGTGAATTGCAATACCCTGATCTATGCATTCGTAGTACATTAATGCTTAGCATCTTTCTGGAGGAAAACAATGAAACTGACCGAGCAACAGCTGCAGGAATTCGACGAATCCGGCTATATCTTCCTGGAGGGTCTGTTCTCCACGGAAGAGGCCGAACTGCTGAAAGGCGAGGCAAATACCGTTTATGCATCTGATCGAAAGGAAGTCTGGCGGGAAAATTCAGGCGTTGCACGTACCGCTTTCGCGGCACACCAATACAACGAAGGATTCAAACGGCTGGGCGCTCACCCGCGCCTGATAGAACCCGTGCAGCAGCTATTGGACGGGCCTGTCTATATGCATCAGTTTAAAGTCAATGCGAAAGCCGCTTTTGATGGTGACGTGTGGCAATGGCATCAGGACTATGGCACATGGAAACGTGACGATGAAATGCCCGAACCGCGTGCGATGAACATAGCGTTCTTCATAGACGATGTCACCGCCGCCAATGGACCGTTACTTTTCATCCCCGGCAGCCATAAAGACGGCGTGGTTAAGGCAGGTCACGACTTACAAACTACGTCCTACCCACTATGGACACTTGACCGGGAAACCGTATCAGAGCTCGCTGAGCGCGGTGGTTGCGTCGCACCTACCGGTCCTGCAGGCAGCGTCCTTATATTCTCATCCCTGCTAGTACACGCAAGCCCGGCCAACATATCGCCTTTCGATCGAACCATTGTTTATTTGTCGCTGTGCCATGTTGACAATCACATACGTGCCTTCAACCGCGAGGAATGGATAGCGCACCGCGACTTCACACCAATACAGCCACTTGAAGATAACTGCCTGTCAGACATGATAAAAACCAACGCCAGTGCATAGCACTATCATTATAATACCAAGCGAATAAATCATGTTTCTATACAGTGATCTCAAAGCCCGCGCAGCCGAAGGCAAACCAGTCAGAGTAGGTCTCATTGGTGCCGGTAAATTCGGTAGCATGTTTCTGTCACAGGTGCCCACCACCGACGGCCTGGTGGTTACCGCAATTGCAGATCTTGATCCGGCGCGTGCCATGCAATCCTGCGAATCGATCGGCTGGACCAAAGAACTGATTGCTCAAACCCGCTTCACCGACGATGCAAGTGAAATAATAGACGCATCGGTGGTTGATGTGATTGTCGAAGCCACCGGTAACCCGACGGTCGGAATCAAACACGCAAGCCAGTCTATCGACAATGGCGTCCATATTGTTATGGTCAACGTCGAAGCAGATGTACTGGCAGGTCCATTGCTGGCACACAAAGCCAGGCAAGCCGGTGTGGTCTATTCGATGGCCTACGGCGATCAACCGGCACTCACTTGCGAGCTGGTTGAGTGGGCCCGGGCAACCGGATTCAAAGTGGTAGCCGCTGGCAAAGGCACAAAGTACCTACCTGCATACCACTATTCCACACCAGACTCTGTATGGGATCACTATGGCTTAACTGCAGCGCAAGCCAGCACTGCAGGCATGAATAGCCAAATGTTCAACAGCTTTCTTGATGGCACAAAATCAGCTCTTGAAATGGCTGCTATAGCAAACGCTACCGGGCTCGCTGCACCGTCTGACGGATTGGCTTTTCCAGCTGCAGGCATGGATGACCTCGCCCACGTACTTCGACCCAAAGACAAAGGCGGTCAGCTTGAAGCGTCAGGGCAAGTCGAAGTGGTATCTTCACTCGAGCGCGACGGCCGCCCGGTCTTTAAAGATCTGCGATGGGGCGTGTATGTCGTGATTGAAGCGCCAAATGACTACTCCGCTGACTGCTTTCAACAATACGGCATGAACACCGATGACACCGGTCGATACTCCGCCATGTTTAAACCTTTTCACCTGATTGGTCTGGAACTGAACATTTCCATTTTGTCTGCAGCCCTGCTCGGCAAGGCAACCGGTTCAACACAAGGCTTCCAGGCAGACGTTGTCGCCACCGCAAAGAGAAACCTTAAAGCTGGTGAGATCCTTGATGGTGAAGGCGGTTTCACCGTCTGGGGCAAGTTGTATCCCGCTGAGAAATCACTCCGCCTCGGTGGCTTACCCATCGGCTTGGCGCATCATGTAACGCTTAAAAATAATGTCGCAGTGAACCAACCCGTTTTATGGAACGATGTCGATGTAGACGAAACCCTCAACGCCATAACCATAAGACGTGAAATGGAAAAAATGTTTGCAATCTAACCCGGCAACCTGCTCTCAGCACACGCAGGAATCAATGCCATGTTGAGAATTGTTTCCTGGAATATCCGCGCTGGTGGCGGTGTAAGAGCGCAAGGCATTGTTGATCAACTACATCAGTGGCAACCCGATGTTATCGCGCTTTCCGAGTTTCGCGCCACCGACGCAAGCTGCTGGATTGCCGAACAACTTCATGCGCTGGGCTTTATATATCAGCGCAGTACAGCAAACCCTGAAGAGGCTGCTGTTAATGCATTGCTTGTCGCCTCCCGTTGGCCATTGCGACGCGTGAATGTACAGCATGCACCAGCCAATGAAAAACGCTGGTTGCATGTTAACGTCACAGCTCCCGATACCACGCTTGCTATCATGGCAATGCATATTCCCAATCGATCCAGCGGATTAAAATATCCGTTTATGGAATCAGTCGTTAATCTGGTTCAACATTGGCGCGGTCCTAAAGCGGTATTACTTGGCGATACCAATTCCGGACGCATAAAGATTGATGAAGAATCACCGGCGTTTAACCAAACCGAAGACACATGGATAAATACACTCAATCTATTAGGATGGGCTGATGCGTTCCGCTTATATGCAGGAGATAGCAGAGAATACACCTGGTATTCACCCAATGGTAAAAATGGCTTCCGTCTCGATCAGGCGTTTTTGCACCCCACCCTTCACAACCATCTAATACGTTTTAAACACGTCTGGGGCGGGCAACCACATGCCAATCAACATTGCTTGAGTGATCATGCAGCGATGATCGTGGAATTGAATTTGTAGTTTTAATCTGAGCGGCCTTTGGTATTGGCTTGCCACTCGCTCACGCGTCGGGTTTCCTTGACGTGCGGGGCTTG
>CALGJU010000151.1 GCA_937928685.1 uncultured Granulosicoccaceae bacterium
TGTTTCTAGAACTAATTCGGAGTGGGCCATGGCCTGGAATGAGCCGGGGGGCAACAACAACGATCCCTGGGGTAACAAAAAAAACGACAGCGGCCCACCTGATCTTGATGAGGTTTTTCGCAATCTGCAGAAGAAACTTGAAGGTCTCTTTGGCGGCAAGCGTGCGGGCAGTGGGTCTGGTTCCGGCAGCGGTGGCTCCGGCGGTGGATTTCAATTCCCTGGAAAAATCGGCTCTGTGGGGTTGATGGCCGTCGGGCTGATCCTGGGTGTTTTATGGTTGCTGAGTGGTATCTATATTATTCAGCCGGCGGAACGAGGTGTGATCACCCAGTTTGGCCGATATGTAAAAACAACCTCGCCCGGACCGCATTGGCGTATTCCATGGCCAGTGCAGAAATTTCAGCGAGTGAATGTGGATCAGAATCGCTCGGTGGAGTTGCGTCAACAAGATATCCTGACCCGCGATGAAAATATCGTAGTGGTCGATATCGCCGTCAACTACATTCTTAGTGATCCGGCAGAGTATCTTTTTAATGTGGCCAGCCCGGACGTCACGTTGAGGCATGCAGCAGAAAGTGCGCTTCGCGAGACCGTGGGTCAAACACTGATGGACACTGTTCTCACTGAAGGTCGTGAAGTGTTAGCGGTTGAAACCCAAGAGAAGATTCAGCAAACACTTGATGACTACAAAGCCGGTATTCGAGTGACCGCGTTCAACCTTAAAAGCGCAGAAGCGCCCGCCGAGGTAAAGAAAGCGTTTGATGATGTAGTCAAAGCACGAGAAGATCAGCAGCGATTCATCAATGAATCTGAAGCTTATCGAAACGGTGTGTTGCCAGAGGCACGTGGTGAAGCAGTTGTTGTGCTTGAGCAAGCCCGAGCGTACGAATCTGAGGTAGTCAATGCTGCTCAAGGTGAGGCGGCACGCTTTGAATCTTTGCTTACTGAGTACACAAAAGCGCCAGAGATCACCAAAGAGCGTTTGTATATTGAGTCGATGGAGTCGGTGCTTTCCAACAGCAGTAAAGTCATGGTAGGCACCGGAGACAGTGGCAACAATATGATGTACTTGCCAATTGATAAGTTGATGGGCGCTGGTGGAGCGAACAATGCGCAGCAGCGGCCAATTGCTCTGCCTAGCGAGTACACCAACTCTCCCACCAATCAATCGACACAGCGAACTAACGATAACAATCGCCTTCGTTCGAGAGGTAGCAACTAATGCTAAAGGGTATATTTATCGCGTTGGCTGTGCTGCTTTTAGCGATCTCGGTTAACAGTACAATTGCGCCTTTCTTTGTGGTCGATGAGAGACAACGCGCCATTAAACTGTTTCTCGGTGAAATCGAAGAAGAGGAGTACGGCCCCGGCTTGCACTTCAAGTGGCCCTTTGCCAACACTATTCATAAGTTTGACTCTCGCGTTCTCAATATTGATGCTGAAGCTGGCACCGTATTGACCAGTGAAAAGAAGCGCGTGATTGTAGATTCTTTTGTTAAGTGGCGAATTGCACAGCCCAGACAATACTTCAAAGCAACTGGCGGTGACTTACGTCGTGCCGAGCTTATCCTTTCACAGTTTTTAAGTAAGGGAATGAAGGATGCTATTGGTAAGCGAACGATCACTGATGTGATTTACGGAGAACGTCTTGCGATCATGCGTGAAGTAGCTATTGCTGCGGATGGACAGGCCAAGCAATCTGATCTTGGTGTCGAAGTGATTGACGTCAGAATAAAGAAAGTTGAATTGCCAGATGAAGTACGACAATCAGTGTTCAGTCGTATGGAGCAGGAGCGTGCGAAAGTGGCTCGTGATTTTCGAAGTAAAGGCCGTGAGTCGGCGGCTGGAATCAGGGCAGATGCTGATCGGCAGCGTTCCATTATGCTTGCTGAAGCCTACAATGAATCACAACAGATTCGTGGTAAGGCCGATGCCGAAGCGGCAGGGGTATACGCCAGTGCCTATGGCAAGGATCCAGAATTTTATGGTCTCTATCGAAGTCTGAATGCCTATAAAACGACGTTTAGCGGTGCTAATGATGTGTTGTTAATTAAGCCCGATTCGCAGTTCTTTAAATACTTCAACGGTACAGAGCCTCAGTAGCAATGACTGAAGTGCTGACAGCTGTTGCTTTAGTTATCGTTATTGAAGGCGTGTTGCCTGCTATCAGCCCGTCGACCTATCGCCGGGCTGCTACGCAGCTTGGCATGATGTCTGATCGTGCTATTCGTTATACCGGCTTGAGCTTTATGGTCATTGGCGCGGTATTGCTGCACCTGGTGCGCTGATGAGCCATAACGAAGCGCGGGCGCTTTGGCGATTGCCCGACGGTATGGATGAAATGCTGCCGCAACAGGCGATGGCGTTGGAATGGTTGCGCCGGTCAATCTACGATATGCATATTGGCTGGGGATACCAGCCGGTTGAACCGCCCTTTGTCGAGTTTCTCGATTCTCTATTGTCCGGCACAGGACGTGACTTTGAGCGTCAGACCTTCAAGGTCGCTGATCCATTGAGTGGTCAGATGATGGGTGTTCGGGCAGACATGACGCCACAGGTCGCCCGCATTGATGCTCATCAAATGGCTGGCCAAACAGCGGCGGGGGATGTCTCAAGGCTTTTCTATTTAGGCACTGTGGTGCGAGCGCACACAGATGGTGTAGAGAAAAATCGCGCACCGCTGCAGATTGGTGCTGAAATATTCGGTCATCAGGGCCCGCAGAGTGATGTGGAAGTTATTCGACTGATGATTGCCGCCCTGCATTGTGCAGGTATAGAAGATATCCACTTAGACCTTGGTCATGTGGGCGTATTCCGAAGTCTGTGTGAGCAGATTGGTCTGAGCGAGCATGATCAATCGACCTTGTTTGTTCTGTTACAGAAAAAGGCTGTGCCAGACATCGAAACGTTTGCGAATAACATTGGCGTAGACGAAGTAACCCGGCAGCTGTTGTGCAAGTTGTGCAGTTTAAACGGTGATAAAGGGGTGCTTGAGCGTGCCAGAACAGAGCTGGGTGATTTCTGCGATAACGCAATGAATGCAGCGCTTGATGAGTTACATCAAATAAGTGAGCTGCTGCAACCACTGCCTGAAAACACCACTTTGCATTTTGATCTTGCGGAAGTCAGGGGGTATCAGTATCACACCGGAGTTGTTTTCGCGGCATACACACCCGGCTCAGGTAGTGAGATTGCAAGAGGTGGTCGTTATGATGGCATTGGTAAAACCTTTGGTCGTTCACGGCCGGCAACGGGCTACAGTACCGACTTAAAATTGTTGATGCGGCTGATCGGTTATGATCAGGTCGCGAGTAAATTCAATATATCGACGAAGCAGCAGCACGCCATATTGTGTCCGGATGATAAGTGCACACAGCTACAAAAGACTGTGGAAACATTACGGGCCCAGGGCGAGGTTGTTATGTTTGAACTGGCTGGGCAAAACCAGTCGTTATGTGATCGTGTCATTCGAAAGAAAGAAGGCAATTGGTCAGTGGAGAATCTTTGAATGGCGAACAACGTAGTTGTTCTTGGTACCCAATGGGGTGATGAAGGCAAAGGCAAAATAGTAGACCTTTTGACCGAGCATGCCTCGCATGTTGTGCGTTACCAAGGTGGACATAACGCTGGCCATACGCTGGTTATTGACGGACAGAAAACGGTTCTTCACCTGATCCCCTCGGGCATCATGCGTCAAAACGTACAGTGTGTTATCGGTAATGGTGTGGTGTTGTCATTGGAGGCGTTGTTTAAAGAGATCGCTTCTCTTGAAGATGCTGGCGTCAGTGTGCGTGATCGAATCAAAGTCAGTGATGCCAGCGTCCTGATTATGCCGTATCACATAGCGGTAGATCAGGCGCGTGAGCGCGCATTAAACAAAGATGCTATCGGTACAACCGGGCGTGGTATTGGTCCGGCGTATGAAGATAAAGCCGCACGCCGGGCGATAAGAGTGTCTGATTTGTTTCAACCTGAAGTGCTGCACCGCAAACTGACTGCGGCATTGGAGTTTCATAATTATCTGTTAAGCGGCTTGTATCAAAGTGATCCCGTAGCGGTTGAAGAGACCTATCAAAGCTGTATTGAATATGCAGAACAATTAAAAGATATGGTTGTAGACTGCGCAGAGATACTTCATGAAGCACAGGGTAAAGGCGAAAAGCTTCTGCTGGAAGGCGCGCAAGGCACATTGCTTGATGTCGATCATGGAACCTATCCGTTTGTCACCTCATCAAATACCACCGCGGGTGCGGCAGCCACCGGTTGTGGTATTGGTCCCCGTGATATTGAATATGTGTTGGGCATCACTAAAGCCTATACAACGCGAGTAGGTTCAGGACCGTTCCCCACCGAGCTTGAAGATGAAGCCGGACAGTACATGGGTGAGCGCGGTCATGAGTTTGGCGCTACAACAGGGCGTAAGCGCCGTTGTGGTTGGTTTGATGCTGTAGCGGTAAAGCGTGCATGTGCGCTAAGCAGTGTCAGCGGATTGTGTATTACAAAACTCGATGTACTGGACGGGCTTGAAGAGATCAATGTGTGCGTTGGCTATGAGCTGGACGGGCAACAAATTACGCACCTGCCAACAGGCGCTGAGCAACTGTCGCGTTGTGTGCCGGTGTATGAATCATGTGCTGGATGGAGTGACAACACAGAAGGCGCGACCGAATGGGCTCAGTTGCCGGAAAACGCCCAAACATACGTTAATCGACTGGCTGAATTAACAGCGACGCCTGTACATATTGTATCGACTGGCCCGGATCGTGTGCAGACCATTGTGTTGGAAAATCCGTTTGAGCAACTGTAAGTCATTGTCCAGTAATAGAATTAATAAGAAGAATTAATAAGAACCAGAAGCACGAATAACAGAAATGCATAAACACCAGTGCACCCTTTGATGCTGTGGGCTGAGCTAAAGCCTCACTGACGAGGGTGGCACAGGAAGGCTGTTGTAGCCTGATGAGTCAATTTTAAGAAGTAAAATAAATCGCGCGAGAACACGCGTTTTAATGGTGACCAAATACCTAAAGAAGTATTTGGTGCCGAGAAGAGGACTTGAACCTCCACGGGGATACCCCCACTAGCACCTGAAGCTAGCGCGTCTACCAATTCCGCCACCTCGGCAAGGTGATGCAGCTGAGCGCGAAACTATAGAAGTCTGCATCGT
>CALGJU010000152.1 GCA_937928685.1 uncultured Granulosicoccaceae bacterium
AAAAAAAACGGGGTGATCCAGGACCACCCCGTTGAAGGCGCTAGTGAAAGCGCTCGGCGGAGAATACTGTCGCTACTTTTTTAGACAGCTTATAGCGGTAGTGTTGCCACCTGGCCGGGGCTCATACCTTATTAACTTACTTTCTTTATTCTTGCCCGTTGTACTAACGGGATTATTATTACCTGATGATTATCCCAGTGTGAAACAGATGGGATCAGATGGCTCTGATTCTTCACCGCCACGAACCGCGGTGACCCTGAAGCAACCGCCTTCAGTTCCAGACACGTTGAGATCATTGGCAAAGTCGTAAACGGCGTTTGGTGCACTTCCGGTGAAATCACTGGCTTTGAATTCAGTCAGCATGCTGGAGGTGTGTGCGTTCTCGTCCGGGCCGAAAAATACCCGATAGCCTTCAACATTTTCGTTGGAAGGGTTTGCAGGCCAGCTCAGTCTCAAGCCTTCTAAGGTTGAGCAGAGCGGGCATTCCACATTGAAGTCAATATTGGCGACTGACGTGTTACCGGATGCATCAGTCAGGCTGTAGACCAAACTATCTGTGCCTTCAAAGTTTGCCGGTGCGGTGTAGACCACAACGCCAGCTTCTGCCGCTTCAATAATGCCCGCACCTGGCTGAGCATCAATGGAAAATTTAACAGAGCTTCTGTCGGGGATTGAATCGTTGCGCATGGCTGACACAGCGGTGGTGGTTCCAGCGGTCAGAGTGACGGAATCTGCGATTGCCGCCAGTCCCGGTAATGCCGCACCGATGGCTGGTAGAACACAACTTTTATTGTTTTCCCACCCGTAGCCGTCACCATCTGGATCTGAATTCGGATCAAGACAATAGGGTTCGCCGTTGCTGTTCGTGGTGGCGACTGGAGTGCCGCTATTGGGTAGGCAATCGGCGCAAGCTACAGCAATATATAATTTGCCACGTGATTCAGAGCCATCTGCTGTGACAAGGATATATTCAACTGAATCTGTTCCTTCAAAGTCGCTATTGGCGGTGTAGTTCAGTTCGCCGGTAGCCGATAGCTCAGCTGTGCCGTTGGCAGGTTGCCCTACCAGCTGCAATTTAGTGCCAGCCGGGATGCTGTCGTTGTTTAAAATACCGACGCTAATTGAACTGCCTGCAGCAGTTTCTGCGACATCGGTGGCTGCTTCTACATTTCCGTCAAGTGCTGCGCCAAAGGCAGGCGGTACATCTTGAAGGTTCGAAAGGTCCAGACTGGTGGTGTCGTCGCTTCCACCACCACCGCCACATGCGGTTAGGGTTAGAAGTGCGGCCGATACAGCCAATCTCGTAAGGTTCTCACGCCCATTCGAGCCATACGTACGAATCATTCGACCGTTCATACTGTTGCCTCTTTAATAAAGTTTGTAATAAATCGTCAAAGCGAGTCAGTAGTTCAAGCCACTCAACTCGCGAAACAGGTTATCGGCGTGGTGGTTGTTTTCTTAAGCAAAAGGTCCGTATTAAAACGGTCTGGCAGGGTGGGTGAGCAGCTTAAGCTGTTGAGTTAATTGGGTATTACAGAGTGTCAAAAAATTCGACTTAATTATGATTGTAATGACCTGAAAATTGATCACCACCCGCTGTCCGATGACCTTGCGGAAGTTTGAACGAGGCAAAAGTCACTCGTGGTTTGAGCGCTGGGAGTCAACTTTCCGGCCTGAATTGGGTTAAATGTTTTTGGCCGGTGCGGTCATCGATCTGCTCAGCTGACAAGACAATCATTTTAAGTTGTGATTCTTTCCGGTGGTAAAGCTTGCGGGTTACAATGGTGGGCTAGGAGCCTGGTTCTCGGACAGACTCCTACCCACAGCCGCATCCACACCACCGGAACGTAATGACCAAAGAACTGTTCGATAATCTGGAAGAACAGCCGCTCAGCGAATTCACCGAGAAGGCCTACCTCGACTACTCGATGTACGTGATTCTCGATCGCGCACTGCCTCATATTGGCGACGGTTTAAAACCTGTGCAGCGCCGCATCATCTACGCGATGTCTGAACTTGGCTTGTCGGCGTCGTCAAAACATAAGAAATCGGCTCGAACCGTTGGTGACGTACTGGGTAAGTACCATCCGCACGGCGATTCTGCTTGTTATGAGTCGATGGTATTGATGGCGCAGCCGTTTTCGTATCGTTACCCGCTGGTCGATGGCCAGGGCAACTGGGGCTCACAAGATGATCCCAAGTCTTTTGCCGCCATGCGCTATACCGAGGCGCGATTGGCCCCCATGGCGAAGACCATGCTGCAGGAGCTTGAGCAAGGCACTGTTGATTGGGAGCTCAATTTTGATGGCACCATGGAAGAGCCGACTGTGTTGCCTTCGCGACTGCCTCATGTGTTGCTCAACGGCACGACTGGTATTGCGGTGGGCATGGCAACCGATATTCCGCCGCACAATTTACGTGAGCTGGTGAATGCCTGTGTGCATTTATTAGATAAACCCAAGGCGCAGCTACCGGAACTGTTGGAGTTTATCAAAGGTCCGGATTACCCGACTGCGGCTGAGGTGATAAGCACTCCGGATGAACTCGAAAGTATCTATGCGACGGGGCATGGCAGCGTTCGCATGCGTGCTGTGTATACCAAAGAAGACGGCAATATCGTTATTCATGCGCTGCCGCACCAGGTGTCTGGTTCCAGAGTAATGGAACAGATTGCCAGCCAAATGCAGGCGAAGAAACTGCCGATGGTGGATGATCTGCGTGATGAGTCTGATCACGAACAAGCAGTTCGCTTTGTGGTGGTACCACGCAGTAATCGGATTGATGTAGATGCATTGATGAGGCATCTGTTTGCCACCACTGATCTTGAACGTACTTACCGCGTCAATCTGAATGTGATCGGCTTGAACGGCAGGCCGGAAGTAAAAAATCTCACCACGATACTTAAAGAGTGGTTGGAGTTCCGGCTCGATACCGTCACCAGGCGACTGAACTGGCGGCTCGCCAAAGTGGAAAAGCGGCTGCATTTACTGGAAGGTTTGTTGATTGCCTATCTCAATATTGATGAAGTTATTGAGATCATTCGCAACAACGATGAGCCTAAACCGGTGCTTATCAAACGTTTTAAATTGTCTGATGAGCAGGCAGAGGCAATTCTTGAGTTAAAGCTGCGGCACCTGGCGCGGCTCGAGGAAATGAAGATCCGCGGTGAGCAAGATAAGCTTGAAGCGGAACGCGCAGATCTCAAGAAAACGCTTGGTTCAAAAGCGCGCATGAAAACACTGATCAAAAAAGAACTGTTGGCCGATGCAGAAACATACGGGGACAAGCGTCGTTCTCCCATTGTGAGTCGCGAAGCTGCACAAGCCATGGATGTAAGCGATCTGATTCCCAGTGAACCGGTGACTGTGGTGTTGTCAGAAAAGGGCTGGGTCAGAGCCGCAAAAGGTCACGATGTTGATCCGCAGACACTTAACTATAAGTCCGGTGATCAGTTCCAGGACTCCGCCCGTGGTCGCAGTAATCAGGCGGCCATGTTTCTTGATTCAACGGGCCGTGTATATTCGGTTGCCTCGCACGGGCTGCCTTCAGCGCGTAGTCTTGGTGAGCCTTTAGCGGGTAAAGTAAAATCACCCGATGGAGCTACCTTCGTTGGTGTGATGATGGGGGATGATGCCTCTCTGTTTCTGATGGCCACCAGCAGCGGCTATGGATTTGTCGGTCAGCTTGGTGCAATGAGCACACGTAACAAGTCGGGCAAAGCGGTGCTTAGTGTGCCGAAGGGCTACGAAGTATTAACGCCGCAACGTATAAACAACCCGGAAACAGATCTCGTGGCTGCCATTGGTTCAGATGGCAAAATGTTGATCTTCCCGGTGACAGAACTACCTGCTCTTGGCAAGGGTAAGGGCAACAAAATTCTGGCTATTCCGAAGACGACGGGTAAAGCTGCAGCCGTTGAGTTGCAAGCGGTACGGATATTGGGAGTTAAGAGTTCACTCAAGATCGTCAGCGGTAAGCGACATACCACGCTCAAGCCTCGTGATCTGGCGCATTACTTCAGTGACCGTGGGAAACGTGGTTTGAGTCTACCTCGTGGTTTTCAGAAAGTTGCAAGCGTCATAGTAGAGTAAAGCTTTAAGTCCGGGAGACAGCGCCGGTTGAAGTCTGCGTAACGGAGAGCGTGCCTTGGCAAGGAGCGTTTTTATGGTCCGGGCAGATCAGCAGTTCTCTGATTTTAGGCTATAGATTGTCAACAAAGATGGCAGGCCCTTGAGCTGCAAGGATATGGTCACCATCTTGTTATCATATGCGCGGTTTTTGTTCCATATAGGAGCGAAAGCCGTAGCGAGCGACATAGTTATTCAATAGAGGGCGAATTATGGGTTTTGATATGGGTTACATGATGATGATCATGCTGCCAGGCATGGTGCTTTCCGGTGCAGCTTCCTGGATGGTCAAAAACACCTTTAAGAAGTACGAGTCGGTTGGAACAGCCAAAAATATGACAGGCGCAGAAGCGGCCAAGCTGATGCTTGAGCGTGCCGGTGTCACTGACTGTAAAATTGAGCCGATAGCCGGGCGCTTGAGCGATCACTACGATCCGCGCGACAAAACACTTCGTTTGTCTGAGCCTGTATACAACGCCAGGTCAATATCAGCCATTGGTGTCGCTTGTCACGAGGCAGGGCATGCACTGCAGCACGCGACGGGTTACAAGTTTTTGCAGATGCGCTCAAAGCTGGTTCCGGTAACCAATCTTTCCAGCAAGATGTCAATGCCGGTATTGATGGCGGGAATGGTTTTGTCGTCGCTTGCGCCTGTGCTGGGTAACTGGGTGCTTCTGTTGGGTGTGGCGCTATTCGCCGCTGCAGTAGTGTTTTCTGTAGTGACCTTGCCGGTAGAGTGGGATGCCAGTGCACGTGCCAAAACTGCGATGGTCGATGCGGGTATTGTCAATGATCAGGAAGTCGGCGGAGCAGGTCGAGTGCTGAACGCAGCATTTCTGACCTACCTTGCAGCTGCGATTACTTCAATCATGACACTCCTTTACTACATGCATCGTGCTGGCTTGCTTCGGGGGTTGATGAATCGCCGCTAGTAATTGCCTTATTTTGATGTTCGCGGGCCGGTTTTTACCGGCCCGTTTTCGTTTTGGTCGCAATAAAAGGTAATTGGTACGGCATAGGAACAGGGCTGTACTGTAAAGGTGGTCGACCCCCGTTCGCAGCGCTATAATCCACGGAACAGAAACAGGGTCGTAGCATGGCAACTTACAGTACCAACGAATTCAAAGGCGGTTTGAAGATAATGCAGGACGGTGATCCATGCAGAATCGAAGAAAACGAATTCGTCAAACCCGGTAAAGGTCAGGCGTTTAGTCGCGTAAAGATCAGAAACCTGAAAACCGGCCGGGTGGTTGAAAAAACCTTCAAATCGGGTGAATCAGTAGAAGCTGCTGATGTGATGGATACCGATTTACAGTATCTCTACAACGACGGTGAGTTCTGGCACTTTATGGACCCGAACACTTTTGAGCAGATAGGGGCGTCCGAAACCGCAGTAGGCGACGCCAAAAAATGGCTGAAAGAACAGGACACTGTTGAAGTGACCCTCTGGGACGGCGTGCCCATAACAGTTACACCGGCCAATTTTGTTGAACTCACTATTACCCAAACTGATCCGGGTCTTAAGGGGGACACCGCACAAGGCGGTACCAAGCCCGCAACAATGGAAACCGGTGCCACGATCAAAGTACCGCTGTTTGTCGAAGAGGGTGAGGTAATTAAAATAGACACCCGTTCTGGTGACTATGTCAGTCGCGTAAAAGAGTAATTTCCGCTTGCCTGAAGCGTGCGACTGGCAGCCTAGCGCGAGCATTGACAACCTTGTTCGTCGTGCGGAAATTATCCGCCGAATTCGGGAATGGTTTTATCAACAGAACGTTCTTGAGGTAGAAACTCCGCAGCTCTCCAGCGGTGCAACCACAGATGCAAATATAGAGAGCTTTGGTATCTCTGGCAGATACTTGCGCACCTCTGTTGAGTTTCACCACAAAAGATTGCTTGCCAGTGGGAGTTCAGATATTTATGAGCTCGGTAAGGTTTTTCGCGTTGATGAAAGTGGTCGCAATCACAACCCTGAATTTACCATGCTCGAATGGTACCGGGTGGGGCTCGATCACCTTCAGCTAACCACTGATGTTGAAGCGCTGCTCAGTTATCTACACAATGACTTATCGCTCAAGTTTGAACGCATCAGTTATAGAGCGCTGTGGAAACAGCATGCCGATATCGATCTGGCACATGCAAAATGTGCCGATATTGTTGCTTTTTTAGAAGCAGCCGGGGTTTCAGTCCCGGTCTCGATAGAGGCTGAGTTTGATGCCTTGCAGGATCTGGCCATGGGCACCGTGATTGCGGAAGGGTTGCCTATAAATCAATACACCTGCATCTACAACTACCCCTCAAGTCAGGCGTCACTGGCGCGTATCGATAGTAGTGACAGCGAATGGCCAGTGGCTTGTCGGTTCGAGATCTATTATGGATCGGTAGAACTTGCCAATGGTTTTCATGAGCTCACTGATGCGGTGGAACAGTTGTTACGCTTTGAAGCAGACAATGAAGCACGCCGTCAGAATAAACAAATGTGCATGCCGATAGACAGGCATTTTATTGCGGCCCTTGCGCACGGCATGCCGGATAGCGCCGGTGTAGCGATAGGCATTGATCGGCTTATGATGATCTTATTGCCAGAGGTGGAAGCAATGCCGCAAGTGATCAGCTTTGATTGGCAACGTGCATGAAAGAAGTGCTGCGATTCAGTGACTGTGATCAACCGGCACTGATTAAGGTAATCAGTTCGTTGGGTATGCAAGTGGAGTTGGTCGCATGCGGAGATAACATCCCCGGTAGTTTTTGGGGTGATGAAGAAGCAGGGTTGATAGGCAATGTGCTTTATGTGCGTGCAGATACACCCGTACATTCCGCGTTGCATGAAGCATGTCATTTTACCTGCATGGATGATCAACGCCGTGCCACGCTGCACACTAATGCGGGTGGCAATGCAGATGAAGAAAATGCAGTGTGTTATCTTGAAATATTACTTGCTGATGCGCTGCCTGATATGGGGCGGGAAAGAATATTCAGTGACATGGATAGCTGGGGTTATTCTTTCAGGCTGGGTAGTGCCAAAGCATGGTTTGACAATGACGCCGAAGAGGCGCGTAGCTGGCTCGAACAAAAAGGCTTGTTAACACTTGCCGAGCAGCTGTCCCATGCGAACCGGATCACCAGCGTTTAAATCTACCCTGAAGCTGCCTTTTTCCAGCAATAAGATAACGGTTGATCCCATATTAAAGCGACCCATCTCATCACCCTGCGCAAGGTTGAGGTACCCGGTGTCATAGTCTTTATAGGCAATCTGCTTTTGTGTCGGTGGAGTGACAAGGCCAGCCCAGACAGTCTCAATTGCTGCGACATTGATCGCGCCCACCAGCACCATTGCCATTTTTCCGTGTTCGGTATCAAAAATAGCGACCACTCGTTCGTTTCTGGCGAAAAGCCGCGGTACCACCCTGACGGTGTGGGGGGCGACGCTGAACAGACGTCCGGGGATATAGTGCATTGATCGCAATGTAGCGCCGCACGGCATATGGATACGGTGGTAGTCACGAGGTGAGAGATAAAGGGTGGTGAAGATGCCGTTGTTAAAAGCGTCTGTATCTTGCGATCGACCGCCGAGCAGATCGGCAAGTGAATAGTCACGGCCTTTAGCCTGAATAATCGTGCCGTTGTTGATCGGGCCTATCTGTGAGATTCGGCCGTCCACCGGGCAGACTACGTTGTTTTTGCCATTTTCTATTGGTCTTGCACCGTCTTTGATGGTGCGCGTAAAAAATTCATTGAAAGTTTTATAGTGAGCCGGATCCGGATGTGTCGCCTCATTGAGATCAACATTGAACAGACGTGCGAAACGCCTGATTACCGTTGGCACGAAACGACTTTCAATACGGGTTAGTCTGAGCACCACGCGTGATACCAGATGGTGCGGCAGGATGTAAAGCGGCCACGATTTTAATCGATCAGTTAGTGCTTTCAACGGCATGATTCGCCTGAGACAGAGAATGCGGTATGCTAGTGTACAGTAGCAAACACTATAGTCATATGAGTCGACCGAGAAAAGTGTTTCATTTCTAACATGATACGTTCAACTTGATGGGTGATAGTACAGTATCAAAATCATCTGCACTTTACTCACTCGCCCCTGCGGGAGCTCGGCATTTATCCTGTAACTGCGTTGCAGCTCTTGAAAAGGGAACAACCATTCCCTGCGAGCTGACGCCTAGTTACAGAACAAATGACAAGCTCTCATATGACCATACTATTTGATACAGTACACTACCGTACCTAAATCCCTCGACCTATGTATTTATGCCAGATCTATTTACCCTCAAAGAATGCACGCTTGCCGAGTTGATTACAGCCGGGGAGGCCTATCTGTTGGAGCATCCACTGGTTTATGGTCACGGTACTGATAACGCGTTTGATGAGGCGGCATGGCTTGCACTTGAGGCCTGCGGTATATCACCGATCGATCCATTAGATAGCTATGAGATTGCTGTTGATCAACCGCATTTACAACAAGCACAGCAGTGGTTCCGTCGACGGGCGGTTGACAAAGTCCCGGTGGCTTATCTGACTGGCCGGGCGTGGTTTGCAGGACTTGAATTTACTGTCGATGAGCGGGCACTGATACCGAGAAGCCCGATCGCGGAACTTATTCACAAGGAATTTACCCCGTGGCTTCAAGAGGCACCCGGGACGGCACTTGATTTGTGTTGTGGTGGTGGCTGTATTGGAATTGCAATGGCCACTGTGTTTCCGCAGTGCGTTATCGATGCGGTTGACCTTTCAGAAGATGCGCTTGAGCTAGCTGCTATAAATGTGCAGAAGCACCGCATGGGTGATCAGCTACAGCTTCACCGGGGAGATCTGTTTGCACCGCTGAATTCGAATCAAAAATACGACGTCATTGTCAGCAACCCACCCTATGTAGATGCACGTGATATGCGTGATATTTCACCGGAATTCGGTCATGAACCCCAGATGGGGCTGGCTGCAGGTCCCGACGGGCTGGATATAGTAGAGAGAATATTGGCTGAATCGAAAGCGTTTTTAAATCCGAACGGCGTGTTGATAGTTGAGGTAGGCAATTCTAAAGAGGCCGTTGATAAGCGCTTTAGTCGGCTTGATCTGGTGTGGCTCGACTTCGAGTATGGTGGAGAAGGCGTGTTTTTGTTGGATGCTGCCTCTCTATAGGTTTACCGCCGGTGTCACCGGGTGACGTATGTTTTATTTGAATATGTCTTCGACTACATCTTCGTTCTCTTCGTCTTTCGCACGCTTGGCGGCGCCAGCGACACTGAGTGGATCAATACTCGCCCACAGTGGCGTAGAGGCCATCAGGCTGCCGAAAAGTGCTCCGCCACGCAGCATCCATGAAAGAATGCCTGCCGTCGTACTGATGGACACTCCAAGTGCAAGTTCACCGCCTAGTTGATAGCGGTTATAGGTAGAATTCTGTTCCGCCCCAAGATCATTTTCAACTTGCGATAAGCCTTTCTGGAAATTTCGACTGTTGATGACATCTGATGGCTTCAGCGGTACATCGAGTTGCAAGTCAATAGATGTGATTGAAAAATTGATAGAGTCGCCGAGTGTGTTGATGCTCTCTGCCGGATTGTGCTTGCGAACATCAAGTGCCTGAATCAGATCCCGGTGTGCAGTATCCAGCTTTGACAGGGTGTGGTAATAAGTTTCCCGTACGTAGATATTAGAGGTGTCTGTCTCTTGCTCAAGAGGAATCGCTGTGTCGGGGTTGCTGCTAAAATAGTTTTCTTTACCGGAAGGCGTCGCACCTTCTTTGGCGTCGATGGAGTTCCCTTGGTCAACATCTGTGTCCTCGTTCTTTACCACCTCCATTGCCTCGTTAGTTTCTTTATTTTGCTCTGTGAATGCAGTGTCGCTGGTTATTTGCGGGAATAATTCAATTGGTGGGTTAGTCGCCGCTGCTGCCACGGGAGTGATTGTTATTTCCACTCTTGCGGTAGCAGATAGACCATCCTCATTGGTAACACGATAAACGAAGTGATCGTCTACAGAAGCAGACCCGTTGTGATTATAGATAAACTGTCCGTCAGTATTGAGTGCAATGGTGCCGTGTGTTGGCGGCGTTACGATTGCTATTTGAAAGGAGCCATTGTCAGTTTGAATATGATGCAACAAACTACTTGCCCCGGACTCAAACGTGTCTCCAGAGCTTGTGTCAAATTGGTTTCCTGATTCGACGGTAAAGCGGCTATCCAGCAGTTCAGGGGCCGGGTTGATCACTTCACTGACATTGATGGTAAAGCGGCCTGAAACAGGCTGCGCTCCGTCTTCACCCCCATCGGATAATATGAAGTCGAAGTAGTCGGTATCACTCTCAGACCCATCGTGCAAATAGCGAATTTTGCTCTGTTCCAGTTGCGCCAGAGTGAATGCATCACCCTCTTTTAACGCCAGTCCATCGATCGTAAGTTGACCGTGGGCTGGGGGTCGGTTGATAGTGAAGTACAGATCCTGAGAGGCATTGTCCGGGTCAAACGCTGAGAGCATTGCGGTTGATATAATGCTGTCATTGCCTTCGTCAACGCTTGTTCCTGCACTGTATAGAGTGGGCGCATCGTTGATCCTGGTGATGCTGAAGTGAATGA
>CALGJU010000153.1 GCA_937928685.1 uncultured Granulosicoccaceae bacterium
TGCATAAAGTGACAATACATACGGCGGTTGTAACGATAGTGACCGGGAGCAGCGCCTTTGAATGCACCAAGGAAGTTGGCGTCAGCCTCCCATGATATGGTGATCGGTTTGCCTACGATATGGCTTTTAATGTCGATGTCCGGGTAAATTTTTGACAGTGCATTCAGGGCGAGTTCAACGCGGCGTTCTACAGGGAGTGGAAGCATCTTTAAGGCGTCTGCCATCCAGGTATAGGTTAGGCAAATGACCGCCGGGTTTCCTTCACCGTTATCAAATAAATAGGTGCCGCGAGTGAGTCTGTCAGTCAATGTCATGCTCATGCACTGTTGGCCGGTGAGGGGGTCACGGTCTTTCCAGAATGGTCGGTCGACCATAACAAAGGTTTTAGACGACTGCATGTAACTGGTGCGATCAAGAGCCATCCACATGGGGTGTGAGAACAGTGACTCTTCGGTATCAATGCTGGTGGTTAATAACCAGCTTTGGCAGGTGGCAATCACAGCGGGATAGTCACGTTCGTTACCATACTGGTCAGTGACACGTATAGCGTTGCCCGATGTTCGATTGAGTTTTACCGCACCTGGTCTGGTGGCGCCACCATGTAAGCGGGACAGGCTGATTCCTGCTGGCCAGTGCGCGGCGTTATCGACTTGATGGTCCCACAGGCCACGCGGTAGGGTTTCTGATCCGCCGACGATCAGATCCTGATGGTCGTCACAGTCGGTGAGTACCACGCGCAATATCTCAAGCATGGAGTTTTTAAAGTCAGAATCCCACCCACCGGTGCCAAATCCAACTTGTCCGAAAATTTCACGATGGTGAAAATCAAGCTTCTTAAATGCTGGTGCGGTGGCGATAAAGTCGTAAAAAGTGCGATCATCCCACTCATTGACCAACTGATTCCAGAGGGTCTTTATTCCATTAACATCGCGTTGTTTTATGGCGCTTTGAATCTCTGCAAAGTGGGCTTCTGTTTTCAGCGCCTCAGCCCACGCTGCGGCCACCTCTTTAAAGACATCCGGCAGGTCGTCCATAGTTTCGGCATAGAGTTTTTCGCCTGCCAGCTCTATCACTGTGCTTTCTGCCGCATCGGTTAGCGGGTTTGGGAATGGTTTTTTTTCCAAACCCAACAGATCGGTGTAATGGTTAAAGGAGGTGGCCGAGCGCGGGAATCGCATGCCGCCTAGCTCTGCGACAACATCTGTGGCGTTCTCAAATCGTTCAGATCGTAGCCTGCCACCGATACGGCCAATTTCGTATATCACCGGCTTTATACCAAGTTTCATCAGTTCAAACGCTGTGACCATGCCAGACACGCCTGCACCGATAATCGCTACCTCAACGCCATGCTGGTCTTCAGGAATAGTACCTATACCGGAGGGGTGATTGATCCACTGGTCATAGGCAAATGGAAAATCCGGACCGAATACGGTAATAGGCGGGGTAGACATCAGTTAACTTACTCAGCAAGGGTTTTGTATAAACGGGGCAATCGATCACGATGATACGGCAGGGCTTGCCTGTTTGTCGCGATGGCCTCTTTTGTAAGTGTAGCAGTGAGCAGCGCCGGTGCTTTTTCAGCTCGATCAAGGTCTGCGCCGTCCGGACCGACAATACCGCTGTGGCCCTCGTATGTGAGGTCGCCTTCGGCTTCGCAATAGTTACAGTAAGCGATATAAAGCTGATTTTCATAAGCGCGTACGGGCACGACTCGCTCCGCCACTTCACGCCACGGCTGCATTAAGCCGGTAGGAACAAGGATAAGCTCTGCACCGGCCAGCGCCAGTGCACGCGCTGTTTCTGGGAATTCAATGTCATAGCAAATGAGCAAGCCAATGTGCCATCCTTTGATGTCAAACACCGGGGCCAATGCGTCGCCTGCGGTAAACAGGGTTCTGTCTAAATCACCCCATAAGTGAGTTTTGCGATACTTGCCTGCTATGTCACCGGATGAGTCAATGACCTGTACACAATTGAAATACTGATCACCGTCTTTTTCTGCAAACCCATAGGCGATCGCAATCTTGTGTTGCTGACATATCTTTGAGATAGATTCGGTCGTGGGACCTTTGGCATTGAGTGCTATTTGCTGCATAGTCTCCAGCGGTTGGTTGTAGCCCGTCACGCTGCACTCCGGCACCACAAGGAGATCACAGCCTGCCTCCGCTGCCTGTCTGGCTGAGGTGTCAAGACGTTTAAGTGCTGCGGCCAGATTGTTTGGCACAGGCACATGTTGTAATGCAGCTATGGTGATATCGGTATTCAAGGCGAATTCTCCGGATGGGTGCCGTTTGCTGTCCTGTCAGTGACGTGAAGATTCCGTGTCAGCTGCTATCATATGGTCTTTAATTAATACACAAATTACCAAATAGCATTCAAATGCCGCAACATGCTGTTGACTTACCGCAAGGATCAGGACTGAAATGATGTTAACCCGTTGGGCACAGCGACTGTTTACAACCGCTGTTGTCACCACTTTGATAGGTTGCACGGCATCATTGCCGGAGTTGCCCATCGATGCACCACCGCGTTTGCCGGTAGAAGCACCAGCCAAGACAGTAGAGGCGCCAGCACAAGCTGCTGGCAACACAGATGGGCCTCAGACTGCCGTTGCGATGGAGCGCGGCATGGTCGTTTTACACAAAGCTGCCAACAATCCGTTTGATCAGGATACCGGCAAGAGTTTTAAAGCGTTAAATAGCCTTGAGAAATATCAAGCCGAGCTAGCCCGGTATTCAATTGAAGCCACCAAGCCGGTAGATTTCACGAGCTCTCAAGTGCTTGTCTCCTCGATCGGTGAGAAGCCCACTGGTGGTTATGAGGTAACGGCCTCTGAGATGGAAGAGCTCGATGATCGCGTCGTCGTCACCGTTGTACAGTCTTCCCCGGGACCCGGCTGTATCACCAGTCAGGCGGTAACCCATCCGTTTGAATTTGTACTGATCCCTTCTGACAAACCTATCGAAATATTTGAAAGACAGCGCGTTGATAATTGTTGAGGGTATTAGTAACAGGGGAGCAATAGCGCAATATCGACGCACGCTGCTGGACTGCCGTTTGAGCGGCCTGACGTGCTGTATATCCCTCGCTCACGCTGGCGGGTTTCCATGGGGCTGGGAACTGTCTGCGGTGAATACTGTTAGACAGCGTGCGAGCTGAGCTCGCACGCCAAAATGCACTTTGGGTGGGTAGCCTCTTAGGGCACTGCCTGATGGCAGTGCAAACGATTAATAAGTTTGCCGCTACACCAGAGTCAGCAATTCACCGGATGCACGATTGACAGCGCAGCTGACGGCAATCAGTGAGGCACAAACAATGTTTGAGTGCAGCCCCACGCCGTAGCGCGTTGCACCTTTATCGACTTGAATTTCTACATAGCAGGCAGACTGTGCTGAAGATCCGACACCGGTTGCATGCTGGTGATAGTCGACCACTCTGAAGTCTATGTTGAAGTGCTTTTTTAGACCATCAACGTAGGCATCAATAGGGCCGTTGCCATTGCCGTCAATATCTACCACCTTACCGTTAGACTTGATCTTTGCTGTCAGCTGTCGATGTTCATCTGTATCGCTTTCGGCTTTGGTCTGGTGTTCTATAAATTCAATCGGTGTGTGTGATTGTATAAATTCGTTATCAAAGGCAGACCAGATCGTGTCTGAATCAATCTCTTTGCCGGTATCTTCACTGATGCCTTGAATGACTTTACTGAACTCTATTTGTAGTCGGCGTGGCATTTCGAGCCCGTGGTCCTTTTCCATAATAAACGCAACACCGCCTTTGCCAGACTGACTGTTGACTCGAATGACAGCTTCGTAGCTGCGACCTACGTCAGCAGGGTCAATCGGCAGGTAGGGGACATCCCATACCGCTTCCGGGTTTTCCTTGCGTTCGTTCAGGCCTTTATTGATAGCATCCTGGTGAGAGCCGGAAAATGCTGTGAACACCAGTTCACCTGCATACGGGTGGCGCGGGTGTACGGGGAGTTTGTTACAGTGCTCAGTGGTTCGCATGACATCAAAAATGTCAGTGAAATCCAGATTTGACTCTACTCCCTGACTGGTTAAGTTAAGCGCCAGAGTCACAATGTCTACATTTCCTGTGCGTTCACCGTTGCCGAACAAGGTGCCTTCTACCCGGTCTCCACCTGCCATCAAGCCAAGCTCGGTGGCGGCAATGGCACAACCGCGATCATTGTGAGGGTGCAGGCTGATGATTACGCTGTCGCGTTTGCTGAAGTTGTTGCAGAACCATTCAATTTGATCTGCGTAAATGTTGGGCGTCGACATTTCTACCGTGGCTGGCAGGTTTAAAATAGTTTTATTTGCCGGCGAAGGTTGCCATACGTCTACCACTGCCTCACAGACTTCAAGCGCGTAGTCGAGTTCTGTGCCGGTAAAGCTTTCCGGTGAATATTCAAATACCCATTCTGTCTCTGTATTTTTTGCAGCGCACTCGGCAACATACTTTGCACCGTCTGTGGCAATTTTCTTTACGCCGTCACGATCGAGCTTAAATACAACGCGTCTTTGTACGGTGGAAGTCGAGTTGTATAAATGCATCACTGCACGGTGGCAGCCTTGCATGGCTTCAAAAGTTCTATCAATAAGCTCCGGGCGTGATTGTGTTAAGACCTGCAGAGTGACGTCTTTGGGTACCAGGTTGTTATCAATTAAATGACGAACGAAATCGAAGTCAGTTTGAGAGGCTGCGGGAAAGCCGATTTCAATCTCTTTAAATCCGATGTCGAGCAGCATCTGAAACATGCGAAGTTTGCGCTCACTGCCCATCGGTTCGATGAGCGCCTGGTTTCCATCTCGCAGATCAACACTGCACCAATCTGGTGCGGTTGTGATGGTCTTATCAGGCCACTGGCGGTTTGGCAGTGCGATCGGTGCAAACGGTCGGTATTTATTGGCTGGTATTATTTTGCTATTGGTCATTTTGAAGTTACTCGTTGTTCGTCTTTAACACGGCCAGATGATTTGCAAAGAAGGCGATCAACAACGGTTAGGCCAGCCAGAGAAAGGGTGCACATACGGTTGGAAGCGGGTGTCAAAATACCACGGGGTACAACGGGTTTTGAGTACAATCGTGAGGAAATCGGGTGAAACATGCTTTCTGCTCTCATTTGCCCGTGATGGTAAGCGTTGGTGCTTCGGGCAATTTTTGGTTTGTGATGGTGCCAGCTTAGTGGCACGTAAGAAACGCTCCCGGAAGCCTCAGGCCGCCGGGTTGATAAGGAGCAGGAGTTGCGCTGTTCTTAAAACCATGGGTTGAGAGTAAGTCGGGATAGCCTGTCAGTCAAGCCAGAGTGTTTAATCTTTACCTTGTTATAGAAGAACGCAGTGTAATGGTGTCCTGTAAACCCGCCAGCGTGAGCGAGGGATGTCCCGCACGTCAGGCCGCTTAGGTGAAGCTCGCGGTTTGTTGTGGGGTGGTGATGTTATTTGGGGGTGGATGGCTTTGACGTGGGTGGGCTTGAGTGGCTTGACGTGCTGGATATCCCTCGCTGACGCTGGCGTGGTTTGTTGTGGGGTGGTGATGTTATTTGGGGGTGGATCGGCTTTGGTTTGGGTGGGCTTGGGTGGCTTGACGTGCTGGGTATCCCTCGCTGACGCTGGCGGGTTTGTTATAGGGTGGTTGTGGTGATGTCGGCTTTGTTGGCGGGCGCTACTCGGTTGCAGTGTGAGCATTACGTGGGCGGCTAATCGGATGCCGTTTATACCGTAGTAGCGCGGTTTAATTGCCTCACACCCCAATCCGCGCATCTGTATCATTACGTGCATTCAGACACGTTGATAAGGGCTTCCTATATGGCTGAGTTTGCAGCAGATTATCTGATCGTTGGATCCGGGTCCGCCGGGTCGGTGTTGGCCAATCGTCTATCTGAAGATGGCAAAAATTCGGTGCTGGTGCTGGAATTCGGCGGCACTGATATGGGGCCATTCATTCAGATGCCAGCTGCACTCTCTTATCCGATGAATATGTCGCGCTATGACTGGGGTTTTGAATCTGTTCCTGAGCCACATCTTGGCGGGCGCAAAATGGCATGCCCCAGAGGCAAGGTCATTGGTGGATCTTCATCAATTAACGGTATGGTGTACGTGCGCGGTAATGCCGGTGATTTTGACCACTGGGAGAGCATGGGGGCAAAAGGCTGGTCGTACGCAGATGTATTGCCGTACTACTTGAAGTTGGAAACGTCGCACGGCGGCCAGCAGGGCTGGCGCGGTACAGACGGGCCGCTGCATGTGACCCGCGGTCCTCGAACCAATCCGTTATTTCACGCCTTTGTAGAGGCTGGTGTGCAGGCCGGTTATCCAGCGACTGATGACTATAATGGACAGCAACAAGAAGGCTTCGGTGCGATGGAGCAAACGGTGTACCGCGGGCGCCGATGGTCAACAGCCAATGCCTACCTTCGACCGGCGCTCAAACGCGCTAACGTAACAATGAAAAAATGCCTGGTCACACGGGTGATTTTTGAAGGCAAAAAAGCAGTCGGGGTAGAGATCGAGCAGGGCGGGCGGAAGTCAATTCTCAAAGCCGGTAAAGAGGTCATACTGAGTGCATCGTCTATCAATTCACCGCGACTGCTTATGTTGTCTGGGGTGGGTAACGGCGAGCATCTGAACAAACTTGGAATAGACGTAGTCGCTGATCTGCCAGGCGTGGGTCAGAACCTTCAGGATCATCTGGAATTCTACTTTCAAGTGGAGTGCAAACAACCAATTACCCTGTATTCGAAGCTTAATCTGTTCTCTAAAGGTTTAATTGGAGCGCAATGGCTGTTTTTGAAGTCAGGGCTGGGTGCCAGTAATCAATTTGAGTCTGCAGCGTTTATCAGAAGCGATAAAGGCGTGCCATACCCGGATATTCAATACCATTTTCTGCCTGTAGCGATTCGCTATGACGGAAAATCTGCGGCTAAAGCGCATGGCTTCCAGATGCATGTGGGGCCGATGCGTTCCGAATCCAGGGGTACAGTGTCTCTGCCGTCTGCCAACCCCGAAGACAAACCGGAAATTCTGTTCAATTACATGTCGACAGACAAGGATTGGAGCGACTTCAGAAAATGTGTCCACCTGACGCGTGAGTTACTACAGCAGGAAGCTTTTGAGCCATTCGCAGGTCCGGAAATCCAGCCAGGTAATGATTGCACAACTGACGAACAGATTAATGATTTTATCAGGCAGCATGTGGAGAGTGCTTATCATCCATGCGGCACCTGCAGAATGGGGGCGGTGGATGATCCGGCATCGGTGGTCGATCCTGAGTGTCGGGTCATCGGGGTTGATGGGTTGCGGGTGGTAGATTGTTCGGTTTTTCCGCGTATCACCAACGGCAATCTGAACGCACCGACCATTGTGACGGCTGAAAAGGCCAGTGATGCGATACTGGGCAAGTGTTCATTGCCACAATCGACCGCAAAGGCCTGGCAGCATCCGGATTGGGCTAACTCTCAGCGTTAGTACTGGTCGTTCGATAATTCCTGATCAGATGCTGCAGTTAAGCGTGTTTCAAGCATTGTTTGTTTATTGCGATCTGTGACTCAACAGGTCGCTTACCCATCAGTGGCTTAATCCAGTATAATGGGAAGTTGCCATGTTCAAAGATAAATCGATGAGTTCAATTTCGCGCCTGTTACTGCCCATTGCTGCGATGGCGGTAGTCATTGTGGCATCAAATATTTTGGTCAGCTATCCGATAAACGATTGGATAACGTGGGGCGCAATTACGTTTCCGTTTGCCTTTTTAGTCACTGATCTAACCAACCGGTTCTATGGCGCAAGTGCTGCACGAAAGGTCGTTTTGGTTGGCTTTGCCGTGGGGGTTGTCGCCTCGTTGGTGTTTGCGGAACCTCGCATTGCACTGGCATCAGGCACCGCGTTTTTTGTTGCGCAGATGTTGGATGTATCAATATTTGACAAGTTGCGGGCGAGCAAGTGGTGGATAGCGCCAGCCACCTCATCGGCGTTGAGCAGTATCGTCGATACCTTTTTATTCTTCTCTCTGGCATTTGCCGCCACCGGATTGCCTTGGATGCAATGGGCCGCGGGCGATTTAGCCGTGAAGTGGGCAGTCGCGCTGCTGGCGTTAATTCCTTACCGGTTGTTTCTCGGTAACCGACCCCCGGCTGCTGTTTCTTAGGAATCTGTCGAATCGATTTAAATTTGCCATTAGCACCGCAACATCGGTGTTAATGGTGCTCGCTGTTGTCGCCCAGCGGTTTGATGGGTTGGTAAAATGCAATGGCAAATTCTCGCCGCTGCGCGGGAGCGATATTTGTGGCGGAAATGCCGACCGCACAAATGCTGCAATTGCGGTAATTATTTGTGAATAATCAGCCTGCCGGCTTGCGCTTCGAGTCGTGGGCACAGACACTGGTAAGATTAACTTTTCTAGTCATGTTACGGAATTCGGAGAATCCTCATGGGCCTATTTAACGACGTCAGATTTTACTTAATGGCAGCTTTGGCCATACTTTTTTTACTGGTAGTCGCCATGTGCAGTAGCGCCTACGAAGAAAGCCCTGATGGGCATGTGAACAAGGCAGCGGTCAGCCACGAATCGACCACAGAATCAACTGAGGGGCAGGCGGAAGATAAGGCTGACGGCAATGATGCCGACGACAGCGAAAAGTCAGATGAGACGGCTGAAGTTGAAGCGACAGCAGAAACTCAGTCGGTAGTCGCAACAGCTACGACAGCAACTGCCGCAGCAACAACGGCGGCGGTAGCAGCCGTTGCCTCAGTTAACGCCGAAGAAGCAGAGGTAAAAGAAGCGGTTGTTGCAGAAACCACCGAAGCCGCTACGGAAGCAGATGTTACTGAGGAAGTGGCGGTGACCGCTACCGAAGAAGCCACCACAACACAGGCAGTTGCTGCGGTGGAGTCAGCAACTACCACTGTGATGGAAAAAGTCGAAGTTTCGCCGTTTGAGCTGTCTGCCTTGTCAGCTACCGGTGAGTCCTTAACGGACTACGGTACAGATCTAGGCAATCTGAAAGCAGATATGGGGCGATTCAGTGGTCGTGTGGAAGAGGCGACAAGCTTGTTTGACAAGGTGAAAGAAGCTATCGCGAAGTAAACGGTTTCTTTGTCGGGTTCATCCGGAACAGCCGCAGTAGCGCTTGTTTCCGGATGGGCGGTTAGTTAGTGTACTGGAACAAATAGATTGCCCATCTGAGTCAATCAAAGTGTCTAATTTTAATAGATAAATCGGGACAACAGTAAGTAATAGAGCCTGCAACGAATGTGGTGTGCACTTTGATTAATCGCCCCTGCGGGAGCTCGGCATTTGGCTTGCCACTGCGTTGAAGCTCTTGAAAAGAGAATAACTATTGCCTGCAAGCTCCGCCTTGTTGCAAACCAAATGACGAACTCTCAAATGCACACTCTATTTGGTCCAGTACACTAGCGATAGTATTTGTTGCTACTCCTTCTGGCACCTGTCTGCTGTATAACGACCCCTAAAATAGCGCCCTTGTCGGGCGCTATTTTTATTTCTGGCGAAGAATGGTTTTGTTGCGTTGCGGTGAGATTCCAGCCATCGCCTTCGATATTGAGCTGCCTGAGCAGATAACCGTGCTCACCACAGTCTGCTATGACAAAGGCCCCTTGTGTTGGCGGTGCTGAAGGGTCAACAATCACAATGCATCCGTCGCTGAACTCAGGTGCCATGCTCTCACCCTTGACCTGCAGGGCAAACGGCTCGGCCTCGGTACAGGTGCCAGTTTCGATATCAATGGAT
>CALGJU010000154.1 GCA_937928685.1 uncultured Granulosicoccaceae bacterium
GACGAGCGCCAGCACAACACGGATCCTTATCTCGCGATTATCCGCGGGCCACAAATAAGGCAAGACACGGCGAATGGTTCGCATTCCACTGCGGCGATCAGCTGCCTGAGCTTCAATTTTATCTGAATCAACAGACATTATATTCCTTAGCGAGCAGACTGGTCAGACTGCTTAAGATAAATTCTTGTGAATGGAGTTTGCTGAACTTCAAAGCGCACAGGGTACAGACTTTAGCTGCTCTCAGCAGATACATTGAAGCAATTAATAGGGCATTAAGATAGCCATCACCGTGACTTCATGCCCGTTGATAGCCCGACGCGTGAGCGAGGGATCGAGTGATGGTCGTCCGCCTGATCAACTGATCAGTTTCATATATTGCCACTGGGTTGAGTCGTGAGCGGATTGACGAGCTGGGTTTCCCTCGCTGACGCTGGCGGGTTTATCAGGGGCCTCGACTTGTGTACCTGCCATTGCAATCCATGCCCCAGGGAAATCCGACGCGTGAGCGTGGGATCGAGTCCAGCATGTCTTCCTGATCAAGCGATCTTTTCATATGTTGCCACTGGGTTGAGGCGTGAGCGGATTGACGAGCTGGGTATCCCTCGCTGACGCTGGCGGGGTTACCAGGGGCCGCCTGAATTGAGAGCCTATTTTTTATCTTTTTTAGATACGCATAGCTTTCGGGAATAACAAAGACAAACTTTTCAAAGCAGCCGTTCTGCAATAACATGATAGGGTAATTTTCACTCTATACTGCCATGCACTCCATTGCGTTCGCGTGCCATGCTGTGAAAGCACCATTCATACCTCGAGTGTAGTAACTCGAATATTTTATTTTTTGCGTTTAATTTTATTGCACATATCTTATTGCACATACGGAGTATTAATAGCTGTGTTTAATTCACTGTCGACCTGTATGGCTCAGATGGCTGCAATAGCTATAACTTCTATAAGTCTATTGGCACCACTACCATCAGAAGCCGCTTGCAATTATGCTCAGGCCTCGCTCAACAACGGCTGGGGGTGGGATACTGAACTCAGTGAAAGTTGTCCACCGCTTGTACAATCGAATATAACCACTCAACACGTAACATCTCACTGTGAAGATCATGGTGGGTATCCGTGGGGCTGGAACGCCGTTAACCTGGTGTCTTGCCGATTAGATCAGGCCACCCTACAGCCATACGGTTGCATTGATACCGATCCACAGGGCGACGGTTGGGGTTGGGATGGTAACACCTCCTGTATCATTACACTTGAAGTTGAAAAATATCAATGTGACGACAGTGGCAATTACCCCTGGGGCTGGAACCCCACCACCAACACTTCATGCAGATTGGATCTGTTTAACATAGTTCAATCGCAGACCTTCCCTGTGTCGTTTATCAATCTGGTAAACGTCCCTCTGGAATGTCGAAAAATTGAAAAGCAGGATGCTCAGGGACGAGACATTCTTTCGTATGACGAAAATATATTTTATTCCACCACACTGCAGCTGCTGAACGAAACAGCGCTACCCACCAGCGGCACCGTGAGTGTCGCAGTGACTAATCTCGAACAACTTTATACATTTAACAACAGAAGCAATAGCGGGTTCCCTGACAGTATTTTTGCACCTGCCCGCGTTGACGTTCCACCATGGCAGCTGCTATATGAATTTAACAACGATCGCACACCGCCTGTAAACTTTGTTCGTTTTGATCAACTGGAAAATGGAAGCTTCAACGTTTCCAGAAGGGATGGCAATGTGTCTACCACGTCCAGGTGTGTTGTAAGATAATTCTATTGGTAACATGACATTAACCACACTTTGCTTCGAACTCTAAGTCAGTATGTAGAGTAAGTGCTCAACAGGCGATGATGCAGAATGGATCTTACCGCCCCTATCGGATCAGACTTGACGATTTCAATGCTAGTGTACTGGAACAAATAGATTGCACATATGCACACTCTATTTATTCCAATGCACTAGCAGATCTCACCCAGAAGGACGCACTAACTACATTATCTACACTATATTTTCTGACCAGCCTGGTTAGACTCTCTTGCAACATCCACCAAACAACTATGCGCACTGCTGCCCTGCCCTAAACGCGAGGTGCCTACATCGCGGGTTAATGCATTCGGATTGCCTTGTTGATCAGTGCCGTTAGCATCAGGGTCATACCAGGCGCCGGTACTAAGAGAAATAACATTCGGCATAATATCTTCACTGAGTTGCGCGCGCGCAAGACACGCACCGCGGCGGTTAAACACGCGCACGATATCCCCCGTTTTTATCTGTCTTTGCGCTGCATCAATCGGGTTCAACGTCACCGGGGCTGGCCTCTCACCCGCAACATCTGCAATAGCACACTCCATCTGACTGTGAAGCTTATCACCGGGCTGTGGCGTAACCATGTGCAGCGGAAATTCAGCTGCGCCGGCGGCACCCAACCATTCGCTCGGAGGTAGCCAGGTGGGATGACCGGGACAATCGCTGTAGTCAAAGCTGGCAATGGTGTCAGAGTATATTTCTATTTTGCCCGAAGGTGTTTGCAGTGGTGCGGTCGTTGGATCAGCACGGAAACCTGCAAACGGCGTTTGTGCATGTTCTGCACCTCTCAATGGTAGATCAACCCAGTTTTTATTGATCAACTCATCGTATTCAGGGACAGCTACATTACCCTTCAGCGACTCATCACGAAACGCTGCATACAGATGCTGCAACCACTGTTCACTGCTGCGGCCTTCAGTGAATTCCTCTTCAAGCCCCAGGTGTCGGGCCAAACCGGTAAAGATATCGTAGTCGTCTCGAGCTTCCCCTACCGGGGGAATCATGGCGGGCATGTCAAACAGGTAGGAATCCCCTTCTGCACGGCCAATATCGTGGCGCTCATAAGAAGTGGTGGCAGGAAAAACAATATCAGCCCGCTTGGCTGTTGCCGTCCACCAGGGCTCATTAACAATGATAGTGTCCGGCTGCTGCCAGGCATGGTTAAGTCGCTTAAGATCCTGATGATGGTGAAAGGGGTTGCCACCGCACCAGTAGACCAGCTTTATATTCGGGTAGGTAAGGGTCTGACCATTAAAGTCAAACGGTTCACCGGGCTTTAGCAACATATCTGCGATTCGAGCAACAGGAATAAATTGCTTGATCGGGTTTTCAAGCTGCGGAAACGTAAGACCGGACAAGCGCTTTACAGAAACTCCAATGCCGCCAATGGCCCCGTAGCCATAGCCTATCCCGCCACCGGGCAGACCAATCTGACCCAACATGGCTGCAAGCGTTGCCGCCATCCAGTAAGGCTGTTCACCGTGCTCGGCGCGTTGCAATGACCATGCTACGGTAATTAACGTGCGAGACTTTGCCATGCTGATCGCCAGATCATGTATCACTTGCGCGCTGACACCACATAATGGTGCAGCCCAATCAGGTGACTTTGCTATACCGTCTGTAGCGCCGGTTAGATACGGCGAGAACTGATCAAAACCCTGACAATATTTAGCCAGAAACTTTTGATCTGCAAGCCCTTCTGTTTCCAATACATAGGCAAGAGCCAACATCAACGCGGTATCAGAGCCCGGATTAACCGCTAACCACTCCGCACCATCGGGGGTATCTCCGCGTTGCGGACTGATATTGATTCGCCGCATACCGCGTTTTTCAAATAGCTCAAACCAGCCAGCTGTCTCGTGATGAGTGACGCCCCCCATACTGACTTGTGAATTCTTCGGGTTGATACCGCCGAACATCACCAGTGTCTCGGTGTGCTCAGCAATGAGTGGCCAGCTGTTTATTTCACCCCACATCAGTTTTAAAAAGTGCATGCCGAACACGTGCGGAATAATCGCCTGTGCGGCGGCGGTACTGTAACTGGCCAGTGATGACACATAACCACCAGTGACGTTTAAGAACCGGTGCACCTGACCTAATGCATGATGAAAGCGACCGGCACTGGCCCAACCGTAAGAGCCCCCGAAGATCGCGTCATTGCCGTGTTCCTGCTTTACCCGGTTGATCTCATTGGCGGCTATCTCAAGCGCTTCATCCCACGGCAGCTCAACAAATTTATCGTCGCCACGTAGCGCGCGTGAGGCGCCATGCTGCGGTCCGTGCTGTAGCCAGCTTTGGCGAATAGAGGGCCTCGCCACGCGTGATCGATGATGCACTGCCGCAGGCAATGAGGTGGGAATAGCGGATGGATTGGGATCGTGTTCGAAGTCACTCACCGCAACGATACGATCGTTCTCTGTGGTGACATTGAATGCACCCCAGTGACTGGTGGTGGTTCTTGTTATTCGATTACTCATTGTTGCTGGCTACACCTGATAATCTATTAGTGAGGATACCAGCCCCGACCAGGCACAGCATCAAACAACTACAGAGTGTAAGGGCGTTCAGCCTTAGTGAACAGTGCCGAAGTAAGACCTCACTGGCGTGAGCCAGCGATTGGATCACACACACCATGGAAACCCGACGCGTGAGCGAGTGGAACATACACACCATGGAAGCCCGACGCGTGAGCGAGTGGAGCATGCACACCATGGAAGCCCGACGCGTGAGCGAGTGGAATGCACAGCTCGTTTGTGGTTACGACCTATTAAAGAAAGTACAGCCCATTGTGAGTAACACCATTTCGGCTCCATATTCCGGAAGGTTTTTACGTTGGAAGTAAGTGCTTGAGACGATATGTTCCAGCTTGGTCCACTCGCTTAGGCGGCGGGTTTTCTTACGTGCTGGACTTTGTCCACTCGCTCACGCGTCGGGTTTCCTTACGTGCTGGACTTGGTCCACTCGCTCACGCGTCGGGCTTCCTTACGTGCTGGACTTGATCGACTCGCTCACGCGTCGGGTTTCCTTACGTGCTGGACTTGGTCCACTCGCTCACGCGTCGGGTTTTCTTATGTGCTGGATTTGGTCCACTCGCTCACGCGGCGGGTTTTCTTACGTGCTGGACTTGGTCCGCTCGCTCACGCGTCGGGCTTCCTTACGTGCTGGACTTGGTCCACTCGCTTAGGCGGCGGGTTTCCTTACGTTCTGGACTTTGTCCACTCGCTCACGCGTCGGGCTTCCTTATGTGCTGGACTTGGTCCACTCGCTCACGCGTCGGGCTTCCTTACACACCACCCGGCTGCGCACGCGGCAATGTCACTGTCACTGTAGTACCAGCACCAGGCGTACTTTCAATACCCAGCTGACCACCATGCGCCTGGACAATAAGATCACAAATATGCAGACCCAATCCGAAACCTCCCGTGGTGCGGGCTCTTGAAGGATCAGCACGGAAAAAAGGCTCGACTACCTTATCAATAAGTTCTACAGGTATACCCCGACCATAATCAATAACCGCAATAGTCAGGTGACTGTTATTTCCAGTGACTTTAACCACAGGTGGTTTCTCACCCTGCCCGTGGTGAAGGGCGTTGCTTATAAGGTTACGTAGCAGCAGGCGCAACCTCGTAGCATCCGCATCAATCTCAAACTGATCTATCATGAAAACAGTTTCTATTGTTTTTGAACCATGCAGTTCATGAATTACGGAAGTAACAAGCTCTTTAGTATCAACACTTGTGATATTCAGCGCCGAGTGCCCGCCTGTTACCCGTTCACTCTCCATAATGTCTGCGATCAATGATTCCATTTCATCAAGATCTTCAATGATTCGCCTTTGGTTCTCGGATTCTTCCAGCATTTGCGCTGCAATCTTTGCACGAGTCACAGGCGTGCGTAACTCGTGACTGGCACCTAACAGCAACTGACGCTTGGCATTAAGTAATTTCTCTATGTCTGACGCCATTGTGTTAATACTTGATGAAAGCACTCCGAGGTCATTGCTTGATCGCACCGGCACTCGGGTATCAAGGTCTCCAGCCCCCATTGCATGAACGGCCTGCTTTATATCTTGAACCGGTCGGAGCATTCGCCGTATAACAAGATAGCAGCCACCTAATATTGCCACCAGAAGTGACAGCGGCACCCACAGATTGTCTTTATGCCTTGATCTGGCTCGCCCGTGCTGCAATTCATAGTACACACTGTATTCCCCGGTATTATTTCGCAGCACGGTCCGATCATCATGCTCACCTACTTCAATACGCTCATCATAGGGTTTACGAAAGTGTTTTCTGCGTGTATTACGTCGATTTTCAAACTCAAGGTCAGCCGTATCTAACGGTCTGCCATTGGTAGAGAAGTCTGTGTCGGGCCCGATGATATAAATATTAATAGGAAGTTTTTGCGCAAGCTCAATTGCACGCTGCTGATCAGGAGGATAGCCGAGATCATTATTCACGTAGTCAAGATACTGTTCAATATGCGGTGAGATCGAATACCGCCACTGTGATCCGATGGCATGAAACAGCGACCCGACTAATAACCCGACGATCAACAAGCAGGTCAAGGAAAACAGCAACAGCAGTCGCGCAGTGAGAGATTGCCGCAGTCTTTCTAGCAAGAGCTTAACTACCCTGTGTCTTGATTGATGGTGCGACAAACGCGTAACCGGAACCGTACACCGTCTTAATGGCTGTGGTGGGTTTGAGCTTACTACGTAATCGGCTGATTAAAATATCAACAGAGCGACTGAACAGTTCTGTCTCTGTGCCTTTAAGATGATTTAAAATGTCATCACGGCTAAAATCTTTACCCGGGGCTGACGCCAGAAGCAATAGCAACTGATACTCCATGGTGGTCAGATCGACGGGTTTATCTGCCACTTTCACTACCCGCTCCTGCGTATTGATTTGCAATCCTTCAAAACACAACTCACCTGTATCTGTGGGCTTGCGCTTCGCGATACTGTTAAGTCGCGCCACCAGCTCACGCGGCTCAAAAGGTTTTGGCAGATAGTCATCTGCCCCCAGCTCAAGGCCTACCACCCGATCCATCACATCACCACGGGCCGTCAGCATAATAATTGGAATTTCACTGAAGCTGCGTATCGCTTTGCACACCTCAAAGCCGTCCATTTCCGGAAGCATTACATCGAGAATAACGGCATCGAACATCTCACCTCTCAGCCGTTCAAGACCACTGGAGGGCAACAACTCTTCCGAGACAGTGATTTGATAACGGGCACAATACTCTTTTACCAATTGTGCGAGTTTTTCGTCATCATCGATTATTAAAACGTTGAGCATTGCAGAATCTTGTTAAACGATAAGCCCAGTATAGCGTCACTGGCAAACTGTAGCGACCGATGCTGGCCGGACACTTGCCCGACCAACGTGTAACAAGCGCATCGGTATCTCTTTACGGGCAGATTAGTGACTATGACGGCCACGGTGCCCACGATGCTCCTTCATGATCTCAGTGATCTCATTTTTCTGATCACTGTTTAAGCTGTCTAGAAAGTCCCCGAGTGCATTGACAAGCTCCGGAGACTGTTCATTCAACGAAGCAGTTTTCGCGGTGATCATTTCAAGTGCCTGAGCTCGATCAAAGGTTTCGGCATTAAGCAGTGCCAACGCCTCTTCCCGCATCGGTTTTGCTTTTACTGTCTGGTGCGCGCTGAGCACCTGATCTTTCAGCACCTCCAATGCCTGGGTTTGCGTGGCATCCAGCTCCAGTTCGTCAGCGATGTAGGCTGCTACATAGCCTGCACGTTTTTCATGGCTGCCGAAGTGACTTTTACCAATCGCTGCGGCACCGCCAACCAGACCGACCGTCAGAGCAACAGCAGTAAATATTTTAGTAGAGCGATTCATGTTTTTGTTCCTGTGTATTCGTTATTGCCTTATGGCAAACATAGTGTCGGTCAGGAACACAATTGATGCATTGCAGCGGGGTATCGGCTTGTAACAGCTTGTAACAGCTCATTTCAGCCACTCCATGGGGCATAAGTCGGGCCAGGCTTGTCAGACGATTTCGATCGTTAGACTAGATTCTAGTTCTCGGACAGGCTCCTGGTTACAGATTCAATTAGGGTTGACTCTGGTTAATGTATATGCGTAATCTGTACGCAGAATAAACAGAGTGAACATCCCGTAAAGGGTGTTATTGGATTCGGGGGAATCGCTCGTGCATCACATCGACATCACCGCTGCAAAGAGGAATAGTGCGCCAGTTTGCACCACCATGGGTACGACGTACACATGCCCGGTGTAGACTCGTACTGCACAACCAAACTGGTTGCGATGAGTGGAATTGAAAAACGTTTCCCCGGTGTGCATGCCCTTAAACAGGTGCGTTTCGATTTGGCATCTGGTGAAGTGCATGCATTGATGGGTGAGAACGGGGCCGGTAAGTCAACCCTGATGAAAATACTGTCAGGCGTGTACACCAAAGATGCGGGCTCTGTGAAATTGACGGGAAAAGAAGTTACCTTCGATGGCCCGCGATCCGCCCAGGACGCTGGCATTTGCATCATTCATCAGGAATTAAGTTTGATGAATGATTTAACCGTTGCGCAAAATATATTTATTGGCCGAGAACCCAGGTTGTCATTCGGGCGCCTCGACGAAACTGCGCTAAATGAACAAGCGTCAGAAATATTCACACTGATGAACTTAACCATCGATCCGCGCACGGTAGTGGGTAACCTGACGATCGCCAAACAACAGATGGTTGAGATAGCCAAAGCGTTATCGTATCGCAGTAAGATTTTGGTAATGGACGAACCCACCGCTGCCCTCAATGAAGCAGAAATTTCCGATCTTTTTGTCATTATTGAAAAACTGAAAGCGGATGGCGTGGGTATCATCTATATCAGTCATAAAATGGATGAACTCAATCGCATCGCAGACCGCGTCACCGTGATGCGGGATGGTGAAACCATTGATACCGCAGACGTCGCATCGACTTCTACTGATAAAATCATATCAATGATGGTGGGCCGCGAACTAACCAACGAATCAGTGCAAATCCCTGACCTCTCAAGCTCACCTGTGGTGCTCGAAGTTGAAAACCTGTGCCGCGGTAAAGAAATTCAACGGGTCAGTTTCGATCTCAGGCAAGGTGAAATACTAGGATTTGCCGGATTGATGGGTGCCGGACGCACTGAGGTGGCGCGCGCCATATTCGGTGCGGACAGAATCGACAGCGGAACTATCAAAGTACACGGAAAAACAGTGTCTATAAAAACACCCTCTGATGCTGTTGCCCTGGGCATCGGTTATTTATCAGAAGATCGCAAGCACTTCGGCATAGCCACCGGCATGGACGTCAGGGCGAACATTGCTATGGCAAGCATGGAGCGATTCACATCAAGGTTTGGTGTACTGAATGAACTCGCAATGCGCGATGCTGCGAATGAATACATAGATAAGCTCAGCATTCGAACACCCTCAGATCGACAGGAGCTGCGTTTTCTTTCCGGCGGCAATCAGCAAAAAGTCGTCATTGGAAAATGGTTGCTGCGCGATTGTGAAGTGTTGATATTCGATGAGCCAACTCGTGGCATTGATGTGGGCGCCAAGGCAGAGATATATAAACTGCTCAACCAACTCGCAGCACAAGGGCGATCGATCATTGTTATTTCTTCAGAGTTACCGGAAGTGATTCGTTTAAGCCATCGCATTGCGGTCATGTGTGAAGGACGCCTTACCGGTATCTTACCCGGCGGAACCGCTTCACAAAAAGACATCATGTCGCTGGCAACACAGCGAAGCGATGAACACCACACCATAGATTCCACTGGAAACTTGTCGAATGCCTGATCCCTCACCCACAGACACCGGCGGTTTCTTTAAAAGGCTCGCAGACACCGGGGCACATCAAAAGCTACTTGCATTTGCCAGTCTTATTTTATTACTCATCGGTTTCTCGTTGGCCTCACCAAACTTTATGCAAACCAGCAACATGATCGCTATTTTGCAAGCGACCAGTGTTAACGGTGTATTGGCGATTGCTGCAACACTTGTCATTATCACAGGCGGTATCGATCTGTCCGTGGGAACCCTCATGACGTTTACCGCGGTTATCACCGGCGTGGTGCTTACCAAGTTAGGTGCTCCGCTTCCGTTAGGGGTGATTGCTGCCATTGTGACCGGGGCATTTTGTGGATTATGTTCAGGAACGTTTGTGGCGAAAATGAAAATTCCGCCGTTTATTGCCACCCTGGGGATGATGCTGATTTTAAAAGGCCTGAGCCTCATCATCTCGGGTACCCGTCCCATATATTTCAATGACACACCGGGCTTTGATTTAATCTCCCGTGGCTCACTTATTGGTCATTTCTTTCCGTCTGTGCCTATTCCTAACGGAGTGCTCATCCTGTTTATAGTAGCGTGCATTGCGTCCTATATTCTCAGTCGTACCGTGCTGGGACGCTATTGTTTCGCCTTAGGCAGCAATGAGGAATCCATGCGCCTTTCAGGGGTCAATACAGATCGGTGGAAAATCGCAATTTATGCACTGGCGGGTGCCATTGTAGGTGTGGGCGGTCTTTTAATCGCTTCACGACTAAATTCCGCACAGCCGGCCTTAGGGTTAGGTTATGAACTGGAAGCCATCGCCGCGGTAGTGATCGGTGGCACTTCACTTTCCGGAGGCCGGGGCACTGTGGTCGGTACTCTTATCGGTGCGCTTATCATGGCAGTACTCACCAATGGCTTACGCATTCTGTCTGTGGCCCAGGAATGGCAAACCGTCGTGACCGGTGCAATTATCATTGCAGCAGTTTATGCAGACATGTTGCGCCGCAGAAAATCGGAATAATTTTTATAAGAAGGGCAGACGAATCCTTCATCACAACTCACTTAGTTTTTTTACTACTGGAGCATTATTAAATGATGAACAAGCGACAATTCCTATCAGCAATGGCAGTGTCGGCGATACTCGCCACCGCACCAATGGCCAACGCTGCAGATGAAATATATATCCCCCTGATCTCAAAAGGCTTCCAACATCAGTTCTGGCAGGCAGTGAAGTTAGGCGCTGACAAGGCGGCTGCAGAATTTAACGTAAAGGTGACCTTCGAAGGGCCGGATAGCGAATCACAAGTTGATAAGCAAATTGATATGCTGGCAGCAGCATTAGCAAAAAAACCCGCGGCAATCGGTTTTGCAGCACTCGATAGCCAGGCCGCTACTCCACTGCTTAAGCAGGCGCAGAAAGATAACATTGCGGTGATTGCATTTGACAGTGGTGTCGACAGCGACATTCCGGTAACCACAGCAACTACCGATAACGTTGCGGCCGCTGCACTGGCAGCAGATAAAATGGCTGAGCTGATCGGTGGAAGCGGAAAGGTGGCCGTTATCGCGCACGATCAAACCAGTCGAACCGGTATCGATCGCCGCGATGGATTTGTTGAGCGAATGGCAAAAGAATACCCCGATGTTGAAATCGTCACAGTACAATATGGCGGTGGTGATCACCTGCAATCGACAGAAATCGCAAAATCTATATTGACAGCCAACCCTGATCTGAAAGGAATGTTTGGTACCAACGAAGGTTCTGCCATCGGTGTCGTTAACGGGGTACGCGAATCTGGTACTGAAGGTTTGATTGTCATCGGATACGACAGTGGCAAGGCGCAAAAGGAAGCGATCCGATCCGGCTTAATGGCGGGTGCCATTACTCAAAACCCGGTCGGCATAGGCTATGAGACAGTCAAAGCAGCTGTTGCTTCTATTAATGGAGAAAGTGTTCCAGGCCTTATAGACACAGGCTTCTACTACTACGACAAATCCAACATAGACGCGCCGGAAATAGCGGCTGTTTTATACGACTAGTATTAAGCATTGTCTAACGCGGGTTCGATAATTACTCATCGAACCCGCCCGCTCTACCCTTTACGAATTTCGAAAGATCAATCATTCCGCTCAATCCCGAACCTGCTCCTGTACTTGACGGTGTCTGGTAGAACAGCTCTGCAAATAAGGGAGAGGCTGTTGCTGATGACTCAAAAGTATCTCGCAAGCTTTACGGCATTGAGGCTAAAGAAATTCTAACTGTTGCCGCTGGCACTGGATCAGTACAATAACGTTGTGCAATATCAGCACCAGTAGCCAGGTAGTTGCTGGCGCAGTGAGGATCTCAGTAATGAAGTACGCAAGAATGACCGCAATTTTGTTGTCAGTCGCACTCACAACAAGCTGCGACAGTAACAATGACACCGGCACTCAAACCCCATCAACCGATGGCACGATCACACAGACCAGCGAAGTTCTCGGCTTGGAGCGATATCAAGGGATCTGGAAAAGTGCCTGTACGCCTTTACCCTCTGCACAACAGGAATACACTCAGACCACCTATACAATAACGGGTGACGAAATTCAAAACTCCACGTGGTTCTACAACGACGCAGAATGTACAGATTTTTCTATTAATTTTGAACGAGCAACTCTCACTGGTCAGTTGACGAAAAGCGAAGATACCTTCACTACCAGCATTGGAGAGACTGATCAAATAGACATCATCTGGAACAAGATCTCTTACATCACTGACGTCATAGAAGAAAATGACACAAACCTTATTGAATTAAATATATGGTTAGCGCAAGGCAGTACACTGTACATAGGTAGAGCAGGTATTGTAGATCCGGATGAAGCGCTGGGTACTGAAGTCACGATGAGACCCACAGCACTGTCTATTGATTTTCCACTCACCAAACAATAACCCGCCGATCAATCTCATTGGTGTATCCGGTAGGGGTGATAACTACATCGTGCCCGGTAAACGAGACGGCGGCCATAGCAAATCAACCAAACGATTCCGGCATACCGTTGTCACAAGCGGCTTCCAATATGTTCAGTGCGCTCGGCACCTGTGACACGAAAACTTCTTAATCACTGATACGAACATCCATGCCTGCTGCGTGTGCCCGCGCCAGCTATAGAAATCACCATCAGCCTGCGCCTAACAGAATTTGTCTTGCCGAAGGCGTAAAAAAATGCTGTCAACCAATAAGCCACCATCCTCGTAGTAAGCCACGCCATAGCCACACCGACCTACTTAAATTACTGTGTTATCCTTGCGCCGATCTGCCCCGTCAATAGGTTTATCTGTGCGTACATGCTTTGCTGGCTTTAAAATACTCTCTCTGGCAGGAATCATTCTGCTTACCGGCAGTTGCGCATCGCAGGGCATGTTAAGAAATGACCGGCTTGATCCCGCAACACGCGACTCAAGTTACTCCCTGATTCAAGCACAATCCCGCGACCGCGACAGTCGTACGAATTTTACCCTGGCGCTCTCCGGTGGTGGCACTCGTGCTGCTGCGTTTGCCTATGGTGTACTGGCGGCACTTCGTGACACACCTATCACACACACACGCCATACCCGACTTCTGGACGAACTTGATACCATCAGTTCGGTATCCGGCGGGAGCTTCACCGCTGCCTACTATGGTTTACATGGCGATCGCATATTTGAAACCTTCGAATCGGATTTTCTACGCCGCGATCTTGAAAAATCCCTTATCCGGAAAGTACTCAGCCCTTTGGGGTGGTTTGACAATCGCGGGCGCACGGAAGACGCCATGTCGTTATACGACAGATACATTTTCAAAGAGGCCAGGTTTTCGGATTTAAACCGGCTTGACGGACCATTGATTCTACTAAATGCAACCGACCTCTCTACCGGGGTGAGATTCAGCTTTATACAAGAGTACTTTGATATGCTGTGCTCAGATCTTGGCAGTTTTCCGATATCAGCTGCCGTCACTGCCTCGTCCGCAGTGCCATTAATCTTCAATCCAATTGTTGTTGAAAACAGAAATGATTGTGACAACGAGTTACCTAGATGGATAAAACGCGCTCGCAGACGTGCCAAGGACCATCCTGAGCTTGAAGTAACACTGGACGGTATCAGCAAGTTCTTCGACAAGGAGAACAATAGATATTTACATCTCGTTGATGGTGGCATTACTGACAACCTGGGCTTGAGATCAATCTATGATTTTGTTGAGATGATCGGCGGAGCAAAAAACTTCCTGCGTGTTCTTAAACACGATACACCGGAACGAATTGTCGTCATTTCACTTGATGCCAGCAATGACCCCGACACCAATATTGGCAGTTCTCCTACGCATCCACCGCCTGCATCCACAGTGGACGTCTTAAGCAACATCCAAATTCACCGATACAACGCGTCAACCAAGGGATTGATCAATGAAATGCTCACCACTTGGTCTGATGAATTATCCACTGATGATGCAAAGGTGGAGTATTACTATATTTCTCTGGATTTCAATCAAATGGAAGACCCGGAGGACGTCTATTACCTGAACAATATTCCCACCGCCTTTACGCTATCCGACGAAGAAGTCGACCGGCTTATTGCCGCTGGCAAAACAACATTGTTTCAGCACCCGGAATTCAAACGTCTTATGGAAGACCTTGCTGCTGACGGCTGACAGAACTCGAACACACTGTAAGCTATCGAGGCCGATAATACAGCAGGTTAAGGCCGTTTTCTCACATAGCCTATGAACTCCACCACCTCTGCACTTGCACAAGCATATTCATCACTACTAAAGAGTTGCGCACCGTCTCTGCAGGTAAACAGCGATACACGATCCGCAGCCTCATTCGCATAGACGAAGCCTACCGGGCCGTAAGAGAGTGCGCCACCACAGTAAACATCAGTACTGACATATGAGCTTTCCCCCGCTTCACATTCATAGGCCAAGTACGTGTCAGGCTGATGGTTTCTGTGTAGATACCATTCTTCGACTGCAGTGTAGTTATCACCTACAACGCGGGTAGAAGCACGATAGTCTCCACGGTTATTAACACTACTTACGAGCTTTGTATAAGGCAGGTTTTCAAAGCCGCAGTCCAGGTTGTTTCGTTGATTACCACGGCCACTCATATTAGCCCAGGTATTCCATACCGGCTTTGCTGACCCATCCTGCCGCCTCAGACCAAGGGCAACTCCCTCAACGGCTTCAAGCGGGTGATCAACCATACGATGGTAAATGTAATTCTCCATACCAGGTGTTCCCAGAACGTTTCGGTATGAATTGCAAACCGCAATACGCTGACTATATTCGTCCGATTGACCAGTAGAACTTACACCATTTTCTGTCAGGTGCACGACCCAAGACTCCGGCTGGAAGGGAAACTCCTGCCTTAACCAACCAGAAAGCACACCGATATTGCCAAAAGTCACCTGTGGTAAATCATTGAAAGACGCCTCAGCGCTATCAAGCCTTTTGTGGTACGGATGGTAGGCGATGCGCCACTTACGTCCGCCGGCGCGCGCATGGATACCACGAATAAATGTTTTGACCGATATCACCGGATTAGCACCACCCGGATTGTCAAAGCTAGTATCAAATTGGTGAGCAAAAGAGATCAACACATGTGCAGCAGGTTGAACCGACTTAACACGATCATAGGCAGCGTTATAGTTGGCTGCGTAGTCTGCGATCCACCTTTCAGTGTCGCACGGAATGCCTGAACCACATCCAACCTTGTACCACTGGTTCATATTGACTTCGTTGTGAATAACAAAATCCGCGATACGACCGTTGCCGTTAAGTCCGTTATAGCGCTCGGCAATCATCGCTACAAATCGGGCGTAGTCATTCGGGTCACGGGCTGAGCAGAACCCTGCCGTCGATGATGACGTTGCAGTACATACGCTATTATCTCGCGCCCAGGATGGCACGCCATATAAAATGCCAGTCACCGTCCTGCCCTGCTCAGACCAATACCTGATCAGGCGATCAAAGGCTGGCTGGATAGTAAAACATTGCCCTTCGAAGCTTACCTGCGAAGCAGAGCAAGTCGCATCACGGCTTGGCTGCCAAGACTCCCACACCAGATTGACCATTACGCCTGCAGTATTGGCATCAATAAGATCCTGGCTTTCAGGCCAAAAATCAGTATTAATGGACTTGATATCAAAACCCGTTCTAATGGGATACGGCAGACTACCATTAAGATTAACTGACTCTGGTTGTAGCACTACCGTACGATGTGCTGGTACGGTAAGTCCTGCGCTTTGTGTACTAGCTGCACCGCTTTGCACCACGACCGGGGCACCCGCCAATACCTGGCAGGATCGAACACCGTCCCACCCCCATCCATCGCCATCGGTATCTATGCATGCAGTGACAGCTGGAGTAGCACCTTGCACCACGCAAGACTCCCTGCCATCCCACCCCCATCCATCACCGTCACTATCAATACACTCACTAGCAATATTAATGCTCTGGGCATATAAACCCGGTGACACGAGTGACAGGCCAAACGAAAAAATAATGACACGAACAACTGAATGAATGTTCAAAGCCGAAAAGCACCTTTTATTTTGCAATGGGCAGTCATGGCGATAGGCAAGCTGCAAGCGCTACACGCCATAACGTGTCGCCCAACATAGAAGGCAGCACTGCAGCTATCATCAAACTGCTTCACAAAATAACCAACGTTAATCGTTACCGAATAGTAAATTCAGCAGTGTTGTCGAGAACCAGATTCACAACTTAGGTAGAAGGGTTTTATTTGTACATGGTAGCGTTCGTATTTTGTTACGGCACTTCTAACGATAAGGGTATAAAACAGGTTCATTGAATTGGCGGACAGCAATCATACGAACCAAAATCCATAAATAAAACGAGATGTAACGTGGAGCTAACACTATTTTATGGCACTAAGAATCCGTGAGGCCATGACGCTTCTACCCTATTACGTTGAATCAATCCCGCATAAGCAAGACTGCAGCACCTACATCCTGCTCTGCCATTTAGTAGCCATTCGCAACAAGCACTCTTCAGATGATTTTTGTGTGACGTGTGATATATCGACCCACTCCAATGCATGTGATTCTTCACTCACCACGAAGTCATCTGAATCTGTGGTCTGAAAAATAAAGGTGGCATCGTAATGCAGGTGGGCAGGTTCATCACCTCGCTCGGGAATTGGATGTATATCAATATTAAAAAGAGCATCATCAAGCGCGACCAGACTTTCGATACCTGATTCTTCAATGGCCTCACGCCTGGCTGCCAGCAGAATATCTGCCTGCCCGTCAGCATGGCCACCGAGCTGTACCCATATGTTCAGCTTGCGGTGGTGGGTTAGCAATACATGCGTACCAGCACGGTTGACCACCCAGGCCGATCCCGTAACATGGCCACTAAGTTCAGTTCTGTAGAAGCAATTTTCATGAGACTGCACAAAATCCAGATACTGATCGACCACTACTTTTTCTTCCGGATAAACTAAAGCGTAGTCTGCTAGTAAATCTATTATTGGTTTACGATGCATAATTTCGTCTGACTTTTTATTTGACCTTCGAATGATAAGCGCGAATCATAACTTCTGCAGCAGAACGAGTAGCCTGCCTCATCAAATATTGATGCTCCTTTATGGGCCTGATGTTACGCGGTTTTTAAACACCAATATAGACCAAAACACAATCGCTCCCGTTAAACCTATAAAACTATTCCAGCGATTCGGGACAAACAGATTAACAATCAACGGCACCACCAACGGCACCATGTGAATCGGAATCCGAATTATACCGCCCTACGCTGGTACAGCGGGGCCGTGAGCTACCATTAACTGAAAATCAATCTAACAAACTGCAACACCGAAAAATTACGAAGAGAAAAAACTTCCAGCGCGCCACCCCACGGTACATTCTCTATTTTAGTTCTTAGTCTCATGCTCAACAATAACGACAGTGCAAAAACCTCCAGGTCAAATCCCTGCTGCAACCCTGCAAACATTTTCCACTACATTTTTTTCCAAGAGCGCCACGCTTATAATCACTAATAGTATTGTACGAAGATAGAAAACCGTATATTCGGAAAAATCCTCTCAGAATATTTTCGCTACTTCAAACGACTATCCGGCACATCTTTATAACGTCTTCGGCTCTCAATGATTGCTTCATCGCGATCTATCCCGACATCTTTCAGCTCCCTTTCACTCAGTGCGGCAAGCACCCTTCGTTCCGACTGTATCGCTTGTTGTAACAGATACAGCTCACAGTACTGGCGAACCACCGCTTTTGCTTTTGCCAGCAGATCCATGAGTGCACCGGAGAATAAATTCACCCAGTCGTTGTGCAATGCAATGTCTTTTTTAGTATCAAATTTCATGATGCCCCCTATCAATGCTTTTGATGCTTCGTACAAACCTAATTGATGCATTGACTCTAGTGGTTAATGGCGCTACAAATGAAACGAATCTTTTTGATACCTCTCTTCACTTTTGTTGATACCTACTAACTGGACACCGTTATGACAGCTCGCCGCGACTTGGATCTGGGAGCACTTAGAAGCTTTGTGACTATCGCAGAAGTCGGCAGCATGACACGCGCCGCCAACAGGCTGCACAAAACCCAGTCTGCGATCAGTATGCAAATAAAACGGCTTGAGGAAATTCTGGAGATGACTTTGTTCGAACGCAATACAACGGGAATGGCACCTACCGCCTCTGGTGATCAGCTACTGCGTTATGCAAACCAGATTTTGTCACTGAACGATGAAGCCTGGAACAAATTGACAGCGCCTGAGTACGAAGGACAGATCACGCTAGGGGTGCCAGTAGATATCATTACCCCTTACATTCCGAAAGTTCTTTGTGCGTTCAATCGCAGTTTCCCAAGAGTCAGAGTGAATCTGAAATCATCCCGTACGATTGAATTGCTCAATGAATTTCAACAAGGTCTGCACGATATCGTGCTAACCACAGAAGTACATCCAGGTGAGCATGGCGAAGTTTTATCAAAGCAGAGATTAATGTGGACAGGTGCTGTAAATGGTGAGGCATGGCGCCAAAGGCCACTGCCCATCAGTATGTCAAAAAACTGTTTTTTCCGTGCCCCGGTTATCGAACAGCTGAGCACGCAAGGGATAGCCTGGCAGAGCATGATTGAAACAGATGATGATCTTGCCGGCCTTGCGCTCGTGTCTGCCGATCTTGCAGTTACTGCCGAACTGGAACAAGCGGTCAGTCAAAGCAGCGGCCCGACACCTGAACGGGAAATCATCGATCACAACAATGAATTACCCATGCTGCCTGAGCATTCCATTGTGATGTACCGTCGCAAGGGGTCCAATGGAGAACTGACCGGGAAGTTGGCAGAGTACCTGGTCGAGGAATTCACGTAGTGCGATACGGCTCAACAACAATACATCCGTTGAAGTTGTGTACAATTTACGGTTCCCCGGCATCATTCGTTACACCGCCTCAATGAAATTACTTTCATGACAAAAGATAACAAACTGGCCTTGGTTACCGGCGCGGCCGGAGGCATCGGATCAGGTATTGCGCAAACGCTTATCCAGAACGGATGGAATGTTGCACTAAACGATCTCGATAGCGCATCTGTTACTGCACTAAAAGACGAACTCAAGAAAGAAGCGACGAAGGCGGGCCTTCGATTAGAAGCGATTTCCGGCGATGTATCAAAAGAAGAAGACGTCGAGTTAGCATTCGAAACCATCACTGATCGATTCCAAACAGCGCCCGACCTGCTGATAAACAATGCAGGGATTCAAACCTGGAAGCCACTGCTGGAACTCACACTGAAAGAATGGGAACGCACCTTGGCCACCAATCTTACCGGTTGTTTTTTAAATACTCGCTGCTTTGCACAACACGCTATTAAAAACAATCAAGGTGGCGCGATTATTAATATCGGCTCCGGCTGCAATAAACTGGCATTCCCTCAACTGGTAGACTACAACGCCTCTAAAGGCGGCATTGAAATGCTGACCAAGGCAGCTGCATTGGAACTGGGTCCGTACAATATTCGGGTTAACTGTATCGCGCCGGGAGCCATTGAAACTCCACGAACAAAAAGTGAAGCTGGCGACTATCAAGCAAGCTGGAGCAGGCTCACTCCACTGCGGAGAATCGGTCTGCCATCAGACGTCGCCGCGGCCGTACTGTTGCTGGTCGATGATTCTGCGACCTTTATCAGTGGTCAAACACTCGGTGTAGACGGTGGATTGTTTGCCCAGGCGATTTGGCCCGAGAACTACTAGCCCCCCCACCACCGCGGCGCATCATAAGAACGATAGCCGGTCTAGACCGGCTATGTCTTGCAGTGAACGCCTACTGTTTAAGCGTGAATTTAGTAATCAGCCATTGCGGATAGAAAGTCCAGGGGCGCGTTTAATTGATCCCCAATTAACTGGCTAAGCGGCTGCGTATTGCCGTTTACATCAATCATTAAGTAGGCAAGGCTGATATCAGTGGTGTACTTTTCGCCTTCGTTCACAATGTACTGTTGAGCCATAGGATGCATCATAAACATTGCTGCGGGCGTCATTTCAATTGCAAGTTGATCTGCATCAATCTTTACGCCAAACCTAATTGCCTCCAATAGATCGCCCACCGTAGCAATTGTGTCCATACCACTTTCTGTTCCATCTCCCAGAAAAGACAAGTTAATATCACTGACAATCTCACCACCGTCGTTAGATAAGGTGAGCTTATTGACTACATCAACACCTGGTGTAATCAAGCCGGTATAGGCCTCTTTGAGTTGCGCAGAAATATCATTGGCGTCTTTGGTACCGGCTATAGTGTTTACCGTAGTGATGTAATTTTCCAAACCTTTAACTGAAAGACCATTAACATCAATATCCCAGTCAACAGAGTTTAGCGGCAAGGGAGAGGATATTTGAGCCATCGATAGCCCCATGGTGGTATTCACTTTATCACCGTCCAGCGCGGAAACAGAATCAATGACTGTATCCTTCAGGCTGAACTCGATACCCATCCCCCGCTTAAATTTCACCGAAGGAAATACCATGCTCTGATTACCTGTAAACACTCCATTCCCCACCTGCAGCAAATCAAAGTTGGCTGTTGACTCTGCCACAGCAAGTGCAGTACCTGTGTCATCGCTAAGGTTTACCGCACCAAGCACTCCGTCAATATCTACTTTGTCACCTACACTGATGGCCTTAAAACGCCCCCCTTCGAAAGATATCGCTCCTTTATCGTCAGATCTCCATTCCAGTGCATGCAGCTGCAAGTCACTGACAAGATCACCTCTAAATCCAACATCGGTGTAAAGCACGAACGGCTCACCTGCATCAAAGCTGGCTATTATTTCACGCACTTCGGCCGATTCGATCTTATCTTTTACAAGAGTGGTTTTAATACGTGACGCACTGAATCGAGCGCCCTGTGGATCGGTTCCTATAGGCGAATGCTGAATGTCATGTTGTAGCTGAAATAACACGGCATCAGGTTCACCGTGCAATCTGACATTGGTAACAGCCGTGCTTGCTGTAAAACCCGCATCGTATTCCGCCACATCCAGAACAAACGATTCGGCCGACACCGCATTAAGCCCTGCAAGTAATTTTTCGTATGCCGGCTGCGCTTGAGCACCAGAATAATATGTGGTCCCCGCCCACGAAGCACCAGCAACCAGTGGAAGTGCTAGAAGTACCTTCTTCATTGTTATATCCCTATAAGCTATTTTTTTTCACCGCGGGCGTGATATCGGCGGGGAATGTAAAACATTGATTAATCAGGAAGGTGATTGTGACTTGTTGTTTTAAGTTGAGTGGTTAGCCACTAAAGATATTGACAGGCAACCAGATGTAAAAGTGTCGCTATATGCATAGAACAGTAACCCGCACTGAAGAACGGCGAGAATAACAGCAGCACACCCACTCGCGTACGCGTCGGGCTTCCAAATGGCCAAACAGACCCAGGCTACTGTCGCAGCCCTCAGGAAACCCGAAGCGTCAGCGAGTGGCAAACCCCGAACGTTCCGGGCTCACACCCTGCACCTGGGCTAACAGCTGTAAACAGACTCACGTTATACACGGATACAGCTAGCAACACTGAAGAACGACAAGAATCACAGCAGCACACCCACCCGCTTAGTCGTCGAGCTCCAGCCAGTTCAGCTTGCTGGTGTACTGGAACAAATAGATTGCCCATATGAGTCACTCTATTTGTTCCAGTACACTAGTCGATAGCTTCAATTACTGATTTAACGGGTTGCCGTGATTTGTGCAAAACCATCCAGCGATGGAATAGCGATGCCGGTGCGTAACTAACACCTCATGGGGAATCTCCTCACTGAGAAATGCCACTACTGTGCCGAATTCAGGCGTGACTAACAGCGGTGCACCGGTACTACCATCAGTGTACAAAACCAACTCACCCCCATCTTCCTGCAACCAATCGTGGTTAAGATAGATAATAATGGAGAGTATCCGGTTTCTTTGGCCTCGAAACGCATCAACATGCGTTTTGTAAAAGCAACCGGGGTTATACAACGCGTAGTGACTTTCAAAAGAAAAAAGCCCCAGAAACAAGCTGGAATTAACGCCCGACTGCAACTCAGCGGCCCATACGATCCACTCTGCACCGATGGGATTGCTGCCATCGATCCATGAAATTTTATCCGATCGTATGGTTTGCTTTATCCGGGGACCGTCGGCGCGGCCAATACCAGCCGGTCTTGCCACTTGCCCCTCACCGTGGGATTGAGCCCATAAGCTCCTACCCAGTATTTCAGGCAGCGCATTGGTATGGATACTGTAACCATCTCTGTGAATATTGTGCGCCATTTGACCAAACAGGCTGGCATTGCCTGAGACAGTGGCATCCAACCCTTTTAGCTGGTCCGAGGCAACCGTTGAGCTGGAAAGTGTTGCTTCAGAAAGCGCGGCGCTGGTATCTCGTTCTGCTTGCAGGGAATCAGCGTGTTTAATCGGGTGCTTCGAGTTGGCGTCAATAGAGTAGCGATCATGTGATCGGGTGAGAAGTCACCACAGCTCAATGTATAGCAGCGTGATCCCCAGAGCAACCAGCAGTGGCACCTTCATTCGCAGATAACGATCAAATTCAACATCAGCCAACTTTCAGTCTCTCAGTATCTGTTGCGGGCTAGATTGAGTGACAAATTTATTTACCCTTCACTTTGACACACCCTTTTTGTCAAAAAAAGACCAATATATTCTGATATTTCCGAACCTATTGGAAACAATCAAAGAATGCAGGAAACACAAACCACGCAACGAATTAAGCACTCCTTATCGCACATTGACGCTTTGATGGATCCTTTTTGATGGATCCTTCCTGAGACATGAGCTCACTCTCTATAAAACGCCGGAACCATTTCACGTTTCTCCAATTTCTCTTTTGCGCGTCCGGGCCCTCTCATAAATGGCACGAATACAGCACAGATCCTGAATCGGCACGCTCCCGCCAGCGAAATCGTTAACCAGGCTGGCGCCACCGTCGTATGAATTACTCTCAACGGAAGAATCAATGTTGTTTCTAAAGATCTCCCAAAATTTTGCTGCGATGCACACCAGTGCCA
>CALGJU010000155.1 GCA_937928685.1 uncultured Granulosicoccaceae bacterium
TGAGTCTATGCGCAAACGATTCGCGGGAGTTATTGACTGAACGTGAACACTTGAAGTACAAGTAACCCTACGATCAATGCGCTCGGAATGGAGTGTTCACGTTCGGCCGGTATGGGTGTTCACGTTCACCGGAATACGCAATTAATTATCAATAGTACTGGAATAAGATAAGAGGCTCCGTAACCGGAGAGATAGTGAATTCGGGTAACTGCTACTATTTTCGCTCGAAAATACGAGACATTTATCAGTCTATCCCGCTCATCCCCACTCAGAAATAAATCTGGAGCGGGCTTCTACGTATGCACTTGGAGAACCGCCTTATGGGTCTTTCAACCAGACTGACTCATGAGAATATTGTTGAGTTTTTGGCCATTATTTATCATCGCGATACACAGTCCCTGTACCCGGGTGAACAAATAACCGTGGCGCAACACATGCTGCAATGTGCGTCAATTGCAGAGCAGCAGGGGGAGGGCGATACCGTGGTAGTGGCGGCCTTGCTACATGATGTTGGTCACTTGATCTGCCATTCGGATCATTTGTGTCTGGATCTGCCTGATGACAATTTGAGTGACAGCGACCAGCGCCATGAGGAAGCCGGTGCGGTTTTGCTGGGCAAGTATTTTCCACAGGCGGTTGTTGATGCTGTTCGTTTTCACGTCATGGCAAAGCGATATCTTTGTACCACTGAACCGGGCTATATCGGCCATTTGTCTCCCGCTTCAGCTGGCACACTTGCTGGACAGGGGGGTCTGATGACAGAAGTTGAGGTTCATTGCTTTCAACAAAAACCACATCTGGATACCAACTTAAAAGTGCGTCGAATAGATGATAAAGCGAATGCACCTGACTTTGAGCATCCGGACTTCCTGCGATACGGCCCGATGATACGGCGGGTTCTAACGACGCCAGGCTAGGAGCTTGTCCGAGAACTATGATCTACTGCGGTCGCGATATTTTGACCAGCTATTACGATCCTTTTCGTTAAAGAAGAACGACTATTCGCTTCTAACGATCGAAATATCTGACTCAAAATCTCACAACGGAGCTCAAGACCCTGGTTCTCGGACAAGCACCTAGGAGAATTCCCTCCGGGAATCGGAGCGCTGTCGCGCAGCTAACAAGCAGCGGCTTTATTGATTCTTAAATCGTGTTTTGAAGAAAATTTAAAACAACCGGAAATCAATCGCTTATAATTTTGTTAGATGAAAGCCTGACGATAGGAACTGACTCGCTTGCGGTTACACAGATGTATAGTGGTAACGATGGGATAGTAATTCCTGATAAATTATAGGTGCTTGTCAAAAAGTTACCAGCAAGCGATATGAGACAGACATGAATCGTCGAAAAAAAATAAATCAGATAGTATTAGCGCGCTCAAAAAAGACGCGCGCTAAAAAAAGTAATGCCAGATTGGTGGCGCAAGGGAAACCTAAATACGTGAGCAAAGCAGATCGTGCGAAGCTGGCGATCGAATCCAGTCCGGAGATCCCAACCAATTTAAATGACTGATATTCTTTGTATCGCGAAGAAAGTAAAGTGATAAAGACAGCTAAGTGAAGGTGTTTGGTTTTCACAAATAAGCTATTGCATTATTCTACTGCCATGGACATCGATAATGACACCGCAACAGAGCTTGGCTTCGCTCTGATATCTCTCACTGCACATACCGTTCATGGTGTGACGCGAGCCTGGAAGGGTATGGATTGGGACTTGCTCGCTGAGATGCACGAAAGGGGATGGATCCATAATCCGGTAGGGAAGGCGAAGTCAGTGGTACTTACACCTGAGGGGCAAGCAGAAGCTGCGCGCCTGCATGAGTTGCATTTATCACCAGTAATTGACATGGAGCACTCCATTCGGACGCTTGAAGAAGGCATGTGGCGTAGCGCCACTCGATTCGATCCCAACTGGCTAAAGCGGTATCTGCATCCAGAGTTCATGGAGTTCGGCAGATCCGGCAGGGTATACCGTTATGAATCACTTTTTCCACCAGAGACGATAGATATTGATTGCCAGCTGCCACTGCCGAATTTCAAAGTTTCGCGTGTTGACAGAGCAGTTCTGCTGGTCACATATGACTCCCACGTGCGTTACGGAGAGGTGCTGGAGAGTACTCATCGCACGTCTACCTGGATAAGTAATGGCCAGCGTTGGCAAATGCGTATGCATCAGGGCACACCTTTCAATCCTTATAAGCCAACCGGGTAATGTCCCAGGCGTTCGTCCGCTAGTGATCTGTGTTTTCGTTTGCTTATGCCCTAACGGCTAAGACTCAATCTCCCATCCATAGAAAAATCCCTTGATTCTCTTGAGCGCAGGTAGATTCGCCAGTGGTTGCTTTACGTGCGGCATATTTCGTGTATTATAATTTGGGCGTATATTCCCAAATAAGGAGAGTCGAATGTGTAAAACACAACTTTTCAAATGCTTAACAGAAGCAGGTGAGGGTGAGGAGTCCCATTTTTCCCTGCAGGTGAAGTATGCTGTGTAAATGAATAAAGTTGCTATTTTTGTTGATGTGCAAAATGTCTACTACACAGTAAGACAAACCTTCGGAAAGAATTTTGATTACAACAAGTTCTGGCTGCAGGCGACGAATGGTCGAGAGGTGGTGAAGGCGGTTGCCTATGCCATAGAGAGGGGCGATCAAAAACAACGCGAGTTTCAGAACATATTGCGAGGCATCGGGTTTGAAGTAAAGCTTAAGCCCTTTATTCAACGTTCAGACGGTTCTGCGAAAGGTGATTGGGACGTTGGAATTACCATTGATGCTATGGAATGGGCAGACCGTGCTGATGTTACTATTCTAGTTTCGGGAGATGGTGATTTTGATCTTCTCGCCCGTAAAATACGGGATGAACGGGGTAAAAGAGTTGAGGTATATGGAGTGGCTGAATTGACGGCAAAATCACTTGTCAATGCGGCTACAGAGTATTTTCCTATCGATAAACCGCTGTTGTTGCGTTAGACAATTACCCCGGTAAGTGAAATCTAAAACAGCCTTTAGAGAGCCATGCTTTGTGAAGCAACCAAAATATTTCAGCGGTATAAAGAACTTTATAACGAAAATCAACGTAGTGTTGATCACGTTATTTTTTCAGACAAACTGATTTCAGTTATTTACAAAGCGGCCCCAAATTGACGCTTGGTACAATGTTTAGCGTTTTATTATTTCATTGATTTCGATCAGATTCATACTGGGGTCATACACGTACAGGTGGCGCATGCCTGGTATGGCGAAGGTGCCGGTGAGTGAGTATGGGATGCCAGCGGCTTTCAGGCGGTCTATAACCTGATCCAGACTTTTTACCTGCAGTGCTACATGGCCGCCAATCGACGGGTTGTGATCAAGTTGATTTTTACGTGCAAATGCAGGCTCTGGACGAATCAGGTGCAACCCGGCGTTTTCACCCTCACTGGTTGATGTTGTCGGGAAGATGGTCAGCTTTTCCGGGTCGGCGCTTATATGTCCGACCTGTTCTTCCGGTGGAAAAATCCAGCTACCTTCCGTCATGCCGACTATGTCGGTGTAGAAGCGTGCTGAGGTGCGGACGTCATTTGCGGGTAGGTTAACGTGATGAATAGTACAGCTCATAAGTAGATTTCCTGTCTGTTTAGGTAAAGTGCGTTTATGGGGTGGATTTTGTCTCTTTAGCATATTAATGCTGTTAGATAAGATCATGCATTGACAGTATTCCGGTTGTTGCAGGGTCGCGTCAGCAGGCTGAGCGCCTTATTGCTTTTTGTTGTCCGGTCGCATAGATAACGGACAGTAGTTGAAGTGTTATGCCGAGTTATATAGCTTGTTAGTGTAGTGCTCTTAATCAATGTGACTTCGATCATACCAAACGCCAAGTAGTTTTTTTGAACGTGTTGCGCCCGGGATTAAAAGTAGTAGCACTTGTCGGATAAGTTGTTTTGGCGTGTACCAATCAATTTTTCTGGCTGACGAGACAACGGGTGAGTGGGTGTGTATAAAAAATTTCTGCCCGCGCTGTTTCGCTAGTTTTCTGAATTTTTTCGATAAGTACAATTCTTCTGCTGCATATTGTTTTTCATCAAACTGGCCAATGGTGTCAAAAGCCTCTCGGGTGCAATAGATATAACAGCCTGCTGCACTTCGCGATTTCACTGACCACCAGTTCCATAAGCGCAGCACCCGTTTGGTGAGTCCTTTGACATCGCGATCCAGCGTGACAGTTGAGCCACCCCCTATGGCGGAACCATTGGCTAATGACGCTAGTGAAGAGGTGAGTAGTGACGGGTTGATAATGCTGTCTGCGTCTACAAAAACCAGCCAATCAGCACATGACGCTCGAGCACCTGTGTTTCTGGCGCGCGCAATCTGATTTACCGGTTCGAAGACCACAGTTGCTCCCGCCTGTGTTGCCTTTGTGGCTGTGTCGTCAGAGGAGTTGTTGTCTACGACAATAATATTGCCGGAATATAATTGTTGATCTATAGCCTGTGTAGCGGCGTGTAGTGTGGCTGCGATGTATTGAGCTTCGTTCCATGCAGGTATAACCACAGAGAATGTTCGGTCATCGTCAGTGCGGGATGTAGATTCCAGGTTGTCAGGCAACTGATTCACCTTTCGGTTTTTGTGTTGTGTGTCGTTACGATGGTGTCAAAACTTCTGAGGGTACATCGTTGGTAGATAGGTATCATTGTTAATGTAAATCATCTTCGTTGTGGGTAAAATATAGGCTGACGCAAGTTATTTAATTTGATTAATGAAATCACCACGTACACACAGCCCGACCGCGAATAGGTCGGCAAGAGCGATCGGCACTCTGGGTCTGCTCACGCATGTCACGTTGATCTTCCATTCCATTGTTTTTATTTTGGTTTGTCTTTACACGCTTAGATAGTACGCTTTACTGCAGGTTCGCAAACGCCTCCAGGCAGGCGTTAATATCGTTGTGATCATTGTATACGTGCGCGGAAATTCTTAATCGTGAATCACCGCCGTAAGTGCCCCACACTAATATTCCGCGCTGCCTGAGTTGGGCGGAAATTTCATCTACTCGTTCTGACATGACACAGATGTTGCCGGCTCGGCTCTCGGCGGCTTCTGCAGTCATTAGGGACAATCCCAGTGTGTTTAGATCTAATTGACTAAGGCCTTCGTGTAGCTTGCCAGTTAAATTGAGTGCGTGCTGCTCTACCACATCTCGGCCAAGTGGTAGTAGATGTTTTAGCGCATTGTTCAATATATAGATACTTAAGTACGATGGGTTACCGGGTAAGAATTGATTGGCATCGTTATGTAGTGTGATATTGAGCGGATCTTTCCATCCACCGGACGCGGCTGCACTGTTCCAACCGAGAAAAGGAGGCTTAAGTTCCGGGAGTGTTTTACGGTTCCAATAAAATATGGCGGTACCGTGTGTTGCGAGCAACCATTTGTAGCAGCTGCTCACGACTACATCAGCATGATATGCATCAACAGGCACGACGCCCACGGCATGGGTAGCGTCCAGAACCAAAGCTGCCCCTTTACGATGTACCGTCTCTGCAAGTTCTTTTAGGGGTAGGCGTTGTCCTGTGAACATACTGACATGACTCATCAGCACCACTTTTGTGCGCTCGTCAATGTGAGCTTCTATATCATCCAGTGAGATCTGCCAGTTTTTGTGGCGAACGATTTTCACGTCTACGCCTTTTTCTTTGAGTAGCGTCCAGGGGAAAACGCCGGAACCGAATTCAACGTCAGCGATAACCACGTTGTCTCCGGGTTGCCAATCAAGCCCGTAGGCGACGATATTAATGCCTTCAGAGGCGGATGAGACGAACGTGATATCAGATGCAGAAACGCTGAGCAGTGAGGCGCACTGTTCGCGAGTGGCTTGCATGGTGTCTGCTATTAGTTGCCGGGCACGTTCGCCTTGTGCTTTATCGTGCATGAATTGCTCGAACGCGTCGCGGTGAGAATTCAGCATGGGAGCTTCACCACCGGCGCTTAGGTGTACACCCTGGTCCAGGCCGGTAAATAGCTTTTTGTTCAGTAGCATGGTCGGTTCCGGTTGTTGGAAGGTTCAATACGTATACAAGGTGTCTACGAGACTACACCACAAGGCTGTATATCTAAATGTGGTATCAACAAATTGCTGGGCATGAATTTTCACCCAATGGACAGCGCGAGCTGTGTAGTGGCATATCGAGTTTGGTGGCTTGGTAAGTCCTGTGTTCCGTCGTATCGACGATGGCCGAAATCTGCCATTAGGGGTACTATAATTTAACGATCCAGGAGCGAACCTATGTCTGCCGAACTTCCCAGTGCCAATTACGCTAAAGATATCTGGCAGAAGGATAAAGATCACTTTACCCATCCCTGGCAAGTGTTTGACTCCTTCTCTGAAGAAGGCGCCATGATCATGGAGCAGGCTGACGGCGCCTACATCATGGATATCGAAGGCAATCGGTACCTGGACGCGGTCGGTGGCCTGTGGTGTACAAACATCGGTCAGGGTCGGGAGGAAATGGCTGATGCGATCGCAGATCAGGTTAAGAAGCTGGCTTACGCAAGCCCTTTTACCGACATGACTACCGCGCCTGGTGCAGAGCTCGCTTCAAAACTTGCAGACTTCGCCCCTGGTGATCTGAACCATGTGTTATTCAGTTGTGGCGGTTCTACGGCCATTGACTCTGCCTACCGGTTAATTCAGTTTTATCAAAATTGCCGTGGTCTGCACGAGAAAAAACATATCATCGCGCGCGACGGTTCATATCATGGCAGTACCTATATCTCGATGTCTATCGGTGGAAAGAAGGCCGACCATCCCCCCGAGTTTGACTACAAACGAGATACGATCCATCACATCTCAAACCCAAACTATTACCGCTCGACCGGTTTTGATTCTGAGGCAGCGTTTCTAGATTTTCTGGTTGATGAACTGGAACAGAAAATTCTTGAATTGGGTGCTGATAAGGTCGCTGCCTTTTTTGCAGAGCCGATCCTTGGAGCAGGCGGTGTAGTGGTGCCCCCCGCCGGGTACCATCAGCGTACCCATGAAGTTTGTAAGCGCCATGATGTACTTTATGTGTCAGATGAAGTGGTGACAGCCTTTGGCAGGCTGGGCCATTGGTTCGCATCTGAAGATGTGTTTGGTATTGTGCCGGATATCATTACCTGTGCCAAAGGCTTGAGTTCCGGTTATCTGCCAATCGGCGCTACGATTTACTCAGATAAAATGCATCAGGTGATCAGTGAGCCGGGAACCAATCGGTGCTTTACTAATGGCTTTACCTATTCCGGGCACCCGGTATGTTGTGTTGCGGCGCTTAAAAACATAGAAATTATGCAGCGTGAGAATATCTTTGAGCATGCAAGAGAGGTGGGTGAATACTTTGCTGAGCAGCTAAAAACTCTGTTAGATCTTCCTATTGTCGGGGAAGTTCGCGGTCATCGGCTAATGCAGTGCGTTGAGTTTGTCGCGAACAAAGAGACCCGTGAGCTATTTCCTGAAGAGCTTGATATAGGCAAGGTGATTTCAACTATTGCCGATGCCAAAGGCTTACTGGTTCGACCGATCTTTCATCTTAACGTGATGTCTCCCCCATTGATTATTACCAGGGATGAAGTAGATTTCATCGTCGCTACTTTGCGGGAAAGTATCGTTGAGGCGATGGCGGAAATAGGTTTTAGCTAAAACCCGCGGAACATCCCCGACTGCATCCCGACTGCATCCGAATAGCCACCGGAAGCAGCGCCCGATGATAAACCCGCCAGCGTTAGCGAGGGATATCCAGTAAGTAAAGTCGCTCACGGCTGTTACGGCTGTAACAGCTATTGAGCAGGTGATCTGCGTTGGAGTGCTGTCTGTTCATTTTATTAAACGTGGCAGCAGTGCGGGCGCTTAATTACCGTTTAACAGGCAATGCCGCGCTAATTAGAAATATAGCCAACGTAGCCACAACAATCGATGGTCCGGCGGCAGTATCCCATCGCAGTGATGCTGCCAGGCCTGATACGACTGCCACCGCTCCCAACACAGCGGCAAGTGCTGCCATGGACTCGGGGCTGGTGGCAAAGCGACGTGCTGTGGCGGCGGGAATTACCAGCAACGCTGTGATTAACAGTACGCCAATGATACGCACTGTCACGGCGATGACTGCGGCCAACAACAGCAGGTATAACAGCTGAGTAACATGGGGGCGCGCGCCCTCAGCAATGGCAAGGTCTTCGTTCACGGTGGCAGCTAACAATGGTTTCCAGATTAACGCCAGCAGGCAAAGCGCTGCCACAGTGGTGGCTGCAATAATAGTGATGTCAGTGCGCCCGACAGACAGGACATCGCCGAACAGATAAGACATTACATCAACATTGCTTCCCGTCATTAAGCCCACCGCCAGTAAACCCAACGCAAGAGTTGAGTGGGAGAGAATGCCGAGCAAGGTGTCATTTGGCAGGTTGGATTGTCTTTGCAGATAGACCAGTGCCAGGGCGGTGCTTAACGCAATAACGAACACCCCAATACCTACATGTATTTCAAGCAGCAGTGCGATCGTGATGCCCAACAAGGCAGAGTGCGCCATGGTGTCGCCAAAGTAGGCCATGCGTCGCCAGATCACAAAGCAGCCAAACGGCGCTGCCAATAGGGCGACCAGTACCCCCGCGAGCATTGCTCTGACGTAGAAGTCGTCAAGCATGGTCGTGTATTACCTCGCCATCGGGCCCGTGCGAATGATCGTGATGGTGGCGATAGACTGCCAGTGCCTCGGAGCCGCGTGAGCCGAAGAGATCTTGAAATGCCTGGCTGTTGGTGACCACCTGCGGTGAGCCGGAACAACAGACATGGCCGTTTAAGCAAATAACCGTGTCGGTCTCTGCCATCACGATGTGCAGATCATGGGACACCAGCAACACCCCGCAGTTGAGTTCGTCCCTGATGCGCGCGATCAACTGATAGATTTCAAGCTCAGCATTGAAGTCAACGCCCTGGACGGGTTCGTCCAGTACCAGCAGGTCTGGCTTTGCCGCGATGGCTCTTGCCATCAGTACGCGCTGGAACTCACCACCGGATAAAGCGCTGATCTCTCTTTTGTGCAGATTTTCGGCACCGGTGGTGGCGAGGGCTGCGTTGATTGCATCGTTGCTGTGGTTTTGTGTCAGGCGCATAAAGCGATGCACGCTCAACGGCATGGTGCCATTGATCTCGAGCTTCTGAGGCACATAGCCGGTGCGGATGTTATTGAGCTTGGTGACTGTGCCTGTATCAGGTGTGACGATGCCGAGGATGGCCTTGATTGTGGTACTTTTGCCGCTGCCGTTGGGGCCGATTAGCGTGACAATTTCTCCGCGGCTAACGGATAGATTGATATCGCGAACCAGCGCGGTATCGCCCCGCTTAACGGATAGATTGACAACATCAATCAGTTTGCCGCTGTCAGAAGCTGAGTTTGGCTGGTTTTTTCTCGGTACCAGGCTTTTCGCACTTTGTTGTGCGGCGGTATCTACTGTTGTCACTCGGGTTTAATCTATAATAGCTCGTTCCAATCATAGCCGATCCCACCATGTTGAATCACACGAATTACTTATTGCGGGTCTGCTGTTTGTGTGCTGGCGCCGGTTTGCTTCTTTTCTGTATGAATCCCACACTGCGGGCAGATAATTCTGATGGCGGTGTACCGGTGGTTCTGGCGACAATAAAGCCTTTGCATAGCCTGGCCGCGGTAGTCACTGACGGTGTGAGTGAGCCTCGACTGCTTATCGATGGCAACATGTCGCCGCATTTGTTCCAGCTTAAACCCTCACATATCAAAGCCGTTGAGCAGGCAGATATTGTATTGTGGGCCGGTGAAGGCGTGGAGCGTTTCATACCTTCATTGCTTAAAAAGTTTGCCGCCGACGCAATTGAAATAGAGCTGGCAGCACTTACCGGTGTGACAACCCATAAAAGCCGATCCAGTCAAGCTGAGAGCTTTTCAGAAAGACACTCTGACGACGATCATGATCACTCTGATATTGACTACCATCTGTGGCTTGAGCCACGTAACGCGGCAATTCTGGTCGATGAGTTAGCACGGCAACTTACAGTGCTTGATCCAGTCAATGGTGATAAATACCTTGCCAACGCCATCAATTTTAAGCGCAAGCTGGAAAGCCAGGTGGCTGAAGTGCAGGAGATCCTCAGTGATGTTCAAGGGCAGTCCTATCTTATTTATCATGACTCATTGCAATATTTTGAAAAAGCCTATGGCTTGGGTGAAGCTATTGTGGTGACTTCTCAGCCGCAAATGCAGGCGGGAGCGAAACGGCTTAAGGCGATACGCTCGAAAGTTGTCTCGGCCAGGCCCGGTTGCATCTTCTCCGAGCCACAATTTCGCTCTCCTGCACTGAAAGCATTGGCGACCGATCTACATTTGCGCAGCGAAACCGTTGATCCACTGGCTTCTGACTTTGAGGCGGGTGCATCGCTTTACACAGACTGGATGAAACACACAGCAGAAACTATTGCCATTTGCCTGAGTCATGCTGAAAACAACTAAAGCAGCCGATGGTAGTGTGCGAGCGACAGGTTTCTTGCGATGAGAATAATGCTGGCGCCGATGGAAGGCGTGTTAGATTTTCAGATGCGCAAAATCATGACAACGGTCTTTGCGTATGATCGTTGTGTCACTGAGTTTATCCGTGTGACAAATGGTTTGTATCCGGACAAGGTGTTCCTTAAATCGTGTCCAGAGCTGTTAACCGGAGGTAAAACAGAGTCGGGTATACCGGTTTTTGTGCAATTGCTCGGCAGTGACTTAGCGTCGATGGCAGCCAATGCAAAGCGTGCGGTGGAGTTGGGGGCATTGGGTATTGATATTAACTTTGGCTGTCCTGCCAAAACCGTTAACCGGCATGGCGGCGGGTCTGCATTATTAAGAACCCCGCACCTTGTACAAGATATTGTCGCCGCTGTTCGTGACACTGTGGATCCTTCAATCCCTGTCACAGCGAAGATTCGATTGGGCTTTGATCATAGCGACTCATTACTTGAGATCGCGACTGGCGTAGAGCGCTCGGGTGCGGCCGAATTATGTGTTCATGCACGGACACGATCAGATGGGTATAAGCCGCCAGCGCATTGGACAGAGGTAAAAAAGGTGCGCTCCGAGCTGAAGATTCCGGTGATTATTAACGGTGAGATTTGGTGTGCAGCAGATGCTGAGAGCGCCTGTGGTGATAGCGAGTGTATTGATATTATGCTGGGTCGCGGCGCCCTGGCGATGCCGGATCTGGCTAACCAGATCAGAGCAGAGGTAGACAGCCTGGAGTGTCAGGCGCTGGAGTGGCAGGAGGTCCTGATTCTGGTGGAAGATCTTTTGGCAACGGCGGTGAACATTCCAGCTAAATATGCAGGCAACCGAACCAAGCAGTGGCTAAGTTATCTGATTCGTCAGTACCCGGGAGCACGTGAGCTGTTTTCAAGCATCAAGCGCTTGCAGGAGATTGATGTGATGAGCGCTGAAATAGAACGTCACAGAAGACTACTTGTACCAGTGTAACTGGCCACACCAGCCCGATAAGGCTTGCCGGTATTAACAGTAGCTGACCCCTAATAGTTTAGGGTTCTTTGCCTGCGACCTCAGTGAAGATCCGCCGCGCTGTGGTCAAACGGAAAATCTACCGCCAATGCTGCAGCGGGTTGGGTATTCATCTGGTCAATGTTATGCCTGGTCGTTTTAACTGTGCTGCTAGCGTCAACCGATAACGCCAATTCAAGATCAATGGCTTGCGCATGGCAGCTGTTTGCAATAGCGCGCTTGACGGTTGCAACCGTGCAGCTGGAAAACTGTTGTGTGGTGGCAGAAGATATATAGGGCCACATAACATTGTCTGTCGTCGCTGAGCAGGCTGTATCACTATCGTGAAGTGCACCAAGGTTGTGGGCTATTTCATGCGCGACTAATAATATATCGTGTCGGTATTGGGTCGATAAACCCACGTCATAACCGTCTGCTCTGCAGGCGGTGTCTATCCAGGCCAAGCCTACCGGTTCATCGATCGGCCGGTTGCCAGTGAACAGATGCACCAGACTGATATCAGGGTCCAACAGAGTGGTTTGCATTCGATAATCACGAAAACCACGCAGCATGGTTTCAACCGGCACGTTGCCATAGATGAGCGGATCATTTTTAGCATCGGTAATGTTGATCGCTGTTTCTACCTGTAGCGCTAAGCCGAACTCTTCACGGTAGATACCATCGACTGAGTTGATCAGAGACAGCGCATACTCAAGACCTTTGCCATTGTGCTGGGCGTTGAATTGACTGTCTACTACAATGCCTATTTTCGCCACATGGGTGATCTTCTGTGGCTGTGCCGCTTTTCGGGTCGGTCGCGTTCTGGCGTGATTACTTGTTATGGTTATCCGGTGATCGTGTTTGTCAGCTATCGGTGTGATTTTCACTGATCCCCCGCCGGACTGCTGCAAGCGGAAACGCTTACCGAAGCGGGATATGACGCCATCCAGTGCATTGTTGCTCTGTGTCAGGCGAACCCAGGAAGTTGAATCACCTTTGATCTTACCGATATAAGTTTTTACTGGAATCTGACTGGCGACCCCTCGATTGTTCACTACACGCAGATTTTTGGTCACGCGGCTTGGTCGGAGCATCAAGGTAAGTAACTGACCATTTGCTGACACCTGCATACGCTGTGGGTAGTCCACAGGGCGCTCCTGCGCCGGAGCAAGTGTGGAAGTTGTCACGACCGTAAGTACAAGCAAGGCCCTTATTAAGCTGCAGATACCACGGAAGTGCCGCATCACTGGTACGCCTGTCAGAAGAAAGGCGGCAGTTTATTGGCATAGCGAGGATTGCGTTGTGAAGCAGGGCGGGTTTAACGGCTAAGTGTTAGCTTAATGGCTATTTGTGTTGCATTTTTGTGACATCACCACTCAGGAAACTCGGTAGTTGGTCGGCTGAGGGTGAAGAATATACGTGGTTCACACTTTCGAAGCGATACTCGTACTTCGCTGGAAATTGGCCACTTTGAGGGTTGTTATGGCGGTGTTGCGGCATTGGTGCGTTGTGCGTCAATGGTGGATGCGTTGTGGCATGTCACTCTATAATATATGCAGGGGCATAACCGAGGGGCTTGATGAGCTAGACATCCCTCGCTCACGCTGGCGGGTTTGTTGAGCGGGAGTAACTACAGCCGAATACAGCCCGTGACAAACCCGCCAGCGTTAGCGAGGGATACTCAGTACGTAAAGTCACTCACGTACGTCCGAGAGAGCATTGTCTAAATCAACGCAGGGGGCATAACCGAGGGGCTGACGAGCTAGACATCCCTCGCTCACGCTGGCGGGTTTGTTGAGCGGGAGTAACAACAGCCAAACGCAGCCGTGACAAACCCGCCAGCGTTAGCGAGGGATACCTAGTACGTAAAGTCACTCACGTACGTCCGAGAGAGCATTGTCTAAATCAACGCAAGGGGCCGAGCGGTTTGACGCGCTAGACATCCCTCGCTCACGCTGGCGGGTTTGTTGAGAGGGAGTAACTACAGCCTAATACAGCCCGTGACAAACCCGCTAGCGTTAGCGAGGGATATCTAGTACGTAAAGTCACACACGTAAGTCCGAGAGAGCATTGTCTGAATCAACGCAAGGAGCATAATCGAGGGGCTGATGAGCTAGACATCCCTCGCTCACGCTGGCGGGTTTGTTGAGCGGGAATAACTACAAGCCAAACACAGCCCGTGACAAACCCGCTAGCGTTAGCGAGGGATACCCAGTACGTAATGTCACTCACGTACGTCCGAGAGAGCATTCGCTTTATATTGCGATAACCTTTGAAGGGTGCGAACGCACCTTTCAGGTGTTGTCTTTATGCCACGCAATTACCACATTGAAGCGTGGCTCACCGCGTTGTCGCGAAAAATAACGCGGAAGCTACCGTAGTCCCACATATCAACACCGTTTGCGCCTTGTTGGCGTTTTGCGGGTTGACCGTAGTGCTGGACTACCTCTGAACCGGTTTGTCCGATGGAGGGCAACGTAAACTGACTGTAGTTATGTTGTGGAAAGAGCATTTGCTGAGAGGTAACCGCCACGCTTTGAGTGGATGCCAATAGCGCCAGTGACGCAAGCAGGCCGGTGGCCAAGTGACGTGTGTTCATATTATTTCCCTTCTATCCGCATATTGGCAGCGGTTATCGACGGGATATCAGATCACTTGAATCAGCGATATTGGTTTGTTATTGCGTCCTGCTATGAAGTTAAATAGTAACAGTCACTTGCTGTTGATTTTTAATATGGATTCTATTTCTTCACACTTTGCGTAGTAGCAGTGTTTGCAAGGCGCGACCGACACTGCCAGACTCATCAAATAGTTGCGCGTCTGACATGCCGATACCGTTGTCTTCCCAGAAGCTGGTAGCGTTTGTGCCGAGCCATTCGCCTACGGGGTCTCTGTGCAACAGGATGGTGAGATCGGGGTTCATGAAGTTCACATCCCAAGGCTCAGCGTTGCGACCAAACGCGTTGCCGCAATCGGCTAGCGGGCAAATACGCTGGAACGCAGAAGGGGTTTCATCAGCGAGTAGCGGTACGGTTTTCATCCACGCTATTGTCGGGCCTGGTTCATGTGAGTGCCCGGCCGGGTACTTGACCGTCACACCGTCACCTTTAAAAGACGGCTTGTCGTGCAGTGTCTTTTGTATGGGAAATTCGCCCGTGGTAGCAGCAGCATGTTGACCGTAGTCAATATGTTGTGTTGGCAGGCTTTGTTGTGGCTGCGGTGTCATTTGTAAGGCCACTGCAGTGGCACACACTTTGTTGTGTTTGTCGATCAGGTTTGCGGTGCTTGTTGTGACGATTCTTCCCTGACGGGTAATCTCAGCGGTGATGCTGAAGCCTTCAAACGGGATTGGACGAATCAGATTAACGGTGAGGCGCACCAGTTTTTGATCAGGATTTAACTGTTCAATCGATCTTGCGATTAACGCCGTTGGTGGTCCTGCGTGGCAATGCGCTTCGTGCCACGGTCCCCGCGTGTGACTGGTTGGATGGAACCAGTGATCTTCAGTGGTAAAGAAACTGTCTGGCATTTACTTGCTCAATCGTTTGCGAATTGAATCGAGGTTTTGTAGCAGCTTTTTATCGGCAGTCGGCCAGTCAATGTTCATGCTTTCCAGTTCCGCCAGTGTGGCAGCTGCGACCAGTAAGCGCATGTTAAGTTTATCATCTGCGGGGATAACAGCCCATGGTGCATGGGTTGATGCGGTGGCGTTGATACAATCTTCGAATGCACTCATATAAGCAGGCCAGTGTTCTCTTTCCTCTACATCAGCGGTTGAGAATTTCCAGTGTTTATCTGGATCATCCAGTCTTGCGGTGAGTCTTTGGCGTTGTTCTTCTTCAGATACGTTGAGAAAAAATTTAACCACTCGAATGCCATTGCCCGTTGCGTATTGTTCAAAATTTCGAATCTGATCAAATCGACTGTCGAACACAGCTTCAATGTCTGTGGTGAGCTCTGCAGGCAGTTGCTGGTATTCGGTAAGAATTTCAGGGTGAACCCTTACCACCAACACTTCTTCGTAGTAAGAGCGGTTAAACACACCCAGTCTGCCACGCTCCGGCATGCGTTGAATGATTCGCCAGAGGTAGCCGTGGTCAAGCTCTTCGGCGCTTGGTTTTTTGAACGAGTACACTTGTACCGTTGCAGGATTGACTCCTGTGAGTAAGCGGCGGATTGTGCCGTCTTTGCCAGCGGCGTCCATCGCTTGAAATACCAGCAATAAGCCATAACGATTTTGCGCGTACATGATCTCGAGCAAGTCGTCGATGCGATTTACCATAGAGGCGAGTTTTTGCTTGTAGTCTTTTTTAGAGTCGTAAAGTGGCTCTACCTGATGAGAGGAGTCGCTCATCGAAAACGGTTTGCTGCCATCGTATAGGTAATCTGACAACGCCCATGCAGAGGTGTCAGTGTTTGATTTTTTTTTCGCCACGTTGAATTCTCTCGGGTGTTGTTTACGGGGTGCTTGTCAGACGGGGAGTTGCACGTATCGAATCAGTGCGGGTGCAGCTCAAAAGCAACCAGGAATCGTGAAACCATATTATAGGCTGCTATGGTGGCCACCAACTCTACCAAATGCTCATCACCGAAAAACACGTTAGCGCGATTGAATAATGCATCGTCAATGTGAACATCTTTTGTTAATTGATAAGTCAGCGCAATAGTCAGTTGTTCGTCTTCCGAGAATGTGGGGTTGGAAAACGCTGTTTCAGGCTGGCGTAGTAATCGGGCTTTTGCCTCGCTGCCACCGGCTTTGATGTACAGCGGTGCGTGTTGTGAAAACTCGTACTCCGCGCGGTTGATCACCGCCACAGTGCACATTGCCAGTTCACGCAGTTTTTGATCGACCGCGAAATGCTCACGGATGTTGCCGATAAAATGGTTCCACCCCTCTGCCAACGGTCTGCTGTAGAGCAGCAAGCGATCAAGCTCTATGAGTTCCCCTCCGCGTCGCGTGCGAATAGCGGCAACCAGGTCAGCAGGTTCAGCGAGATCAATGGGCTTCAGGTCGATTCGCGGGGTTTTGCGATCAGTTGTCGGTGTACTTGCCCGTGCGGTCTCTGCCGGTGCGATAGCGGGGCGAGTTCTGCCGGTGCCGTGCGGTAAAGCGTCCGCTTTGGTGATGGCTTCGTGCGGGTAGGTTCCAGGGTCTGTAAGTGCAGATATTGCCATATCAGTGGCGTTGTATCCCCAGTAGAGGTCCTGATCAAGTGCTATGGTCGGCACGCCGAATACCCTGGTGTTAATTGCCTCTTTACCAAACGCATGCAGTTGTGCTTTGACAGAGTCAGTGCGCAGAGCACTCTCGTCTGTGTTTAGTTCTTTTAGCAAAGCCTTAAAAGCGGATGTATCTTGCGGTGTATTGCCTTCAGCCCATACATAGTTGAAAAGCCTTTGCACTACCGCAATGTCATTGTTGTGGACGATACTTAAACGTAATAGTGGGAGCGGATTAAATGGATGTGACGGTGGCAGGGTTAACGCAATGCCATCCCGATTGGCGAGCCAGGTGATTTCTCTAAAGGTCCACTTTCGCTTTGGTTCGATCTCTGCCGGGCCAACATTCTCCCAATGGTTGAGGAGTCCCGCGAACAGCACAGGTATACACTCCACTGCTTGTAACTGGTTTAGTGTTTCCAGTCTGGTGCTTTGCAGGTAGGCGTACGGCGAAATATAGTCAAAGTACCAACGCATATATGACCTCAATGGTTATCAATATTCGATTCGGGTGTGCTGTTAGTAATGCGAAGTGTGTTGAACAATATAACCTTTATAAGTCCGTTACAGAAGGGTGGAGGTGTTTAAGGTTTGTGATTGCAGAGTTTTTATACTAATAATAAGATAGTTGTAGACGTTCATGGGTTTGAGGCTGGCGATATGTATAGGGAATTACACTGTAGCGGTGGGTATGATTGTGGACGTGCTGTGTCTGTCGGGTGCGCTCAATGAGCCATTGGTTGTCCCGACCGGTAGAGACAATTTTATTCAGCGATAAGCCTGACTCACATGATTCAAACAGCGAAGTAAGCGTTGATACGTTAATTGTCGGCTCCGGTTATGGTGCCGCGATGGCAGCGTTGGCACTTTGCGAAGACCATCATGCGAAGCCCCGTGAAATCGTCGTGTTTGAACGCGGGGAAGAGTATCTTCCGCAGGATTTTCCAAAAACAATAGGTGATTTACCTGGCTTTGCCCCGAGTCGCAATGGAGATTCGTTAACCGGTTTGTGGGATGTGCGCGTGGGGACGCGTGCGGTAAGCGTGACCGGTAACGGTTTAGGGGGTACCTCGTTAGTCAATGCATCTGTTGCCGTAGCACCCGACAAAGAAACCCTTGATAGCTGGCCAGATGCAGGTGTTGGCATCGGATGGCATAAGCTATTCACGCGAAGTTATCCGAAGATAATGCAGCTGCTGGGTGTGTCAGAGCTGGATAGCCCGGAACGCTTCGATAAATATAATGCGCTAAAGCGCACTGTCAGTGCCCTGGATGCCCAATCTGAAATCCGTTCCGCGCCTGTTGCTATCAGCTTCGATAGTGCCGGCCCCCACAGTGTGAATCATCAACCGTGTAATCACTGCGGCAATTGTGTTATCGGTTGTCATTCCGGTGCTAAACAATCGCTTAATCTTAATGCATGGCCACTGGCCAGACAAAAGGGTGTTGAGCTCTTTACCGGTGCCAGCGTGCTACGGCTTGTGCAGCGCAACGATAAATGGTTGGTGTATTGTGCGCTAAGCAATAGTACCGATACCGGGTTTGTGGTCAGTGCGAAACGTGTGATTTTAGCTGCTGGCTCAATTGGCAGTACTGAGATCCTACATCGCTCGCTACAAGCACCGGGCACTGAGGTTGAAGACGCTATCCATGAAATACCTCTGCAACTTTCATCGTTACTAGGTGAAAAGTTTTCCGCCAATGGCGACGGGCTGATATTTTCAACCGGACAAAGGCACGGTGTGAATGCAGTGGCTGATGTTCCTGATGAGTCTGCGACGAATCAGGTTGGACCCACGATTGTCGGGTTCTCCCGCACGACAGGTGTGAATGAACCCGCAGGAAAACTAACTATTGAAGACGGGGCAATTCCCTATCCTATAGCGGAGCTTTGGCGTGAAACCATCACGATGCAAAGTTATATCAATCGTTTTGTAACTGATCGTCGTAGCGCCTGGCACACTGATAACAGTGAGCACGATAGTCTTGCTACCTCTGATCAGTTTGCACAGCATAGTCAGGTGTTGCTAACCATGGGGTTTGATGGAAGCCCGGGTAGGTTAGTCAAGGCAGATTCTGCGGACTATCTGGTGCCGCAATGGCCGGAGCTGCAATCGAATAGCGGTTTCTACTCCAAGCTACATCATGCCTTTAATTCTGTAGACCCTGAAAAAGCTTTTGATGGTGGTGAGTATCATCCCAATCCTCTATTGCAGCCTTTACCCTCCGCGTTTAGTGCTGTGTTTAAGGGAGCGGATGAAATTCCCAGGCGTGTTGTCACTGTTCATCCACTGGGTGGTTGTGTGATGGGGGATGACATTGACTCTGGTGTCGTAAATAACAGCGGCCAGGTGTTTAAGCGTGTGAACGGTGACAAATCTGCGGTCTATGAAAACCTTTACGTGATGGATGGTTCAATACTACCGACAGCAGTTGGTGTAAATCCGATGGTGTCTATTTCTGCACTGTCCTATACGCTGGCAAGTCGAATAGCAGGGAGATTGCTTCCCACTGAAACTTCGTTCGAACCGCTGCGGCCGGAAAATCGTGACATACCTCAGCCAGTGCATTTTAAGTCAGAAGGTAGTGGCAAAAATAAACACACACCGCAGATCAATATCGCCGATAAAAATAAAACCATAAAAGCCAGATTCAATGAAAGATTGTTGTGGAGCTTAGAAGCCGAGGAGGGCAAACGAGAAAAGCAATTAACAGATATGCAGGCGCTGTTCAGGCATAGATTACCTGCGGATACTCGAACCATCATTCTTGATGTAGCGTTTTATTTTGACGATGAGCCTGATGGCGCTATTGCCTATAATAATCCGCTGAATGTCTGGCTGTGTAATCCGGCGGTACCATTGCGTGCAAAGGCAGCATTAATGGCCAGTGATAAAGCGCTGCTACATGGATCCGGAGATACGCTGGTTCCGACCCCGGTGCTAATGGAATTTAAAGGTAACGTCACACTGGGTAGTCGAGACAAGAAAATAAAACCAGGGGGCTTTTACAGAACGGTGCTTAGTTTGCTAAGGTTTGCTTATTACCGGCCGTACGTGGCTGAGAACGCCCTTAAATCGGTATTTAAGCGATCAAATAAAACGCCGCAGGCATCTGACCAAACTGATACTGACGGAAGCTTAAAAGACAAACTATCCGGTTTTACTCGCATCGCCAGACTGCATACCGACTGGCGGTACCTTGAATATCAGTTCAAGGAGATAACAGAGCAAACACCTCTGACAATTACCGGCAAAAAGAAGCTGGCTTTTACACCATTGGGTGCTTCAATCTGGGAGTCATTACTTAATCTGCCGACCGTATGGTCGCGTGGCAACACTAACAAAGTAAAGGCTACTTTGGCTGTTGACTTGCTGAGAATCACGCGTGGGCCTTCACCATTGCAGATAACCGAAACACCCAATGAACCGGCAAGTATTACGGCGATGGTCGGGTTTGGTGCGCTGCTCGCAAGACTGATTGGCACCACCCATTTCTGGAGTTTTGGTGCACATAACTACAAGCGTTTTATTGGCGAGGTTGAGTTTGATCAGGCGCGAATGAGAAAACCGCCACAAACCATGTCGTTCATTAAGGACGGCCAGAACCAAACCAGCCTGCCGTTTGAGCTTTACTGTAGTGATGGCACACAATGCACAGCTAATGCAAGCGAGGGAGTCTGTAGCGAACAGGCGTTGTCGCGAATGATTCGTTACCGCGGCAGCGACTCTGCGATGCAACCAGCCGTATTGCTGGTGCATGGTCTGGCGCACAGTAGTGAAATATATTGGCCGGAGCATGTTCGCGAAACCTATGTGGAATTTTTGTTGTCACGCGGTTATGACGTTTGGGTGTTTGATCATCGCACCAGCGGCAATACCCGTAAAACTGTCAATAAAGATCATACGTGGGATGAAATTGCACTAATAGATGTGCCGTGGGCAATCAAAACAGTGTTTGACACAATCAATAAGGGTAACAACCCGCAAACACCCAGGTTGGTCAATGTGTTTTCACACTGCATTGGTGCGGGTGCTGTGGGCATGGCTGTACTGGCGGGTGAAACCAAGCGCTCTGACACCAATAATCTGTCTATGGTGGGTTCATTGATTCCACATGCAGTTACCCCGTGGGTGTTCAGTTCGTGTGAGAACAGAACCAGAGCTAACACCTGGGGTTTCGTAAAAGATTTTAATTTTCTTGATACGCTTGACCCTCGTGTGCATAACAAGCCTGAGATGATAGATGTTCTGCTTGACAGAATAGCCACATCAACCATCGACGCTGGTGCCAGGCGACAGTGGCCGTATCTGAAAAATCTACTTAAACGCACGTCATTGGCGAATGAATTTTCCATGGCAATGTACTTTCGCTACACCGTGTTCTGGGGGCGGCAGTGGGTGCATGATAACGTCGATGACAAACTAAAGAAACGCTTTGCAACCATGGTAGGAGCAGTGCCGGCTGCTATATTGCAGCAGACCTTTTTTGGTGTACGGCGCCAACGGTTGGTGGCGCAAAATGCAAACAACCGCTATGTTGTGGAAAGTAACTTCAAAGACTATTGGACGTTTCCAACGTTTTTTTTGCATGGACAAGAAAACAAAGTGTTTGATGTTGAATCTTCCAGGTTGTCTGCCTTTAGACTGGCACGATTCAGACACGAAAAAACAGATGCAGAGCACCCGGAAGCGTTCACCATGGCTGATTATGCTCACCATGGGATTTGGCTTAGAACGGTTCCGGCCTATGGTCATATGGATATGATGATAGGTAAAAAAGCGTCTACAGATGTCGGTCCCGATATTGATCGGTTTTTTAAAGCGTCTGAACTGCAAAATAAAGCGTGGGATACTCTTGCAGTTTCCCGCAGCAGTTACTCTGTATTTGAATCGAATTCCGCAGAGCGTGATCCTGACATAGTCGACACTCCGTTAACCCGTACCCGGGCCAGCAAATTTCCGTTAACGGGGCCGGTGATATCTTATGCAAATAAGGACAGCGTGCGTCTGTGGGTAGAGACCGATGATTACGATACTGAGTTTCCGGTGGGTATAATTATTGACACGGCTGATCAATCAGATCTGTCAATTGAATCGGTATCGGTAGCACAGAAAGATGATTTTCACCGAGGTTGTTTCTGGGTGATTCAAATTAATAACCCTGGAAACATCACTTCGGATATCACGGTGCGGGTGAAGCACTTTCACGAAGATGAGCAGCGGGCACCTCATTGTAACCCGCTTAGCAATGTCTTAACGAAACCAGCTGCTTTGCATGCGGGCTCTCAAGATCTGGGGCGTCAGAGGGATATTGATCCAGAGCAGGGTGTGGTGGTGAGCTTGCATGAAATGGGGTGGTTTAAACGTTTATATCACGGCGCAGAACCGGATCATAACTCAACGGTGTCGTTTCTTGCGGGGTCGTGTTTGCATCCCGGTTCACCGTTTTCCAGAGATCTGTCTGATTCAGTGTTCCGTGGAATCTGGTCGCATATTGATCCTTCAAAGAGTAATTCGACGTCGTCAGCGCCGGACTTTCTATTGCTGCTTGGCGATCAAATCTACGCTGATGCGACCGCGGGATTGTTTGATCCCAAGGCACCCTACGAGCGTTTCAGGATGCGCTACCGTGAGGCTTTTGGTGCCAGATATATGCGTCGTGTGATGGCACACTTACCGACCTACTTCGTGGTGGACGATCATGCTGTCGGGGATAATTTTTCCGGTATGACTGCAGAACAGTTAATGGATGACGAGGCGGTAGAGTCGTTTAAAGTGGCTAAGGTAGAGGCAGAAAATTTTCAGACGAAATTTAATAACACCGGTGAGCTTTGGAGTGACTTTGAAGTGAATCGGCAACCGTTTTTTAGCTTTGATACCCGCTTTGAGCGTAAACTTGCGTTTCCGAAAACTGATCGCAAATCTATTGTCAGTGATGACCAGGCCGGGGCTTTTGAAACCTGGCTGGCGGCCAACAAAAACAAAACAGCCCTGTTTATTTGTACCGGCTCACCGCTGTTTCCGGTTAAAGCGGAGCATGTGCAGTATCCGGCGTTGGTGCAACATAGTGATACTTTAGTCAGCTATCCGGGGTTTCTTGCGTACCTGGTGGAACAATTGGCGAGCCACCGTTGTGAAAATATCTACCTGCTGAGTGGAGATCCACACTTGTCCTGCTGGGGTGAAGGGGTGATTTCCAGCGGCCAGAAAACCATACGGCTCGTCAATGTGGTAGCCTCTGCTTTGAATGCCCCGTATCCGTTTGCCAATGCGCAAGCAAAAGATTTTGAGTGGGGTGTGAGTCAGGTACTGGAATTGCCTGAAAGTGACATAAAAATTGAATTTACTCAGAGTCTGTTATCTGAGTCATCGCAACAATTCAGTCGGCTGGATTATGATCCTGAAGCCGGGATTCTGCGAGTCCGGATTTTTTCCGTCACGGGCGAGCAGCTGAGTGATGAGGCAATAGGATCGTCGCCCCAGTGGTTGTAAATTAGCAGTAGGTTGTATTTTGAAACATCGTATTAGTCACAGTAATGCCGTAAAATCAGGCAAAAAACCGTCCTCAAGCGACAACTTATTAATGATTTTATCTGAATTCGTCTGCGGTACAACGGTAGATGCTTTGGAAAAAGATGTTGTTTTACTAGAAACAACAAGAAGATCTCAAAGCGTGCGCACACGTCAGAGCCTGCTCTCGCTGGCACTGGTTTCGGTAGTGAGTGTGGGCTATTTATGGGCGCTGTGGGGGTCAAGTAATCCGCTCTTACTGATTGTATGGACCTGTGCCATAGTGTTTGGCACAGCCTGGCGCTCTGTCATTAGTTATAAAGTACATAGCACTTTGCCCACTGCCAGTGCGCAGCAATTGGTAAAGAATGAATCCGAGCTGGTTTTTACGGGCATAGCCATACCCTTTACCATTGGCGCGGGCTACTGGCTCTTGTGTGTTCCCGGTGATGAAAGAACAACACTTGCGGTTGCTTTGTTAAGTTGCATGTACGGCGTCGGATCCACTGTAAATACGGTTGCACAAAAAAGAATGCTGACCTTTATGGTGGTGCTTAACCTGGGGCAGGGAGTGTTATTTTTTGCCACCCGTGGTATTGCCGTGGATTATGCCGTGGCTATTCAATTAATGGCACTGACTTTCTTACTACTGGGATTTGGTAATCGCTTTGAACAGATGTTCGTCGAGTTGGTTAAGTCAGACCTTGAAATTAAATACAAGAACAAAGCGCTCACGCAGAACCGGTTCGAGATTGAAGCGGCATTGAGTGAAGCGGTAAAAGCGAATAAGTCAAAGAGTCAGTTTCTCGCGGCCGCAAGTCATGATTTAAGCCAGCCGCTGCACGCAATGTCTATGTTTATTGGAAACTTAAAGCAAAGCGTTGAGAGCGAAAAGCAGCAAGACCTGGTCAGTAAAATAGAAAACACCGCTGAAATATTACAACAGCAGTTTGATGGATTGTTAGATTTATCTCGTTACGACGCAGGTGGTGTGACTGTGCAGAAGCAATCGTTTGATCTACACGCCCTGTGCAACTTACTGGTTGAGAGTGAAATGCCCCTCGCCGCTGAGAAAAATCTACAGCTTGTTCTGCGCGGTGAGTCAGTCACTGTCAATACGGATCCTGTTCTACTTGGCCGCTTGATTGGAAACCTTATAGCCAATGCTATCAAATTTACTGAGGCTGGTACGGTGGAAGTGGAGGTCTTTGAGCAAGATGGTAACGTCCAGCTCAGAGTGGCGGACACCGGGTGCGGCTTTACCGAAAATGAACAAGAGCGCATCTTTAAAGACTTCGTACAGTTGAGTAATCCGGCGCGTAATCGCAAAAAGGGGGTGGGGCTTGGTTTATCAATAGTCAAACGCATTTCTGCGCTTTTAGATGTTGATGTCAGTGTGAAATCTGTTGTCGGGCAAGGGGCAGAGTTTACGCTTAAATTCCCTGAAGATAACCGTGTGGTGACAAGTATGCACACAGAGCGATCATCCAGCGCGGTGGCCTATCTTGAAAGCATCGCGGAGGATATAAAAGCGGAATCCATTGATCTGACTGGGTTCAACATACTGCTGGTGGATGATGACCCCAATATTCTTGATGGATTGAAAAGTTACATCAACAGTCGGGATGGAAACGCACTGGTCGCGACTGGCTACAAGGAAGCGCTGAAGTTCGCGGAGAGTGGTGAGGTCGATTTCTGTATTGTTGACGATATGCTATGTGAAGAGCACAGCGGCTTAGACTTAGCCAGGCGTCTATCAAATGATATTGCGATCAAGCGTGTGATTATTGTTACGGGTAATATATTGCCGAAGCGCATTGAAGTGCTGCGATCATCTGGTTTCGGATTCTATTCAAAACCGTTGTCAGTGGCGAGACTGGATGAAATAATTGGCGAACGGTTGGATCTTGGCCGTTCGGCACCAGCGGTGTTTTTACCGAAAGCGTAAGGCTTTCATCTAAAAAATCTCCTTACTGCCTAAAGCGCCCGTAGAGCGCAAAAAAGCACGCAGGCGATCAGACCGGGTTTGATTGAACACTTTCTCGGGAGTTCCCTCTTCAACAATAACTCCCTCGTGCAGGAAGATCACATGATTCGCTACCTCGTAGGCGAGCTTCATGTCATGAGTCACCAGAAGCATGGTGCGTCCCTCAACAGCAAGCTGCTTAATCACCTGTACCACCTCTGCCTCCAATTCGGGGTCAAGCGCGCTGGTGGGTTCATCAAATAGCATCGCTGCGGGCTCCATCGCCAAAGCTCTGGCAATTGCTGCACGTTGTTGCTGTCCGCCGGAAAGTTGCGCCGGGTATTGTCCGGCTTTGTCGGCGATACCTACTTTTTCCAGTAACTCCATTGCTAACGTTTCTGCATCCGCCCGACTTTTGCCGAGCACTCCCACCGGCGCTTCAATGACGTTTTGAAGCACTGTCATGTGCGCCCACAAATTGAATTGCTGAAACACCATAGATAAATTGGTGCGCATCTTACGCACCTGGTTTTGATCAGCAGGCACACGACCCGCTCGGCTGTTTTTCCAACGCACCCGTTCGCCTAAAAAGTCGATATCACCCTGCGCTGGAATTTCCAGCAGATTGGCACAGCGCAGCAGTGTGCTCTTGCCGGAGCCGGAAGATCCGATGAGTGCAGTGACATCTCCAGGGTTGGCAGTCAGAGATATTCCTTTTAAAACTTCAAGCGTGCCGTAGCTTTTATGAATTCCCGACAGCTCGATGACGGCTTGCGTGGAGGGGGGCGAGGCTGGCTGAATCAAGAGAGTGCTCAAAGAAGGTGGCTGAGAGGGGTATTCGGAAAATGGTGACACAGATGGTTGGCCCACCGCAAGCAAGCATTGCTTAGCAACGCATTGCTGTGCGTCGCATCTGGAATATCTGTGAAATTAGGTGAGCAATAGTCGCGAGTCGAGGATCGATTGCTTTGCATCCCTTTGTCTACTCAGCCATCATTTGAGACGGCCGATCCGGCCAGCAACTTGACATGATGTTTGATGCCAGTAGAAGAGTTCGACTATATCATTCTCGGAGCAGGGTCTGCAGGCTGTGTGCTGGCCAACAGGCTCTCGGAAGATTCGAATAATAAGGTTCTTTTGCTGGAGGCGGGGCCAATGGATCACAGACTTTTGATCCATATGCCAGCGGGTGTTTACCACGTCTACAAAGACCCCACGATCAATTGGAATTATCTCTCAACCAGGCAGCCAAGCTGCGACGACAGGCAAATTGAACTGCCGCGTGGCAAGGTGATCGGTGGGTCTTCATCTATTAACTCAATGGTCTATATGCGTGGTCACCCCAAAGACTATGATCGTTGGGCAGAACACGAGGCGCTTGAAGACTGGAGTTACGCTCAGTGTCTGCCGTACTTTAAACGCTGTGAGGCATCAGACCGTGGTGAGAGCGAGTGGCGTGGCGGTCAAGGGCCGCTGGGGGTGTCGCAAAGCAAGCTGGATACGCCGCTTTATGATGCCATGTGGCAAGCAGGTGAAGAATCAGGGCAGGGCACATCGACTGACCTCAACGGTTATAAACCGGAAGGTATAGCGCGCCTCGATAGCACCACACGCGGTGGCAGACGCTGCAGTGCCGCAGTGGCGCATCTAAAACCGGCGCTGCATCGTAAAAACCTAACTCTCAGAACGCGAGCATTTGTACAAAAGGTAGTGCTGGACAATCACCGGGCTACAGGCGTAGTGGTAGAGCATCGTGGCTGTCAATCGACGATACAAGCATCTCAAGCCGTCATTGTCTCTTGTGGTGCGATTAAATCACCGCAACTGTTGATGCTGTCCGGGATTGGGCCGACAGAAGAACTGCAGGCACATGGCATAGAGGTGAAGCATGCGTTACCGGGTGTTGGACGTAATCTGCAAGATCACTTTACTGTCATCACGGCATTTGAGTGCAAGCAGGCCGTGACGCTTTACCATCTGAGAAACCCAATTAATAAGCTGCGAGCCGGTATGCGATGGATGTTAAATCGTACCGGAGAGGCGGCTTCAAATATCTGGGAAATGGGTGGCCTGGTATATAGCCGCAGTGATGTCGTGTACCCTGATTTACAGTATCACTTTGCACCGGTATACAGCGTATATCATGGCCGCAGGATCGAGTTGTTTCAGGGTTACCAGCTTAATGTTGATAGTTTGCGCCCTTACAGCCGCGGGCAGGTAACGCTTCAGTCTAATGATCCGCAGGCCGCACCTCTGTCTGATTTTAATTATCTGTCTGACCCCCGTGATCTACAAAATATGGTTGATGGGTATCAGCGTATGCAGCAGCTATTGCAGCAACCGGCTTTTGAGCCGTACCGTGGTAATCGTCTTGCGCCAGAGCCGTCTAAGGATTCACAGCGTGAGGTCGAGGACTATATTCGGGCCACGGCCTCTACAGACTATCATCCGTGCGGTACTTGTAAAATGGGGGCCTCTGAAGAGTCAGTGGTAGACGGGCAGCTGAAGGTACACGGCATGGAAGGTTTGTATGTGGTTGATGCTTCTGTCATGCCTGAAATCGTTAGCGGCAATCTCAATGCACCAGTGCAAATGATCGCCGAGCGAGCGGCTGATGTCATACTTGGAAAGCCGTTGCTGGCAAAGCAGTATGTTGACTTTCATTTTACTTAGTGATCACTTGGCTTAGAATTGTCTTGCGTGATCATGTTATCCGCTGTCTGAGAAGGATCAGAGGTGTTCATCTTGCGTAGCGTCTGCTCAACAATGGCATGAAATAGTTGCATCTCTTTTTGTGTCGGGTTGGCTTTCATGATCATCTGTCGCATGGCATAAAACGCATTCCAGTTTTTACTCGAGATATCAAAGTTCAGTGCCGTGAGCCAGCGCTTTAAGTCATCATCGGGCTTTTGTATTGGTTCCGGTGCGCGATCATCTGCCGGGGTTTTTAGTTGAGGTAGTTGTGATAGTGCCAGGCACACTGCGTGCGATAGATTCAGGCTTTTCACCGGGCCTGGGATATCCAGTGTGCAAGTACGATGCGCCCATTGCAGGTCTTCGCGTGACAAGCCATGATCCTCAGTGCCGAAGATCAATGAGACCGGGCGTCCGTCGCTAAGTGGTGCCCATTCGGTGAGTTCATCGATATTGATTACCGGTCGACGACGCCCGCCGCGGCGACTGTAAGCGATTCGCGGCCCGTCGGGTTCATGTTTTGCGTAGTCCTCCCATGATTCGTAAGTTGTGCATTCACGTAACGGTTGCTGACCTTCCGCCGCTCCTTTGCTGGCGTTGCGGTCAAGTGCGCAAAGGGGATCGATCAAGACCAGGCGTGTGTGGCCGAAATTGCACATCGCACGAGATACCATGCCAATGTTTCGTGGGTACTTGGGTCTTACCAGCACAACAGTGCATTGCATAGTGAAGGAGGCCAAAGGAGTTTGTCAGATTGAATTCTAGCGTTAATAAGTAGGATTGTCTGTCTTCTGATCAAGCTTGGTATCCTGTTCAAATTGTCGGATCAGATCACATTGCGCCGGTGTTTCTGGGACACTGCACCCGCGCTTTTCTGTGATTATTGCAACAGCCTCAGAAGCGCTTAAGCCGGTAGCGATTAACAAACAACAGCAAACCAGCCCGGTGCGTCCGATACCGCCGCGGCAATGTACCAATAGATTGGTGCCTTGGATAATTTCAGTGTGCAGCTGTCTGGTCAGCATCTTTAGATCGGTAAGGTCGGGGACGCCGTAGTCTGGAATGGCAAACCGCTGGAATTCAATCCCCAATTTAGTACAAATTGATTCCTGCGCTTGCAGCCCGAGTGATATTGATTCATCTGTTTGCATCAGGCACAGAATTTTACTGACTTTCTGTTTGTGGATGAATTTGAGCTCTTTTTCCAGACAATCGGCGGAAGGCATTGGCATGGCGCTTAGTGTTCCCCGACCGATTGCCTGAATTGGATAGAGGGTTGGTTTCATTGCGAATTAGCTGTTGATAAAATGGAGGAGTAAGATATGACCTTGGCTCGACCATTGTCGCACTATGTGTCTTAAATGAAACAGAACATCAGCCCAGATACTATCGATGGAATAATCAAAGGTCTATATTGCCACACACTTAAGTGATGGTCAGTGCTCCGGCAAGTCTATGAAATTTAATCAAACAAGAATGACTCACTGATGCTCCGCTATTCAGGGCACGCACTGCTTCTGGTGCTGGGCGCGATTTTCGTTTTTCATTCACCATTTTCCCGCTGGTGGGCAGAGCGCAATCTGCCGTGGTACACGGTTTTTCTGCTTTGGTTGGCGTTGATTGTCCTGATTGCTATTGACAACTACTTCAGCGGAACAAATAGCAAGCGCAGCGCCGACAACAAAGGTGAGCGTGATGGGGATTGAGCTGTGGCTGCTGTTCGTCGTTGCCTTGGCGTATTTGGGGGTCCTGTTTCTGATCGCCTACGCTGGTGAGAACGGATACATACCCAAGCGTCTTATCGAGCACCCGGCCATCTATTCTCTGTCTTTGGGGGTGTATGCAACGTCATGGACGTTTTATGGCAGTGTCGGGCTGGCTAACAGCAGCGGTTTAGCGTTCCTGACGATCTATCTCGGGGTGACTGCGGCCTTTTTACTCGGACCGTATTTGCTGGCGCCTATCTTAAGGCTTTGTCGCGACTATCAGTTGTCATCAATAGCCGATCTGCTCGCGTTTCGCTACGGTGGTCGTGCCACCGGTTTCTCGGTCACCGTCTTTATGTTGATGGGTATACTGCCGTATATCTCATTGCAAATCACAGCGGTGACACGATCAATTCAAGTGTTGGCCAAAGAGGCGGCACCGAATTTACTGGCGCTGGTGTTCTGCGTTGTGATTATAATTTTCAGTGTTGCTTTTGGTGCGAGACACTTAACCTCAAGAGAAAAACACTCAGGCCTGGTAGTCGCAATAGCATTTGAATCTGCCGTAAAGCTCATTGCCTTGCTGGTCGCCGGGTTGTTTGCTGTGTACGGAGTGTTCGGCAGTGTTGATAGCATGGATCAATGGTTGGTCAGCAACCCTGATGAATTAACAGCTATGTATGAACCTGTCAGTTCATCACTGTGGAGTACGCTCTTGTTACTGGCCTTCGGGGCTGCGTTTCTTTTGCCACGCCAATACCATATGACGTTTGTGGAAAATATAAAGCCGCGCTCGCTCAGCACAGCCTACTGGATGTTTCCGTTGTATTTGTTACTTTTGAACCTCCCCATCTTTCCAATACTGTGGGCAGGTAAACATCTGGCATTAACTAATCCGCCTGATTTTTACGTACTTGGGATGGCCATGTCACTTGGCAACAAGTGGCTGGCGTTGCTGGTTTTTGTCGGTGGGCTGTCCGCTGCCAGTGCGATGATGATTGTCACCACACTGTCGCTGTCGTATATGTGTTTAAACCACCTGTTGCTGCCGGTGAGTATCTCTGCGAACAACCCGGACACCAACTTGTACCGGCGATTGGTCTGGAGCAAACGTATTATTATTGCCGCGATAATCGCTGCGGGTTACGGCTTTTATCTTGTTATTGAACTGCACGAAGGGCTTGCAAGTCTTGGACTGATCTCCTTTGTGGCAGCCATTCAATTGTTACCTGGCGTGCTGGGTTTGTTGTTCTGGACGCGTGCCACCCAAACCGGGTTTCTGGCGGGCCTGTTCGGTGGTGCGTTGGTGTGGTTTATCTTTTTAATACTTCCGCTGTTAACCGATTCCGCCACCATTGGCAGTATGGAGCGGTTAACCAATAGTCTAGGCTTCACCGGGGTAGATGTCTGGAGTATTTCTACGTTTTGTTCGTTAACGGTGAATTGCCTGCTCTACATTGTCGGGTCGTTGCTCACAAGGTTGAGTACTGAAGAGAGTGAGGCGGCTCACGCCTGCGTATCTGACACCATCAGGCCGTTATCCGGGTTGGTTATCGCGCGCTCAAGTTCTGACTACATTATGCAGCTTGAGCAAATTCTGGGTAAAGAGGCGGCTGAGCAGGAAGTGCATCGTGCTGTGCATGAGCTCGCACTCAATGAGAAAAAAATGCGTGCGGTTGACTTAAGACTGCTGCATGAACGACTGGAGAGAAACCTATCGGGCCTATTGGGTCCGACGGTTGCACGACTAACTCTGCGTGGTCACCTTGAGCTTGATCAACCTGCACACCTGGCATTGACGGAAACACTTCGGGCCATGGAAGTTCGGCTTGAAACATCCAGCGCGCAAATGCGCGGCATGACGAAAGAGCTGGATGAGCTGCGACGCTATCTCAGAAGTGTGTTGCATGAACTGCCACTGGGCGTATGTTCTTTCGGGCCGGATGGAGGAATTCTAATCTGGAATCAGGCGATGCAGAATATTTCAGGGATAGATGACAAGGTGGCGCGACAGAGTAAACTGCATGAGCTGCCTGCGCCATGGAATACGTTGTTGTTTGAGTTTGCTGAATCTAATAAAGATCATATATTTAAACATCCGACTGAGCTTGAAAGTGGCAGTAAATCATTTAACTTCCACAAAGCAATGGTCACAACCCAGGTCGGTAGCACGGGGCCTGCGAGCGGCCAGGTTATATTGGTGGAAGATCGAACCAATATTGATTTGCTTGAATCAGAGCTTGTGCATAGTGAACGTTTGGCATCGATCGGCCGTCTTGCCGCAGGTGTCGCACACGAGATTGGCAATCCGCTGACAGGCATCGCGAGTATTGCGCAGAATCAGAGTGCGCAATCAGCGACACAGCAAGAAGACGCGGAAGATATACTTACCCAGGTGAAGCGTATTAATGAAATTGTTACTTCACTGCTGGCGTTTGCACGTAATGAACCTATCGGCTGGGAAGAACATGAACGAATTGAACTCAATGACTGTGTTCAGCAAGCCATTCAGTTAGTGACGTTATCGGAGCAAGCCAAACATATTCGTTTTAATGTGAATTTTGATCAGTCTTTATGGGTTTCCGGTAGTGAACGGCAGTTAGTTCAGATATTTGTTAACCTGCTTAATAATGCGTGTGATGTTTCTCAGTCGAGCGGCAACGTCGATATATCCGGTCATACCAATGCGGGTATGCATTTTGTGACGGTTCGTGATTATGGTGCCGGAGTTAACACGGAGGATCAGTCGAGAATTTTTGAACCGTTTTACACCACCAAGCCTGTTGGTCAGGGAACCGGGCTTGGTTTGTCATTGGTTTATAGCCTGGTAAGTGAACACGGTGGTAAAATTTCGATAGATCCACATGTTACTCCTGGCGCCAGTTTTGAAATACGCATTCCTGCAGCCCCTGCTCAGCAATTGAATCAAGCGGTAATCGGTTAGATGAATAGAATTTTACTGCTTGAAGACGAAGACATTATCCGTAAACAGATCATGTTATTGCTCGAACGCAATAACTACGAGGTGGTGGGGGCGGCCAACCTGGAACAAGCGCTGAGCCATTACCCGGAGTCATTTGATTTAATTATTGCTGATATACGTTTGCCTGGTCCTGATGGTAATCAGATACTTAACTACAGTGAACAGGTACCGGTCATTATGATGACCAGTTATGCCAGTGTGCGTTCTGCAGTTGAGTCAATGAAGCTAGGTGCGGCAGACTACATTAGCAAACCGTTTGATCATGATGAGCTGCTAATGACCATTGCGCGTTCGCTGCGTGAAAATAGATTGTCTGCACAGAATGCCGCGATGCGTAGAGATTTAAATCGCCTGTATCCACAAACGGAGGTTGATTCGTTAAGTCCGACCATGCAGAGTTCTATTGATGGCTTGAAAAACCTCTCGGCCGACGATCAGTTTGTGTATTTACAGGGAGAGCGTGGCACAGGCAAAGAACTATTGTCCCGCTTGTGTCACGAGAACAGTGAGCGTAACAGGGGGCCCCTTGTGTTTGCTGATCTGCCCATGTACGAAACGGCTGAGATAGAGGGCTTACTGTTCGGCGCACAAAAGGATGATCGCCGACCGGGAAGTGGTTTGCTGCAAGCCGCCCATGGCGGAACATTGGTAGTGAGAAGTATCAGTGTGTTAACGCTTGATCAGCAGTTGGCGTTGGTGACACACCTGCTTGAGGCTAAAAGCAGACGACGCCCGCCTAATGTGCGGCTTATTGTGCTGGCGATCGATCCACCAGCGGTTGCGGTGAAAGAGAAGGTGCTTCACACAACATTGGCAGAGCTTTTTGGAGTTAATGTTTTCCCGTCATTGCCGCTTCGTATGCGGCGTGACGATATCGCGCCTCTATCAGCGCAGTACTTGCGTTTGTTTGTTAAGCGTTATCGTAAGCGTCGCATCGTGCTGTCAACAGAGGCCATACATGCGTTACAAGCCTATCAGTGGCCGGGCAACATTAATGAATTAAAAAGTGTCATTGAAAGAGCTGTATTGATGGTTGATTCAGACGAGATCAAGCCGGTACATCTGGGCATCAATGTCATCGACGGCAATGTGTCCCACACCGGTCTGGATTTAAGCCTCGACGCCTACTTCCGATACTTTGTATTAAATTTTGAAGATCGTCTGTCTGAAACCGAACTCGCCAGCAAGCTTGGTATTAGTCGAAAAGCATTGTGGGAGCGCAGGCAAAAAATGGATTTACCAAGAAGAGCATAAGCCCCGGCATTTTGTGCTGAGATGCTACTGGGCTATGTTGGCAGGTGGTCTCTTATCGTGCCTGTCTTCGGGCTCAGTGTGGCATCAATGTCTCTCATTTCTATAGATACCGCGATCGAATGTTGTTCAAGTGCCGGCGTCATAAATTGCTTAACGGCCTCGAATATTATTTTTGTCGCAGCGTCTTTCATATCTTGCGGGCGCCCTTCACGTAGGCGAATAGAGAGATCGATAAAAGCATGTTTTTCATCGCCGTTGGCAATAGAGTAGTGTTCGGCTTTAAAGCCACGCACCCGTATGCCGGGCATTGGAAACAAGCCGGTCTCTATCGCGGACTCTCTAATCACTGAACACAGTTTTCCTATGTCTATCATGTTCTCGAGATTGGCGGAATATTCGAAGCTGAAATGTGGCATGGATTAATGGTCGTTTGTGTGGTTAATGTTGGTTCGGTCTATTATGTTGTGCGGAGCTAACTGCGCAGTTCGTTTTTTATTTGTGATTGGCGGTGCCGCACCTTCTTTTCTAATTCGGTCATGGTGAGATCTTCAAAGCCAAGTTCATTTAGATGATTGACAAGCTGATACAGGTAGTCACAGTTGCGGCCAATCGGGCCCTCTGCAATGGCTATGGTCTGGATCAGTGTTTGTTCGTCCATATCACCACAGAAGCGATCGTGTTGTTCGTCGACCACAAACGTGAGCACATCAATGATGTTATTAGGGTTATCACTGCATTGTGCTTTGATCCAGGTGGGTTTGTACACATAAGAGAGCATTTCACGCCGCAGCAGGATATCGACCTCCGTTGCTAACGCGTCAGCTCCAATTCGATAGGCAATGCCGTCGCAGGCACCACCGGGTTCCAGTCCCATCATCAGCCCGGGTTGCTCTTCGCTGCCACGGCCGAACATGGTCCAAAAACAGAAGCTTCGGTGATAGCCCTGAATGGTACAGCGGCACTTTGCTTCAAACTCGATGGCCGGGTTCCAGATGAGCGAGCCGTAGGCAAAAACCCAGAACTCTGTTGCTGATGGGGCATTCGCAATTAGCTCAGCTGCCATGCGTTCGCGTTCGTCATCAGGCATTAGCTGTATAACGCCCGGTCGGCTTGCCGCCAGGGCGTGAATATCGCCGTTTAACAGAGAATTTCGGTTGAGTGTTTCTTCGTTGTCCATTAGGCCAAGTGTAAATCAGATTGATGGTGACAGTATATCGATGCCTTAGTCTGAGTGCGTATCCAATTGGCGCAGAAATCAAGTAAGAGTAGACGCCAATTGCAGTGGATGGCTATTTTGCCTATATTGGAGAGCGGCTCGATACAAGCAGAATTGACAGACCATGGCGGCTGAATATACCACCCTTGCACTGACAGAACCGAGTGAGCAACTATTGCAGGTCACTCTGAATCGCGTGCAGGCCTCAAACGCTTTTAATACACAAATGGCACGTGATCTAACCGATGTGTTTGAGGCTATTGGCTTATCGCCGAATCAACATCGCGTAGTGATTGTCACCGGGCGCGGGGAAAAGGCTTTCTGCGCCGGTGGAGATCTGAAAGAACGAAATGGCATGTCAGATGAAGTGTGGCAGCAGCAGCATCTGGTTTTTGAAAGGATGGCGCGCGCTGTGATTGCCTGTCCGGTGCCTGTGATTGGGGCAATCAACGGTGCGGCTTATGGTGGTGGTTGTGAGTTGGTGGCGGCGCTGGATTTCGTCTATGCAGTAGAGCATGCAAGGTTTGCCCAAACGGAAACCTGTCTCGGGATAATTCCCGGTATTGGCGGAACACAAACGCTGGCGCGTGCGATCGGTGAGCGCAGGGCCAAGGAACTGATTCTAAGCGGTAGACCCTTCACAGCGCTGGAGGCCATGGAGTGGGGGCTGGTTAACGCAGTCTTTCCCACCGTTGAATTACTCAATGATGCGGTTCTTGACATAGCCGAACGGATCGCCGCCAATGCACCGCTTGCCGTCAGGCAGGCTAAGCAGGCAATTCACAAGGGGCAGCAAATGTCATTGTCTGATGGTATGGCATTTGAAGTGGAAGCGTATAATCGATTGGTTTCGACGGAAGATCGATTGGAAGGTGTGTTAGCGTTTAATGAAAAACGACAACCGGTATTTACCGGTAAGTAAGCCCGAGCCCCTGTGCACTCCTGTTTAATTCATTGATCTGGTAGCAACATGAAAGTCACTGCAGTCGATGTATTTGTATTAAAAACGCCGCTTGATCAACCTTTTGCTTTTTCACAAGGGTGGGTGCAGCAGCGTGCCGCCACTTTGGTGCGAATACAAACTGACAGCGGATTGACTGGTTGGGGTGAGGCGTTTACACAGGGCTTGGAGCCCCCTGAGATATCTGCAGCAGTAATAAAACATGCGTTAACACCCATTATTATCGATCGCAACGCGCTGGATATCAACGTATTGTGGCATGACATGTATCATCGCACCCGTGACTATGGGCGCAAGGGATCGGTGCTGGCGGCGATCAGTGCCATTGATATTGCGCTGTGGGATATCGCGGGGCATTTTTACTCACAGCCGGTGTATCAATTGCTCGGTGGGGCATTTAGAAAAAGCATTCGGCCCTATGCCACCGGTTTTTATCGAATCCACGGGCAGGGCGAGCAACCGCGACTCGCGCAGGAGGCGGTTCAGCATCGTGAGGCCGGCTTCAAATCAATGAAAATCAAACTCGGTTTTGGTGTCGATGATGACATCGCAGTCATGGCTGCCATCAGCCATGCACTTGGGCCAGACCATGGTTGTGAGCTAATGGTAGATACCAACCATGCTTATGGTCGTGCGGAGGCAAAAAAGCTGGGTCATGCGTTAGAAGAACATAATGTGCGTTGGTATGAAGAACCATTGGTAGCGGAGGACGTTGACGGGTATCGTGAGTTGCGACGAGTACTGTCGGTGCCCATCGCGGCGGGTGAGAATGAACATAGTATTTACGGTTTTAATCGTTTACTGGATGTTATTGATATCGCCCAACCAGATGTTGGCTCGTGTGGTGGTATCACTGCAGCGAGAGACATTGCAGCGATGGCTCAGTCAAAAGGGGTTATGGTGAATCCGCATGTCTGGGGTAGCGCTATTGCTCAGGCAGCATCGCTTCAGCTTATCGCTGCGCTCCCGGTAACGAACCATTCGCTATATGCGACTCAGCCAATACTTGAATATGATCGGTCTTCTCATCCTTTCAGGCAGGATTTAGTCTCGGTGCCGTGGGTGCTGCAAGAAGGAATGATCAAAGTGCCTGATGGTCCCGGCCTGGGGGTAGAGGTGCGAATGGATACTATTGAGCGCTATCAGGTGGCGGCGACGTAATGGTTACCTCTGCTCGACGTACATCTATCAAGGCGGGAATAGATTGGGGATCCAGTTCGTTTCGAGCGTATAAGTTTGATGAGATGGGCTGCGTAACAGACACAGTGAGCTCGTCGGCTGGTATCAAAACAATCGTTGACCAAAATTTTGAAGTGGTATTGCATTCTGCTATCGGTCACTGGCTTGAAGCAGGCGACGAGGTGTTGTTGTCAGGCATGATCACCAGTCGTCACGGATGGATAGAAACCCCGTATCTGGAGTGCCCGGTTAAGCTTGAACGCCTTTACGACAATGCGGTGAGCCATTCATTAAGTCACCAGGTCAGAGCGTTATTTTTACCCGGTGTGTGTGTGCGAAGCCCGGCCGCAGATGTTATGCGTGGTGAAGAGTTGCAGCTCTACGGTGCACTTAATCACGATGAACAAGTGGTGGTGCTACCCGGTACGCACTCAAAGTGGGCCAGTCTGAGTCAGGGCGTGTTAAAGGAATTTAGAACGGTGATCACCGGTGAACTTTTTGATCTGTTGCGCAATCAGTCGCTGGTGGGTGCGCTGGCCACGTCTGATCAGTGGGTTGAGAGCAGCTTTGTTCACGGGGTGAGGGAAGGGTATTCCAGTGAAAATATCATCACACGCTTATTCTCGGCCCGGTCATCGGTATTGCTGGAGCAGTTAGAAGCAAACGCTGTGCATTCTTATCTTTCCGGCTTGCTGATAGGCAATGAAATTAGTGAGATGGACACGATGCTTAATGCCAACCCGGTGATGTTGGTAGGGTCTGAGTCGTTGGTTGCGAGTTACTTATGTGCATTTAACGCGCTATCGATAGCGGCGATGTCAGAAAAAGCGCCATCTGCCGCAGAGGGTTTTTCGAAATTGATCAAACGGTGTGCTGACAAGCAATGAAAGATTCACAAGCGCTATGGAAAAAGAGTATCGAAAAAATGCCGCTCATAGCGATACTTCGCGGCGTTACGCCGGTTGAGGTAGTCGCAGTAGGCAGATCTCTTGTTGAAGCTGGCTTTACCTGTATAGAGGTGCCATTGAATTCCCCTCAAGCGTTTCAGAGCATTGAATTGCTGGTGCAGGAATTCGGTGAGACGATAACGATCGGCGCAGGCACAGTGTTAAGTGCTGATGATGTAAGCAGAACTTTTGACGCAGGAGCAAAGCTTATCATTGCACCTAATTTTAATGACAGTGTTGCACATGCATCGCAGGCCGGTAATGGCGTATATTGTCCGGGTGTTGCAACTCCGACCGAGGCGTTTACCGCACTTGACTGTGGCGCCAGTGCGTTAAAGTTATTCCCGGCAGAGCTTATAAGTCCGGTGGTGGTCAAAGCCATGCGGGCTGTGTTGCCTTTGGATGTCAAGCTGTTTCCGGTAGGAGGTATATGTCCTGCAAATATGACTGCCTACCTTGAAGCAGGGGCGACCGGGTTTGGTATTGGCTCGGCACTTTACAAGCCCGGGAAGAGTATTGACTCTGTTCATGCAGCAGCGCTGGAATTTGTTGCTGCGATTAAGTAACGCCTGGCTATAGAGTGTGTAGGTTGAAAGCGTTTCTGCTGATGTTACAGTGATCAACGCACGTGATGGTGATTGGAACGGAGGTAGCGTTATGTTTGTTACATGGTTCGGGCTATAAGATTTGATAATCTTTTTAGATAGCGGAAGATTTAGTCCGCGAATCCGTTTTTCATATCTCCTGCGGTTAGTTCAGCGGACTTTACCCACTCGCTGACGCGTCGGGTTTCCTGTCGAGATGACGTCGTGATAAGTGATGCTGGCTATACGGGTGAGGGCAACTTCTTTGGATATTTCATACTCCCGTTCTGGCTTGT
>CALGJU010000156.1 GCA_937928685.1 uncultured Granulosicoccaceae bacterium
ACAGGGAGATTCGCCCATTTACTACTTCGCACATTTTTTGACAGGGTGGTTTATACTCTTCGGTTACTAACAGCACCACCGCCATTGCCTCGAGCTCGCCCACCAAAGCGGCCTATTTGCGCTATCTTTACCACTACTTAATCCCCCCCGCCACAAGCGATTCAAACATAAGAGGGCTATCATGCGAGAACTTCAAGACTCCGATCCACAGGAGACACGTGAATGGCTCGACGCACTAGACGCGATCCTTGAGCACGAAGGCCCGGAGCGTGCGCACTATATTCTTGAAGCACTGATAGATCAGTCGCGCCGATCAGGCACGAATCTGCCCTACAGCGCATCGACTGCCTATATCAATACGATACCGCCACACCTTGAAGCAGTCAGCCCCGGTAATCACGAGTACGAACATCAGCTGCGGTCGATGATCCGCTGGAACGCTACTGCGATGGTGCTGCGCGCCAATCAGGATGGTTCGAATCTTGGCGGGCATATCTCAAGCTTCGCATCAGCGGCAACCCTTTATGATGTCGGTTTTAATCATTTTTTCAGGGCACCCGGTCCAGACAGCGGCGGTGATCTGGTCTTTATTCAAGGACACTCGGCGCCAGGCATCTATGCGCGAGCCTTTCTGGAAGGAAGACTGACAGCACAGGACCTGGATGGGTTTAGACGCGAAGTTGATGGCAACGGTTTGTCGTCTTACCCTCACCCTTATTTAATGCCTGACTTCTGGCAGTTTCCCACGGTGTCGATGGGCTTAACTTCAATCACTGCAATTTACCAGGCGCGGTTCATGAAGTACCTGCATGATCGCAGCATCACAAAAACGGACAACCGACAGGTGTGGGCGTTTATGGGTGATGGTGAAATGGATGAGCCTGAATCACTCGGCGCGATCTCACTCGCCGGAAGAGAAAAACTCGATAACTTAACCTTCGTTATCAACTGCAACCTGCAACGACTCGACGGACCCGTACGCGGCAACGGCAAAATTATTCAGGAACTTGAAGGCGTATTCCGCGGTGCTGGCTGGAACGTGATTAAAGTGATCTGGGGTTCATACTGGGATCCGTTATTAGCCAAAGATCACGATGGCAAATTAAAGCAGCTGATGCTCGAAACGGTTGACGGTGAATATCAGAATTTCAAAGCCAAAGATGGCGCTTACACAAGAGAAAAGTTTTTCGGCAAGCATCCGGAAACCGCAAAAATGGTCGCGAAGTTATCAGACGAAGATATCTGGCGCTTGAACCGGGGCGGGCATGATCCGCATAAAATCTATGCAGCCTACCATGCAGCTACACATCACAAAGGCCAACCCACCGTCATATTAATGAAGACAGTTAAAGGCTATGGCATGGGTGAATCAGGTGAAGGCACCAACTCTACTCACCAGCAGAAAAAGATGGCACTGGAATCACTGCGCAATATGCGTGATCGATTCAATATCCCGCTGAGCGACGAGCAGGTCGAAAATTTAGAGTACTGCAAACCGGAAGAGAACAGTGAGCTTTCAAACTATCTGATTGAACGTCGTACCGAGCTCGGAGGCTTTCTACCGCAGCGACAAAAATTTGCAGCACCACTTGAAATACCACCACTATCTGTATTCGAACCATTGTTAAAAGACTCCGGTGACAGAGAACTTTCTACCACCATGGCTTTTGTCAGAATGCTCACGATACTGACCAGAGATAAAAAGATAGGTGCCAACATCGTGCCTATCGTACCGGATGAAGCACGTACGTTCGGTATGGACGGCATGTTCAGACAGCTGGGCATCTACTCTTCGGTCGGCCAACTCTACACGCCCGAAGATCGCGATCAGGTGATGTTTTACAAAGAAGACAAGACCGGTCAAATTCTTGAAGAAGGCATCACTGAAGCCGGTGGTATGTCTTCATGGATTGCCGCCGCCACCGCATACAGTACGCATGGTGTGAACATGATTCCGTTCTTTGTCTACTACTCCATGTTCGGTTTCCAACGCATCGGTGATCTCGCATGGGCGGCAGGTGATATGCGATCGCGTGGCTTTATGATTGGTGGCACCGCCGGTCGTACCACACTGAACGGCGAAGGCCTGCAACACGAAGACGGCCACAGCCATGTGCTGGCAAGCACAATACCCAACTGCATTTGCTATGACCCCTGCTACGCCTACGAGATGGCGGTGATCATTCACGACGGCATGATACGCATGATGCAAAATCAGGAAGATGTGTATTACTACATCACGGCGATGAATGAAAACTATCACCAACCGGCAATGCCCGAAGGCGTCGAAAAAGGCATCACTCGCGGCATGTATCAACTTAGTAGTACAGCCGACAATGCCACTCATCGCGTCAACCTGCTCGGCTCAGGCGTTATCTTAAGAGAGGCTATCGCTGCGGCAGACATGTTAGCCAGCGACTGGAATATCGGTTCAGATATTTGGAGCGTCACAAGCTTCACAGAATTGCGTCGAGACGGCTTAGAAGCAGCCCGCTGGAACAACCTTAACCCGCAAGCCACACAGAAAATTCCGTATGTCACGGAACTGTTGCAAAACCACCCGCATCCCGTGGTTGCCACCAGTGACTACATGAAAGCACTGCCCGATGGCATAAGAGAATTCATCAAAGCCCCTTACAAAGTACTGGGTACTGATGGTTTCGGTCGATCCGATACACGAGAAAAGCTCAGAGATTTTTTTGAAGTTGATCGCCGCTACATTGTTATTACTGCACTCAACGCCTTACGTGAAGAGGGCAAGGTTGAAGCAAGTGTGGTGAATGAGGCAATTGCAAAGTATGGCATTGACCAAAACAAATCTAATCCTGTCGCAAGCTAACCCGGGGAAGAACATGGCAGCATCCATAGACATCCGCGTACCGGATATAGGCGAATACGATAGCGTTGAAATTATCGAAGTATTGGTAGCGCAAGGCGAGAGCGTTGTGGCTGAGCAGTCTTTAATCACACTTGAAAGTGATAAAGCCAGCATGGAGATACCCTCAACACACGCTGGCACCATCACAGAACTTGTAGTGAATGTTGGTGACAAGTTAAAAGAAGGTGATCTGATCGCACGTGTAACTTCAGAAGCACCAGCTGAAGCACAGGAAAAGCCAACGGCAACCGAATCGCAAACCACACAGGCAGCTTCCGCTGGTAGCGCCAACGTCGGTCGTGTGATTGTTCCGGAAATTGGTGATTTTGAAGAAATTGAAGTGATCGAAGTGCTGGTCAACGTCGGTGACGTCGTCGAACTTGATCAGTCTTTGATAACGCTCGAAAGCGACAAAGCGAGCATGGAAATTCCCTCTAGCATCGCGGGAAAAATCACTTCCATGGCCGTGTCTGTAGGTGACAAGCTTTCCCAGGGCGCGTTGATTGCTGAGATTGAAGGCTCCGCCGCCACCGCGGAAACGCCAGCCAAAGCAGCACCTCAGCCAGCGGAGAGTGAAACAGCGACTGCTTCCAACCCTGTCACAACAGCTCCGGTGGCCAATAAGCCACAATCGAAAACATCACCAACACAAAAGCTTGCTGATGAATCTTATCGCAAAGCACATGCAAGCCCCGCGGTGAGAAAATTCGCCAGACAACTGGGCGTCGATCTTAGTCTGATAACGGGCAGTGGCCGTAAGAACCGAATTCTAAAAGACGATGTGCAGGAGTTCGTTAAGTCTGCCATGTCATCGGCGGGCAGCAATTACGGTGGCGCAGGCCACGCAGGTGCCGGAATTCCCTCTATCCCTGAAGTTGATTTCAGCAAATTCGGCGAAGTCGAGCGGGTTGAGATGACACGTATCAACGTGCTCACGTCAGAGAACCTGCATCGCGCCTGGCTTAACTTGCCCATGGTCACTCACCATGATGACGCAGATATCACTGAGACAGAAGCCTTTCGACAGTCCATTAAAAAGGAAGCTGCCGATCAAGGTGTACGGGTAACGGGATTGGTATTTCATATCAAAGCTCTGACAGCGGCACTCAAACAATTCCCGCGCTTTAACTCATCACTATCAGCCGACGGGCAGTCTTTATTCTATAAAAAATATTTCAATATAGGCATCGCCGTAGACACACCTAACGGATTAGTGGTGCCGGTACTTAAAGACACCGACAAGAAGAGCATCTATGAGCTCTCTGAAGAGATGACTGATCTCAGCACCCGTGCACGAGACAAAAAACTCAAACCTTCCGAGATGCAGGGCGCGAGCATGACTATCTCAAGCCTTGGCGGTATTGGAGGCAATGGCTTCACACCGATAGTCAACCCGCCGGAGGTGGCCATATTGGGTATTACCAGAGCCAAAATGCAACCCGTCTGGAACGGGGAGGACTTCACCCCACGCCTGATGTGCCCACTTGATCTTACTTATGATCATAGAGTCATTGATGGTGCAGATGGCGCACGCTTTATGGCGCACTATTGCAAGGTGATTGGCGATATACGCAAGATGCTGCTCTACTAACACATTCAGCAGCTACCAGTTTACAACTTCTGGCTTTGCTCCCTCATCACCATTTTAAAAGCGCTTACAAGCAAGCGCTTTTAATTTGATTAAGTACTACCAGTTAATCACGGAGACAACACGTGGATAATCTCGTAACGATTACAGTACCCGATATTGGCGACTTTGACGATGTCGAAATCATCGAGCTGCTGGTGCATGTTGGAGACAACATCAACGTGGACGATTCGCTGCTTACCGTCGAAAGCGACAAAGCCAGCATGGAAATCCCCTCACCTGCACGTGGCGAAGTCAGTGAAATACTGGTATCCATCGGGGATCGAATCGCCAAAGGCACACCGATAGCCATCATAGCCGCTGAAGAGACTGTAGAAAAAGCGGCCGAGCAAACCACAACCCCCATAGAAAGCACTCAAACATCGGGCAGTCAATACGATGTTGCAGTGATTGGCGCCGGACCCGGTGGCTATACTGCAGCGTTTCGTGCCGCAGATCTCGGACTATCAGTACTACTGATCGAACGCTATCCTCAACTGGGTGGCGTTTGTCTTAACGTCGGTTGCATACCTTCGAAAGCGCTACTACACACCGCCCAGGTCATAAATGAAACCCGTGACATGAAAGATCACGGCATTAGCTTTGGCGAACCGGAAATTGATCTCGACAAACTACGAGGCTTTAAAGAAAAAGTCATCGGCCAACTCACTACCGGCTTAAAAGGCCTTGCCAAACAACGAAGCGTAGAAGTCGCTCACGGCGCTGCAAAATTTTTGTCTTCAAACCAAATTGAAATTGACGATCAAGGCGCTACGCGCACTGTTGATTTTAAACACGCAATCATTGCCGCAGGCTCTTCCGTGGTGCGCATTCCAGGCTTTCCTTATGACGACGACCGGCTTATAGATTCAACCGGTGCGCTGGAACTCGCAGACATTCCCGATCGAATGTTAGTGGTTGGGGGAGGCATTATCGGACTCGAGATGAGCTGTGTTTATCAGGCACTCGGCACCAAAATAACAGTTGTCGAATTATCCGATGACCTGATACCAGGCTGCGATCGCGATTTAGTGCGACCGTTTCAAAAACGCGTCAGCAAGCTTTTTGAGAACATCTATGTCGGCACCCGAGTGACCACTATGGAATCCGCCGCCAATGGCATCACCGTATCTTTTGAGGGCAGCAAGGCACCGGCCACAGACACCTTTGATAAAGTATTACTGGCAGTGGGCAGATCACCCAATGGCAAACAGCTGGCTGCAGAAAACGCCGGTGTCACTGTCGATGAACGCGGCTTCATAAAAGTAGATAAACAACAACGCACCAACGTCAACCACATTTTTGCGATCGGCGATATTGTCGGTCAACCGATGCTGGCCCACAAAGCCACCCACGAAGGCAAAGTGGCTGCTGAAGTGATCTCCGGTAAGAAGACTTTCTTTGATGCCAAAACCATCCCGTCAGTAGCCTACACCGATCCGGAAATCGCATGGATGGGACTGACTGAAATAGAAGCCAAAGAAAAAGGCATCGAATACGAAAAAGGCGCTTTCCCATGGGCTGCCAGTGGGCGTGCACTGAGCATTGCCAGAACCGAAGGCATGACCAAGGTATTGGTTGACCCTGCGACCAAAAGATTACTTGGTGCCGGCATGGTGGGCACCAATGCAGGTGAATTATTGGCGGAAGCGGTTCTGGCACTGGAAATGGGCGCTGACATAGAGGATATTGCACTCACGGTACACCCGCACCCCACACTGTCGGAAACTTTGAATTTTGCTTGTGAGGTGGCGGAAGGCACATGTACCGATATATACGCACCCAAAAACTGACCTACCAGTAAGGCGCTATTCGAAAGCTCTTTGCAACACAGCTAAGTCAGTGCAGCAGGTGGACAAAACTGATAACAAGAGTATAAGCGCCAGATGGCCGACGAACTTCGAGAAGCAGCCCTTCACTACCACCGCTATCCGAAACCCGGCAAGCTGGAAATCAGTGCGACCAAAAATATGCTTAACCAGCGCGACCTGGCGCTGGCTTACTCACCTGGTGTGGCAGCGGCCTGCGAAGCTATCGTTGAAGATAGCGCCGAAGCCGCCAATCTGACCGCACGCGGAAACCTCGTCGGTGTGATCACCAACGGCACCGCCGTACTCGGCCTTGGCGCAATCGGACCACTGGCATCAAAGCCAGTAATGGAAGGCAAGGCGGTACTGTTTAAAAAATTCGCAGACATTGATGTTTTCGATCTCGAGCTTGATACCACCGATGTCGATCGCTTTGTCGATGCAGTCTCTCTGATGGAACCGTGCTTCGGAGGAATTAACCTTGAAGATATCAAAGCTCCCGAGTGCTTCGAGATAGAACGCAGGCTTCGTGAGAAGATGAACATTCCGGTGTTCCATGATGATCAACACGGTACGGCTATTTGTGTTGCCGCAGGTATCATCAATGGGCTGAAGATCGCAGAAAAAGACATCGCTTCAGTCAAGCTGGTGTGCTCAGGTGCTGGTGCTGCCGCCCTTGCCTGCCTTGATCTATTAGTCGCCCTGGGGGCCAGCAAAGACAACATTACTGTGATCGATATTGTCGGTGTGGTTTATGTCGGGCGCACTGAACAAATGGACGAATACAAAGGCCGCTATGCCATTGAGACCGATGCTCGCAGCCTCGATGATGTCATCGGCGATGCCGATATATTCTTAGGCTTATCGGCTCCCGGGGTGTTAAAGCCCGAGAGTGTTGCACGCATGGCACCCACTCCACTGATCTTTGCCCTCGCCAACCCGACTCCCGAGATCATGCCCGAGGAAATCAGAAGCGTACGCAATGATGCGATTATCGCCACCGGTCGCTCTGATTACCCGAACCAGGTTAACAACGTATTGTGCTTTCCTTTCCTGTTTCGCGGTGCGCTCGATGTTGGAGCAACGCAAATAAACCAGGAGATGAAAATCGCCTGCGTTGAGGCACTGTCAGAAATTGCCAAACAGGAAGTCTCGGATGTGGTCGCCGCCGCCTATGGTGATACGTCTTTTGGCTTTGGACCTGAGTATTTAATACCAAAACCCTTCGACCCACGATTAATGACTACCATACCCATGCGGGTTGCCAAAGCCGCTATGGATAGCGGCGTGGCCACCAGACCGATTAAAGACTTTGAAGAATATCGCATCAAGCTAAGTGACTTTGTATTCAAGTCCGGGTTGGTGATGAAGCCAGTATTTTCAAAAGCAATGTCTGCTCCTCAGCGTGTGGTATTTGCCGAAGGTGAATCAAGGCGGGTGATCAATGCAGTACAAGTGATTGTCGATGATGGAATCTGCAAGCCGATACTCATTGGTCGCACTGAGGTCATTAAACAAAACATTGAAAAGTTCAGACTGCGATTAGAGCCCGGTGTCGACTTCACAGTAATTGATCCAAACAACAATCCTGATGAAGCACAATACGCGGAAGCCTACCTTGAACTAATGGGCCGCAGCGGCGTCACACCCGCGTACGCAAAAGCCGTAGTCAGGACTCGCGCTACAGCGTTGGCTTCATTGATGGTTAAAATGGGCACAGCAGATGCCATGATCTGCGGAACCCAGGGCGCATTTATTCGCCACCTTCGATATGTAAAAGGCATTGTCGGGCTGGAGGAAGGTGTGATCGACTGCTCGGCGGTCATTTTACTGATCTTGCATAACGGCACGTTCTTTTTAACCGACACCCACGTCACTGTTGAACCGACCGCGGAGCAATTGGCAGAGACTTCAATGCTAGCAGCCCGTGTCGTTAATCAATTCGGCATGAAGCCAAAGATTGCGCTTATTTCACATTCAAATTTCGGCAGCAGAAATAATCGCAGCAGCCGCAAAATGCGCCGCGCCCGGGAACTCATCATCAATCGCTATCCAGAGCTACCGGTCGAAGGTGAAATGCATGCAGACGCAGCGGTGGTGGAATCCATTCGTGACCACATATTTCCAAACTCCGCCTACCGGGGCTCTGCCAACCTGATGGTATTACCAGATCTTGATGCCGCCAACATTGCCTACAACATGGTCAAAGTCTTTGGTGATGGTCTGCCGGTCGGCCCCATGCTTGTCGGCCTGAGTAAACCCGCCCACGTCCTGACGGAAGCAGTCACCGTGCGCGGTATTGTTAATATGTGTGCAGTTGCCGCCGTTGAAGCTATCGATCAGCACAAATCAGCCGAAGCTCTCTAGAACCAGAATAGTCAGACCAAAAGGGGTCATATCGACTGAATCCAACCATAACTGCGAAATAGCAATCAAATCACAGTAGCATGAGTCGTAAATCAGAAATTCGGAGTCGCGCAAAAGGCATGGGCTGCAGCACTTAGGCCCTACTCTTGCGAAGCTGGAAGAATTACAGTAGACAAGCCTTAGCGAGACTATACTCGCGCCATTACACCCCACAGATATCTTGTTCGGAGAGTTAACCGATGTCAGAAGAAGAATACGACGACGAAGAAGAGATTATTCTCTCAGAACTTAGTGACGACGAACTGGTCGAGCAAATGCACGACGATTTGTACAACGGTTTGCGCGACGAGATTGCCGAAGGCACCAACATACTGCTGGAGCGAAAATGGGGGCCTGACAAGGTACTTAACGATGCGCTGGTAGAGGGCATGCGAATTGTCGGTATCGACTTCCGTGACGGCATATTGTTTGTGCCGGAAGTGCTGATGGCCGCTAATGCCATGAAAGGCGGCATGGAAATTTTACGCCCACTGCTTGCTGAGACCGGCGCTGAAACTATCGGCAAAATGGTTATAGGCACGGTGAAAGGCGACATCCACGATATCGGTAAAAATCTGGTGTCGATGATGATGGAAGGGGCAGGATTTGAAGTCATTGACCTTGGCATCAATAACCCGGTTGAAGACTACCTTGCAGCGCTTGAAGAGCATAAGCCGGAAATCCTTGGTATGTCGGCGCTTCTCACCACTACCATGCCCTATATGAAAGTTGTCATTGATACGCTCAAAGAACAGGGTATCCGCGACGACTACATCGTACTGGTAGGTGGAGCCCCATTGAATGAAGAGTTCAGCGATGCAATCGGTGCAAATGCGTACTGTCGGGATGCAGCCGTAGCGGTTGAAACCGCCTCTAAGTTGATCGCCGAACGCCGGGCAGCTGCGAGCTAACCTTGCACGCACAGCCTGCTCTAGTAATCGCCTGCGGAGCATTGGCTCGAGAAATAACGACGTTAATTGATATCAATCAATGGTCGCAACTGCGGGTACAGTGTGTACCCGCCAAAATCCACAACACTCCCGACAAAATTCCTGATGCCGTACGCAGCCTGATACATAAGGCGCGTGACAACTACTCGCAAATATTCATTGCCTTTGCGGACTGCGGCACAGGGGGTTTACTAGACACCGTCATTCAGGAAGAAAACGTCGAAAGATTACCGGGCGCACACTGCTATGAGTTTCTAGCAGGTAGTGAGACATTTAAACAGATGTCGGAAGATGAGCTGGGTACTTTTTATTTAACCGACTTTCTGGCTCGCCACTTTGATCGAATCATTATCAAAGAGCTTGGTATAGCCAAACACCCCGAGTTACTTGACATGTATTTCGGCAACTACAAAAAACTTATTTATCTGGCGCAAACAGACAACCCTGAACTAATGCAAATGGCGCAGGATGCAGCATCAAGACTCAACCTAGAGTACGAGTATCGCCGCACCAATTACGGTGAGCTTGAAAGCGGACTCAAACAGTTCAACGAAAGTGTTATTCAATGGCAAAACTAATCACGGTTTACTGGCGCGATATTCCGGCACAAGTCACTGCAAAGGCCGGTCGTAAAACTGCCAAAATTCAACTGACTGATCGCTTTCAGGAAGCGATAGATATGGCCGCTATGCGCGCCGGAAAAGGCGGTACAGAAGCCTACCTTGAAGACTGGCGTCGCGAGCAAAGAGAATGCTCCAACGACCTGGACATGGAGGTAGCCGCAGCCGCACAAGCCATTGAAGAACAGTTTGATCTGGCCGCACTGCAAGCAATAGTAAAGAACAAAGGCATCGCAGATAAAAGCATTGCAGATCCTGACAGTTCAACCACCAGTACTGACGAGTAAAACCCTTTGTATAAGGTCAGACTATGGTCGGTGCGCCGCGCCCGTGCGTTGGAAATTTTCTATAACGCATTCGAAAAAATCGTTGTTGCACTGCACCCTGTGTGGAAGTTCGTCGGCTACGAGCGAATAGAAAAACCGTTTGCCGTCACTGAAAAAGTGGTTAAAGGATTTCTTTTTGATTGCCAGATGTGTGGCCAGTGCGCATTGAGCTCTACCGGTATGTCGTGCCCGATGAACTGCCCCAAAAGTTTGCGCAACGGACCTTGTGGCGGTGTGAGAAGCAACGGCAACTGCGAAATCAAACCGGACATGGCATGCGTTTGGGTTAAAGCCTGGGAAGGCAATGCGCTAATGTCAGAGAACAAGGTACACGTAGTGCAGTTTCCAGTGAACCATCAGTGGCGTGGTCGCTCCTCATGGTTAGCCGTGGCGCGCGATAAAAATCAGCCAGCGGATAAAAGCTGATGGAAAAACGCAACGTTCATTTATCACCGGCAGAGCTATTACCCATTCTTCCAGGTCACAGTTCGCCCGGAAGATTCGAACGTGTGCTGCGGGCAGGGAAATTTGCCGTCAGCACCGAACTTGCTCCCCCGGATTCCGCAGACCCGGCACAGGTGTATGAACGTGCCAGCGTGTTTGATGGCTACGTTGATGCAATAAACGCCACTGACGGCAGCGGCGCGCATTGTCATATGTCGAGTGTTGCCGTATGTGGCCTGCTAACCCGCGCCGGCTACTCACCCATCATGCAAATATCCTGTCGTGATAAAAACCGTATCGCAATACAAGGCGATATCCTTGGTGCATCGGCCATGGGGGTCGCCAATATACTCTGCTTAAGCGGAGATGGTGTTGAGTCCGGTGATCATCCTCAGGCCAAATCGGTATTCGATCTTGACTGCATGTCACTACTGCAAATCAGTAAAAACATGCGCGACAATTCAACGTTTGAAAGTGGCCGCAAGCTCGACAAGGCACCCGCCGTATTCTTAGGTGCTGCAGCCAATCCGTTTGCACCACCGTACGAATTCCGCGCTGATCGTCTGGCAAAAAAAGTCGCCGCCGGTGCACAGTTTGTTCAAACGCAGTACTGCTACGACATTGACATGTTAAAAAACTATATGCATCAGGTTCGTGAACTGGGCTTAGATAAAAAAATATATATCCTGGTGGGTGTCGGGCCGTTGGCTTCCGCTAAAACAGCTGAATGGATTCGCAAGAATGTGCCTGGCGTGCATATTCCGGATGCCGTGGTAAAACGCCTTGCCGGGGCAGAAAATCAACGTGCAGAAGTCATCCAGCTGTGCATAGACATGATTCAACAAGTCAGTGAAATAGAAGGCGTTCACGGCTGCCATATTATGGCTTACCGTCAGGAACATACTGTGCCCGAAATAGTTGAACGCTCCGGCATTCTGTCGCTACGCAATAGACGTCAGGCGCCCACACGCTGACCCCGATCTCAACGGTCAGTTACATTCCATAGACTGACTTCCATAGTTTTCAGATAATTTCCGGGACACCCCTATGACTGAAACCGTTATCGGTTCCGCCAAACGCGATCACATCATTGGTTTTAACAAACCATTCACTATGATCGGTGAAAGAATCAACCCGACCGGGCGAAAGCTACTCGCTGAAGAAATGAAGAACGGCGATTTCAGTCGAGTGGAAGCAGATGCTATCGCCCAGATTGAAGCGGGCGCGCATATGCTAGATATCAATGCAGGCATCCCACTGGCAGATGAGCCTGCGTTACTGGCACAAGCTATCGAGTTGGTACAGTCGATCAGCGACATTCCTATCTGTATAGACTCGTCAATTATCGAAGCGCTGGATCGCGGCCTGCAGGTCTACAACGGTCGCGCCTTAGTTAACTCCGTTACCGGCGAGATGGAACAGCTTGAACGTGTAATGCCTCTGGTCAAGAAATACGACGCCGCAGTGGTCGCAATATCAAACGATGAAACCGGTATTTCAGAAGATCCGGCAGTGCGCTTCGCTGTGGCCAAGAAAATCGTAGAGCATGCAGCAGACTATGGCATCAAAGCCTGTGACGTAGTCATAGACCCACTGGTGATGCCAATCGGTGCCATGGGGCAAGCTGGTCGCCAGGTGTTTGATATCGTCGGACGTATTCAACGCGAACTAAAGTGCAACACCACTTGTGGCGCTTCAAATGTCAGCTTTGGTCTGCCCAACCGTGATGGTATTAACGGTGCCTTTTTATCGATGGCTATCTCACACGGAATGACTTCTGCAATAACTAACCCCATACATAAAGAGGTCATGGAATCAGTCATGGCGGCGGACGTGCTTATGGGACACGACCCGGATTGCCTGAATTGGATTGGAAAGTATCGAGAACCGCCCAAAGACGGCGACGGACGCGGCCGCCGGGTATCAAAAAGAAAACGACCAGCAAAATAGCCTCAAGTAGCAACGGCCGGTCATAGGTCGATTTAACACAAGGCGTGCACAAGTGGCACAGCCGCAGGAGTTTCGCCGATGTCAGAATCTTCCACTCAAAGCCTGCCGGACCAGCCAAGTCAGGTTAAACAGGTAAAAGTAGTCTTTACCCCAAGCGGCAAACGCGGCCATTTTCCGGTGAATACACCGGTTCTGGAAGCCGCCCGTGCACTGGGGGTGGATATCGACTCGGTTTGTGGCGGCCGTGCCATCTGCGGGCGCTGCCAGGTGCTATGTGCCGAAGGCGAGTTTTCAAAACACGAGATCGTCTCTGACGCAAAAAATCTGTCGGCCTTTACCAAAACCGAAGAACGCTGGGAGAAGGTAAAAAAGCTATCACTTGATGGGCGTCGTCTCAGTTGTCAGGCACAGTTGCTGGGCGATGTGGTTATAGATGTGCCACCTGACAGCCAGGTGCACAAACAGGTCATTAGAAAAGGCGCTGATCTGCTCGATATAGAGCTCGATCCATTAGTGAGGCTGTACTTTGTTCAGGTGGAAGAACCTGACATGCATTCGCCGACCGGTGACCTGCAACGCCTTAAGCTGGCTCTCGAACAGGAATGGCAGCTAACAGACTTAAGGTTTGAATCTTCGTTGCTACCTACTCTGCAACCCGTTCTGCGTAAGGGAGATTGGCAGGTCACTGTGGCCGTCGCAGAAGATAACAACATTGTCGCGCTATGGCCGGGACTCAAAGAGCAAGTACTCGGCATAGCGATAGACGTCGGTTCAACCACAATCGCCGCACACCTATGTGATTTATTAAGCGGCGATGTACTGGCCTCCTCCGGCATCATGAATCCACAGATTCGCTTTGGCGAAGATCTAATGAGCCGTGTCTCCTATGTGATGATGAACCCGGGGGGCGAAGTTGAGATGACGAAAGTGGTTCGCGAAGCGATCAATACCTTAGTCACTGCCACCACAGAAGAAATAGAAGCCGATCTCGCAGACGTTATGGCTATGACCTTAGTTGCCAACCCGGTGATGCACCATCTGCTACTGGGTATCAACCCGGTTGAGCTGGGCGGAGCTCCATTCGCGCTTGCCACTGATGAAGCGTTCCGCTGTAATGCCAGTGAACTAAACTTTAACACTCACCCCAATGCACAAGTCTATGTACTGCCATGTATCGCAGGCCATGTAGGCGCCGATACTGCAGGGGTAATATTGGCAGAACGACCCGATACAATGAGTGACATCACTCTCCTGGTTGATGTTGGCACCAATGCAGAGATTGTCCTTGGTAATAACGAAAGAATACTCGCCTGTTCGAGCCCGACAGGCCCGGCATTTGAAGGCGCTCAAATCAGTGGCGGTCAACGAGCAGCGCCGGGTGCCATTGAACGCGTAAGAATTGATCCTGAAACACTCGAACCTAAGTTCAGTATTATCGGCAGTGAATTATGGTCGGATGATCCAGGTTTTGACGCATCCATTGAATCACTCGGCGTCACCGGTATCTGTGGCAGTGGAATTATCGAAGTGGTGGCAGAAATGTTTCTGGCAGGCTTGATTGACACCAACGGCGTTATCAGCTCAGCGCATGCAGATAAGTCTGATCGTGTGATTGAAAACGACAGAACGTTTTCTTATCTGCTGCACGATGGCGACGTAAGAATAGTCATCACTCAAAATGATGTGAGACAAATACAACTGGCTAAGGCTGCGTTGTACGCCGGGGTCCGATTATTGATGGACAGACTGGAAGTTGAACAAGTTGATCGTATCCGCTTAGCGGGTGCATTCGGCAGCCACATTGATGTTAAGTATGCGATGATCCTCGGTTTGATACCGGACTGCATTCTTAGCAATGTATCTTCAGCGGGCAATGCAGCAGGATCCGGTGCACGTATGGCGCTGCTTAATCGACGTACCAGAGACGATATTGAACAGCTGGTGAATCAGGTCGAAAAAATTGAAACTGCTGTCGAGCAGAAGTTTCAGGATCATTTCGTTGAAGCCATGGGAATTCCGCATAAAACTGCGAAATTCCCAATGCTTTCAGAGCAGGTTACGCTGCCCGAACCGACGCCTGCATCAAGCGGCGGGCGGAGCGCTCGCCGCAGACGGCGCAGAAGCTGAACACACAGTGGTGCGACGAAGATTAGACGCTTTACTGTCTTTCTTCGCCTTACTGGCTTCAACTTGGCCCGCTGCTCTACGCCGCTCATCACGCGGTGGCAGACCAAAGGTATCGCGGTAGCATTTGCTGAAGTGTGGCGCTGATATAAAACCACACGCCAGTGCAATATCAACAATCGGCATACTAGTCTGCAGCAACAGCTGTCTTGCACGCTCCAATCTAAGCTCAAGATAATATCGGGTCGGTACGCACTGAAGATAGCGTTGATACAAACGCTCTAATTGTCTGCGTGACAATCCGACGTGAAAAGACAATTCATCAAGCGTCATAGGCTCTTCGATGTTTGCTTCCATCAACGATACCGCCTCTGCCAGCTTAGGCTGGTTTGTGCCTATACGCTGCGTTAACGGAACGCGTTGTCTGTCGTGTTTGTCTCTGATTCTATCGCACATGAACTGTTCGATAATCGCAGAGGCGAGGTCAGCTCCATGTGAGTTCCTGATCTCGTGCAGAATCATATCCAACGGCGCAATTCCACCCGCGCTCGTATAGCGATTCTCATCGATTTCAAACAGCTCAGGGGAAATCACCAAATGAGGGAATTCCTCTCTGGCACTGGCCATGTTTTCCCAATGGATAGTGCAGCGGTGTCCATCAAGCGCATCGGCTTTGGCCAGCACGTAGGTGCCAGTACATATTGCACCTAAGGTCATATCCCGCTTTGAAAGCGACCGCACCCACGCCGTTACATCGGCATCGCTATGATGTTGAATTTGATTGCCGGAACATACAAATACTGCATCAAATTGGGGCGCATCATGGATTGAACAATCCGGAGTGATTGGTATGCCATTGCTGGCGTCGATAGCATCTCGCGATGCACCGATCGTTGTCCATTCGTAGAGGCTTTCGCCTGAAAGTTGATTCGCCATTCGAAGTGGCTCGAGAGCCGACGAAAATGCGAGCATTGAAAAATCGGATATTAAAAGAAAACCGATCTTAGTCGGCCCGGAGCTCTTGCTTTTTATCATGCAGTTTATTCCAACCAGTAGCGTGTCTAGTAGTGCTCAAGATGCTCACGCTTTTTTTTTACTGGTCCGCAATGGCTGCACTTCCTGTGCTTTTGACCGCGATTCTATGATTGATCGCTCTACGTCGCGTGGGCCTCACTCTGTTCTCGAAGCAGCACGATGATGTACTGTTTGCGACATTTTAGCTTAGGGCCAGATCATTTCACGATAAGGTGCCAAGACGGTATAAACCGCTATTTGTTATAGTGTTTTCTCATAAACCACTTTTTAGCCATTGATAACTAACCAGTAATTATATTACTGCCCGGTTCAAAAAAATCAGAATTTTATTCAGGAAATTAGTAATAACTGAACAAAAACAACCCAGTTGACGAGAAATATTTACATTTGCAGCATCAAAATGCTTCTTGATCGCGACTATTTCTGATTCGCCTGGACGAATAAACGCACCCGCATTAGCTATTTGCGCCGTCAGTAATTGAGCGGCAAAACTCGAAAGTGCTTCGTACTTTGCCGCTCCAGTCATCAGCCAGACCTAATAATTCGCATCAGGAAATGATGATTTTCTCTGCTCAATGTAAGCCAACAAAGCCTCATCGACCGCTGGATCAATGGCAGGCGCTTCGTAGCTCTCGAGCATACTTTTCATTTTTACATTGGCTCTTTGTGAGGTGTCCAGTGACCCTTCAGATTCCCACTGTTCAAAGCTGTTGTTGTCTGCCAGGTCTGAACGGTAAAACGCCGCTTCAAAGTTTCTTTGCGTGTGATCGCAGCCGAGGAAGTGCTGGCCTGGTCCCACTTCACGCAAGGCATCCAGGGCCTGGCCGTTCTCACTGAAGTCCAAACCTTCACCAAACACTTGCAGCATGCCCGCCTGATCAGCGTCCATAACAAATTTTTCATAACTCATTACCAGCCCGCCTTCCAGCCAGCCAGCGGTGTGCAACATGAAATTAACACCTGCAAGCATGGCAGATTGCAATGTGTTGGCAGCTTCATAAGCCGCCTGGGCGTCAGGCAGTTTCGACGCATTGAGTCCGCCACCGGATCTGAATGGAACACCCAGACGGCGCGCCAACTCCGCGGCGATGTATAACACTGAGGTGGGTTCCGGTGTACCAAACGTGGGCGCACCCGACTGCATCGAAATACTGCTCGCAAAGGTGCCAAACACCACCGGGGCACCAGGGCGCACCAGCTGCACAAAAGCCATGCCCGCCAGTGCTTCAGCCAGAATCTGGGTCACGGTACCAACAACTGTGACCGGAGACATTGCACCGGCGAGAATAAATGGCGATATCACTGTCGCCTGATTGGCCAGCGCATAAGTCTCCGCTGCGCCGAGCATGGTGTCGTCGAAGGTCATCGGGGAATTGGCATTGATCAAGTTGATCACCACCGTTTTTTCATTGCCGGTATCAGGGTCTATATAGTCATCACCAAATAGTATTTTCGACATTTCAACGGTATCTTGCGCACGCTCCGCCGCTGTCACCGAACCCATATAGGGCTTGTCGCTATAGCGCATATGCGAATACACCATATCGAAGTGACGTTTGTTGACCGGTAGATCAACCGGCTCACAAACGGTGCCGCCAGAGTGGTGCAGCGATGGCGACATATACGCCAACTTCACAAAGTTCTGAAAGTCTTCGATATTGGCGTAGCGCCTGCCATTATCAAGATCACGCACAAAAGGCGAGCCATAAGCCGGCACCAATACAGTATTGTCGCCACCGACGACCACACTTCGGGCCGGGTTGCGGGCATGCTGAACAAATTCTCTCGGCGCACTGTCCTGGATTATCTTGCGACACATGCCACGCGGAAAACGGACCCGCTCACCGTCAATATCGGCCCCTGCCTGTTTGAACAACTCCAGCGCACGGGGAAAGTCCCTGAACTCAATGCCGATCTCTTCGAGCACTGTGTCAGCGTTGTGCTCGATTAGCTCTAATTGCTCTTGTGTTGCATGACAATAAGACGGAATGCGCCGCTTAATATAGGGCGCAACAGGGGCCTGGTTCGCCGCACGGGCTCGCTTGTCTTCGCGTCCGCCCCTTCTTCTTCTCTTTCCTGCCATGGCATTAGGCTCTTAGTGTTAATTTAGGTAGAGTATGCCGCAAGCTGTTGAAACGACAGTGTGTCCAACGACCCGCAGGTGCACATAAACGCCAAACTGGCGCTGGGCCTCAATACATCCGGTTTTTGTGCACCAGGCAGTCTATAATTTGCACATTGTTACTGCCGGTTTCAATTGCAACTCGCTGAATTTGTTATTGTTGCAAGATCAGGATACAACGTAGGAGGCTGTCCGAGGACTAGGGTCTTGAGATCCGTTGTGAGATTTTAAGTCAGATATTTCGATCGTGAGAGGCGAATAGTCATTCTTCTTTAACGAAAAGGATCGTAATAGCTGGCCAAAATATCGCGACCGCAGTAGATCATAGTTCTCGGACAGGCTCCTAGGAGCTTATCCGAGAACTATGGTCGACAAATGTAGCCGCGAAACGGCACACCGGAGCAAATCAATTTTGGCGCGACAAACGCTGAGCCATCAAACTCTTCATGAACCATCATTATATGACCCATGCAAGGTGACAACAGGGATGTAGGTAAATAAAGTACACATAGCTTTGCGTGGTCAAATCAGCGAAAATATCCTTAATTAATTATCCACTTTTCACTCTAAATACGTATTGCATCAGTCTTGAAATTCAGGCTGTCCACAATGGGAAAAGCAATGGCAAATCCTCCAGATAAGAAAATTCCGGGCACGGACAAAATCAACCAGGCAACAAGCGATCTCACAAACCAGGCCGACGCATTAGCGAAAAAAGCCGCAGCAACTGCATCGGCGGCAAAAACATCTACCACAGACGCTGCGAAATCAGTCGTTACCGGCGGCACTGCAACGGGTGGAGCTGTGCCACAGCCGGGCAACCGGGGTTCGGGGGGTAGACCTGCGATACCGGGTCAAAACGCTGCCCCGTCATCAGATACACCGCCGCCATTGCCAAAGACTGCAACTACCACTAATACGTCAGCGCCTGCTACACCACCAGTGATTCCTGCTGATGCAGCGAAAAATACAACTAACACGGCTGCTGCAAACAGAGCTCAGCCGGCCCGACCGCCGGTGGCCAGACCCGCCTCCGCCGCGCAGACTTCGAGCAGAACTGAAAGCCCCAGACCAAAACAATCAGCTTCCAGCGTGTCATCAAGTGAAACTGAAGTTCGTCGCAGCTCACTAGAGCGACCGGTCAGCGCTACAGACAACACCCACCGCTCGGCAGCGCAAAGAACTGCCCAAAGCATGGACGCAAACCGTCGTCCGATGCGCCGGGAGGGCTCAGGACGCCCTGCAGCAGACAGACCGCGATCGGCCCGACCGGGATCACGTCCACCTGCCCGGCCAGACACACGCCCCGTCTATCGTGATTCCCGCCCAAGACGTGCAATGGCTCCACCGCCAGGAGCACGGAAAGGCAGATACGTCGCTCCCGCCGCACGCGCTCGTCGCCCGGGCTATGTTGTCCCACCGGCGGTAGCTGCTGATGGCGGCACTGCATGGGGCCCTTTGTTATTCGGGGTTTTGTTGCTGTTGGGGGTGCTGTGGTACGCGATCAAGCACTACGCACCAATGATCAACGCCGATTTAACTACCCGCACTAACACCGCCTTGTCAGAAGCTGGCTACGATTCTGCTTCAGTCGAGATTGACGGAAGAAGTGCCATCCTCACTGGCAACGTTGACGCCCAACCTGATAGCGAGCGCGCCGAAGAGGTGGTTGCCAGCACTATTGGTGTACGTGATGTTGACAACCAACTGACCGTCGGTACTACTGACACCGCACAAGTCGAACGCACAGAATCTAGCCTGACATTCTTTGCGACTGAGGCCGGAGTCAAGTTATCTGGCACAGTGTCCGATCAGGAATACGCCACCAGAATAGAAACCACAGCCAAAGAGGCTTACGGAGAAGACCGTGTTAGCGGAAGTATCAAAGTTGATGCAAACACGACCAATCCGGGCTGGTGGCCAGCGGTTCAACAACTGACTCCAGACCTCAATGGTATTGAAGGTGGTTCTTTCTCCGTAATGAACGGCTCGCTGTTACTCACTGGATCTGCAAGCGACGAGCAAGCCAAAAGCGATATCGGAGCGAAAGCCGCGGAACTGCTAAACGGCCAACTCACTGTTGACAACAGAATTACCGTTCCAACAACCGCGGCCCCTGCACCGGCACCTCTGAAACCGGGCTTTGCAACAATCTACAACAGCCCTGATCGAATCGCACTCTATGGCAGCCTGCCTGCTGATAGTGCAGCGGCAATTGAAAGTGCTCTCGACAGCGCAGATAAACCGGTAGCGAGTTTTATAACTACAAGCGACGAGTTCGAAGCGCCTTCCTGGGCAGCCAGCCTCGGCGGATCATTGAACGCGATGCTGGACATCGAAAAAGCAAAAGTGAAAGTACAGCCTTCCGGAGACGTACTCATATCCGGCATCGCCACTTCTGATGACGCCAAGCAGACAGCCGGCGACAATGTATCTGCGTTGTTCCCCGATCAGTCCATTGACAACCGAATCGCGGTTCGAGTCCCGGCAGCGGCGCCAGCGCCACAACCAGCACCCGAGCCAGAGCCAGAACCAGAGGTTGCACCTGCGCCGTTTATGAAGCCTTTCGCAACAATAACGGACCTGGGCTCGAAGGTAACCATCATGGGTCTACTGCCAGCGGCCACCACCGAATCGATCACACGCGCCTTTGAGGGCGCTGGTCGGTCTGTTGTCACCAATGTCACCATCGATGAACGAGTTATGGCGCCTGTATGGGGCGATGCCATCACGCAATCGCTTGATACCCTGCGCGGCATTGAAAACGCTAAGATGGCTGTGTCATCAGCCGGCGATGTCACAATCAGCGGAATCTCTGCAAACGAAGGTGAACGCCAGCGCGCTGCGGACAATAGCCTGGCAGCGTTTGGCAACTCTGTGAGTTTGCGCAACGACATTACAGTCAAAGGCCCTGATATTAGCGAGCTGTTTGCACAGATCGATCTGGCAGCAATCCGGTTCCGTTCAAACAGTTCCGAATTGGATTCAGATAGCATCAGTATTCTGGATCAGGTTGCCGACGCGCTATTTCAAATACCAGATGCCACGGTGGCCATTTCAGGCCATACCGACGCAACCGGTAAAGATGAGCGCAATCGGGTACTGAGCGCTGAGCGGGCCGAACGGGTGAGAAGTTTCCTGATCGATCGCGGTATCAGCGGTGACAGAATGACATCACAGGGCTATGGTTCCAGCCAACCTATAGCTTCCAACAACACGGTTACCGGTCGGGCCCTAAATCGACGCATCGAATTTGGGTTCACCAACGGAGAATAGAAATGAATGTCATGGGCGAATTAGCTTTCATATTGGGTCTCACCGCTATCGCTGGAGCCATCATTGGTTGGTGTATCAGAAATTTCTTTTCTGGCGGTTCAGACAAAAGGGTCAGACAGAATTTCGCCCGTGACATTGATGATGCGATGAAAGATGCCGAGCATCTTCGGCACACACTCGACACAAAAAATCTGGAACTTCGCGATGCGAAGAACGAAGTGCAGCAGCTGCGCCGCAAGGATAGCTCGGTGGAGTCCGGTACTCGTGCGCAGGTAATCGAAATAAATGATCTGAAAAAAGAGCTTGCGACAACAAAAAAATCACTGCTTGAAAACCAGTCTGAGTTCAATTCCTTCCGTACCGAAAAACAAAAGGAACAAAGTGAGCTTCGCAATGAGCTCTCTAAGTACACCGCTGGCGGGTCGGCCAGCAGTGAGCGATTAGCAGAAGCCACTGAAACTGTGGGTGCGCTGCGAAGTGCCGTTCGAGAGAACGATAAGGTCATTGAAAGCCTTAGAGCACGGGTAAAAGAAACAGACTCTACCGTTGAGACCTTACGCAGCCAGTTGACGGCGGCAGAGTCAGGTCGCAGCAAAGTCGAAACAGTCACACTTGAATATGATTCCAAACTTGAAGAGCTAACAAAATCGCTAGAGACCGCCAGCGACACCGTTGAAAAACAAAAGCACGACTACGACCTGATGCTGGAAAACAAAAACGCAGACATCAAAACCCTGCATGCCAAACTTGAAACGCTTAGCGCCGAGAGCTCAACCATGAGAAGTCGCGAACATGACTTTAAAAAGAGCGAGAAGCAATTCAAGGAAACCGAGAGCAAAATTGCATCAGAAGTATCCGATCTAAAGCGTGTGATAGCTGACCGTGATGAAGCACTTACCAAGTCAAAGCAACAAGTCAGTGAACTCAACACACAAATCAAAGACATTAAGCTTCATGAGCAGAAGGAAGTTCAACGTCTGCAGTCAGAAATAAAAGACACGGCAACTACACGCTCAAAAATCAAGAGCAAAAGTGCAGAGGTCGCAGCACTCAATGACATGCTGAGAGACTCTGCCGGTAAGCGTGATGTGCTACAAAGGAGTGTTGACAAACTAAACACAACACTCACAGAGAAAGACAAGCGTATTCAATCGTTGCGCGAAGAGCTTGATGATGTGGCGGCAAGTCGCAACAAGACTTCTGCTCAACTTGGCGAACTGCAAGCACAAGGCAATATTGCGCTTGAGAAACTGCAGCAAGACCTCAACCAACTTGCCGCTACTCGTGACGAATACAAAGCTCGTATCGATAGTCTTCAAAGTCAGGTTTCAGAACTTCAGCAATCCAAAGAAAAGCAGCAACTCGAACTGACCAACAGCGCCAAGGCAGAACAAAGCAAACTCAAAGAAAACAGCGAGCAATTGTCAGCTAAAAACCTGGCACTGCAAAACGAAATGAAGGCCCTGCAACACCAGCTTAAAACATTCCGTAGCGCCGGCGATGAATCGAAAACCCGCATTGAAAACATGCAGTCGCAGATATCAGAACTGACTCAATCAAAGGAGAACCAGCTACGTGAGCTGCGCACTCAGCTGACCACAAGTTCACAGGCAAATGAAACTAAGCTGAGAGAGTCGAATACGGAGATCGCCAAGCAAAATAACATGCTGCAAAATGATCTGAAAACGCTGCAGGCCAAACTTCACGATCAAACACGTACACTGGAAAGCCAGAAGCTGGAAGCCACCAAACAGCTGGAGATCAATCAAAGACTGACCAGCAAACTGCAAGATAAGGAAAGTCGGCTTGCTGACTTTCGCACCAGGCTGGTACGTGAAGAAAGTGAAAGCCAACGCCTCAATCGAGAGGTATCCGATACAGAGACACTGCGTTTAACTCTGACCGAGCGGGATGCAGAGCTTCGTAAAGCACAAATTGCACTGCAAGATACTCAGCTATCCGGTGGACCAATGCAAAAAGTGCTGGAAGAACAAACCCGTAAAAATGATTCTTTGTTGGCCGCGATGCGCGAACGTGATGAAGAGATATCACGACTCAACTCACAACTGACCAGCAACAGCCTTAAAAACAAACAGCAACAGTCCAGCATTACCCTTTTGACGCAAGAGAAAGACTCTCAAAGCGAGCTGGTGCGGTCACTTGAAAAGCAGGCAGAAAACACCCTGCAGCTGCACACAAAAATTGCACAACAATCTACCGAACTGGAAGAGCTGAAAGCTCGACTGTATGAACGGGACAACCACCGCAGGACCGCGAGTGCTACTTCAAAATCGGCCACCGCTTCCACCAGCGCCAACAACCTGCAACCCAACAACCTGCAGCAAGTTGAGACCCGATCTACTGGCGCCAAGCCACGCGTGTTTGTGCGAGCGGATACCGACACGGAAGCACTGACCGGTGCAACCGGTTATACGTCAACACAAAGACCACAATTCACCAAAGACGGGCACCGGATACGCCGCGCGGATGGCACTGATGAGCTCACGTTGCTTCCAGGTGTCACGCAAACCATCGCGGGAGCGTTTGCCCGCAACGGAGTGACAGACTTTGAGCAAATATCACTATGGACCGATCGCGAAGTTGTCCACTATGCTGAGCGCGTAGGGGTTTCGGTGCAGCGAGCCGAACAGTACAACTGGCCGAGGGCAGCACGCAGCATACTAAAAGGCAGTTACAGCAAGAACGGTCAGGAGATCGGCAACTCGTGACGAAACACGCACTGACTTGAATACATAAACCCGGCACCTGCCGGGTTTTTTGTTTCTGCAACACCACTACGCCATGCTGTCTGAGATCGGCAGTTTACAAGTCTATGCTTGTCGCGCCACCTCATTCGCTCTTATAGTAGCGCCATCAGTAGCGCCATCACCGAACAGGAACCCCCGCATGGTTAAAGTTAATTCGTGGAACGAATTTGATCCACTGAAACACGTTATCGTCGGTCGTGCAGACCATACTTGCATTCCGCCCTCTGAACCGGCAACAGAAGCAAAGGTTCCGGAAGACAGCGATATGCGTGGCATGTGGGGACCACGCCCACTGGAGACAGTCGAGAAGGCCAATGTTCAGCTCGATAACCTGGTAAAAGTCCTTGAGGGACGAGGCATTACTGTTGACCGCCCGACACCAATTCAGTGGAATCAGGCTGTGATCACCCCGGACTTCAGTACCGCATCAATGTTTGGCTGCATGCCACCTCGCGATGTACTGCTCACCGTAGGCAATGAAATTTTAAGCGCGCCAATGTCATTTCGCTGCCGCTACTTTGAATACCTCGCCTATCACCCGTTGATGCAACGTTATTTTGACGAAGATCCCAACTTCAAATGGGAGAGTGCCCCGCGACCCAGACTGTCTGACGATTCATACCAGGCCGGCTACTTTGACGAGATCACCATCGAAGAACGCTTAGACCGAACAGCGGCATTGGATTTTGTAACCAAAGAGCACGAACCACTGTTTGATGCTGCAGATGTGATGCGGCTTGGCAAAGATCTCTTTTGCCAACATGGACTCACAACCAACCGACGTGGCATGGAGTGGTTAAAGCGCCATTTTCCAGATCATCGAATACACTCGGTAAACTTTCCGGGTGACCCCTACCCTATTCATATCGATGCGACGTTTGTGCCTTTAAGGCCCGGTCTAATTATCAATAACCCGAACCGCCCGTTACCGGATGCACAGCGTAAAATATTCAGCCAGAACGACTGGGAAATTATCGACGCGGCAACACCTGTACATAACTCACCGCCACCACTATGTTATTCAAGTGTGTGGCTCTCAATGAACTGTTTGGTGCTTGATCATAAGACCGTCATCGTTGAGGCAAGCGAAACCAATCAGATGGATCAAATGGACAAACTCGGGATGGAAGTCATACCCATGCCATTTCGAGATGCTTATCCATTCGGTGGCGGCTTGCATTGTGCCACTGCCGATGTCCATCGTGAGGGAAGCTGTGAAGACTACTTTCCAAAATTAGCCAACGAAACGTTAGTGTAAACACTCCTCGGGCAATCCAACTTAGCGGCGAGGCTTTTTACCTTCGCCGCTATTCTCCGCTGTCACGAGCGACAACCCCCACAGAGACAACAGACGTACACTGGTGTAGTTACGCAGATTCTATTTTGACAGCAGTGTCATGAAACACACCACCGCCATTGGGGAAACCAGGCTCAGCACTCACCAACGCATTCACCCCAACACCCTCCTCAAATGCAGAGTTAGGCCAGATACTTTCCATAATAACCACACCCGTCTGCACTCCTTCAAACGCTTTCACGTGAACACCTATATTCCCACAAGCACTGGTGACTCTGACCTTTTGTCCATCAGCAATAGATAACGACGTCAAGTCATCTTGATGGACCAATAATGTGGGCCGTTTTTCGCGCTTAACTGAAGTGGGCGTCTCTGTGAATGTAGTGTTTAGAAACTGCCTTGCGGGAGCTGCCACCAAACGGTATGGATAGCTATTAGATGACTCATCAGTGACATCCCAGTGATCTGGCATGGTCGGCATACGCTGGTAGTTCGGTCCGACCCGGCTCCAGTCCGGTGAAAAATGAAACTTCTTATCCGGAGTATCAAACCCGTTTAAAAAATTGCTGTCCTCAAAATCACGGGCAATATCCTGCCAGTGTTCTTTATACAAAGTCTCCGCATCATGTAAACCCGATGCCTTAAGTGCTTGATCACACAAGTCCCATTCGGTCATGGTAAAACCCGGGTGCTCAAGACCAAGCCTTGCAGCCAATTGACATAAGACTTGATGATTACTACGGCACTGCCCGGGAGGCTCTACAATTTTCCTGGTCATTTGCACATGCGTATGACCACCCGCGACATAAAGATCGTCATGCTCAAGGAACATAGTGGCGGGCAGTACAATATCTGCAAACTTAGCAGTGTCTGTCATAAACTGTTCGTGCACACAGACGAAAAGATCTTCCCTCAATAACCCTTTTATCACCTTATTCGATTCAGGTGCGACCACTGCGGGATTAGTATTTTGAACAAACAATGCCTTGATAGGCGGACCATTCTGAAGATCTATCGGGTTACCGGTCAGTATGTCACCGATTCTGGACTGATCCAGCACTCTCACCTCTGTTGCCCGATCCAATCCTTCGATAAGCGTTTTATCAATATTGGAATACAACGCGCCGTTTGAATACAGGGCACCACCGCCACGCTGCTTCCACGCACCCGTGAGTGCTGGCAGGCAAGTGACTGCATGAACATTAACCGCTCCGTTGCGACTGCGGGAAAAGCCATAGCCAACGCGGATAAAACTCTTTCTATTCTCACCATACAATCTGGCAAACGCGATGATTTCCTGCACGCTCAAGCCAGTAATATCCGCAGCCCATTGCGGCGTTTTTTCAGATAAATGCTTTTCAGTCACCACTGAAAAGTCTGTGTACTTACTCAGATAGTCGCGATCTGCATAGCCCTCTTTGATCAATACATGCATTACCGCCGCGGCCAACGCCCCATCGGTGCCCGGGCGTAACATCAAATGCTGATCCGCCTGTTTTGCAGTACCTGTTTTATAAGGATCAACCACAACCAGTTTTGCACCGCGCTTTTTTGCAGTGGCAATATGGTGCATTAGATTCACTTGCGTGTTCACCGGGTTACCACCCCATACGACAATTAAATCGCTTTCGTCGACAAGCCTTGAATCAGCACCACGTTTTGCACCCACCCCTACGTTCCAGCCTGCATCAGCCAGTGTGGTACAGAAGGTATTGTGCTGCTGCGACGTTGCAAGACAGTTTCGAAAACGATTTATACCATCACGTTGAACTAATCCCATGGTGCCTGCATAGTGATACGGCCAAACCGCCTCAGCGCCATACTTCGCTATTATCGACCGCATCTTCTCTGCGACTATATCGAGCGCATCGTCCCAGGCAATGGGTTCAAACTCACCATTGGCGGATTTTTTATTACTGCGGCGCAACGGTTGCGACAATCGATCAGGGTGATGAATGCGCTCGGCATAACGAGCTACTTTTGCGCACACCACGCCCTGCGTGTATGAATTATCAGCGCCATACACACGGCCAATGGTATGACTGTCAATCTTCTCTACCTCAAGCGCACAAGTGCTGGGGCAATCGTGCGGACAAGTAGAATGAAAGCGGGGTAGGCCTACCGGTGTATTCATAGCCAGTTAAGTTCAAAGTAACCAAACAGGCCTGCCAGTATATGTCTGCACGGACGAACAAACCACTCGCCCACACCACACTGATCAATTTGGTTTCACTGAACCCATGCCAGTGCGATACTGTCAGCCCAACACAATGGGTAACTATTCAGGCCACGCCTGTCGACTCCATGGACGCTGTCGTTCATGCTCAAATACACCTTTATAGTGCGCGCGAACTCCTACCCATGAATATACCCATGAATCAGACAACCCGACCCTGAAAAGCTACCCAAGACTGCAATAGCCTCAAAAATATGAATCACGTTTATTTCCTACTGAATAGTTATCACAAAAGCAGATTCACTTGTCGATAACACCGCTCAGGGTGGCTCAGCCATCAATCATCAAAGCAATGATGTATATGGTCGCCGCCACTGCAGCGCTTGCGGCTATGCACGGCGTGGTTCGGCATCTCAGCACAACCGTTGACGTCTACACCATCACTTTTTTTCGCAACCTGTTTGGCCTGCTTGTTGTTCTGCCATTGGTGTTACGCAACGGTGTTCATTCACTCAAATCAAAAAGAATGCCGCTACACCTGCTTCGCGGCGCAAGCGGCATATTGGCTATGTTGTTGTGGTTTACAGCGCTTGCGAGAGTAGAAATTGCGACTGCCACAGCACTCAGCTTTAGTGCAGCCATTTTTGGAACCATAGCCGCCGTGTTAATACTGGGCGAGCGCGTCAGAGCACGAAGAATTGCCGCAATTATCGCTGGTTTTATTGGCGTATTGGTGGTGTTACGCCCTGCCAGTGATTCGTTTAACCCATCAGCACTGCTTGTGATCGGCTCCAGCCTCTTTTGGGGCATTAACCTTGTTATCGTCAAGTCGCTGTCCAGCACTGAGCACACCGCAAGCATCGTGGCCTGGAGCGGAATTACTTTAAGCGCACTATCACTGCCGATATTTTTATATTTAGGTGAATTACCTAGCGGTCATTCGTTGTGGCTGCTGTTTCTGGTTGGGGCACTTGGAACGCTCGGTCATATGTGCATGACTACAGCACTTTCCATGGCTGACTCTACCGCCGTCATGTCATTAGATTTTTTACGATTAATTTGGACCGTAATAATTGGAGTAATGTTTTTTTCCGAACGTTTAGATTTTATGACACTACTTGGTGCCACACTCATTTTCGCCAGTGGTCTGTACATCATATTCCGTGAATCCAGATTGCCGGAACAGACGACTTCCACACCATAGCGTTTATAACGTTGCGTCGATGTTTTACGCAGCGTTAGGCACCGTAATCATACGTACAAGCGTTTATTAAGTCTTCCCCCTCCAATGAGCGAGAGCGACTACTAGGTTTCCACCTCAAGCATTAGCGTTGAGCTTTTACAGAAACAGAAACCTAAGCAAGCACTTCCACTACGCATTGAATTTAGCATTGGCGAGACATGGATTGCAAGCGTATTCAAAACTAATATTTCCGACCATGTAGATTTGCAGGAAGCTCATTCGTCTGTACATTACAGAGACACTTGTCTCTGCAAGCCAGACAACTTAAGGAGAATACGATGCAATATATTTGTTTGATCTACTCAGCAGCAGATACAGGCCCGGCACCGGGAACCCCGGAATTCGGACCCTATATGCAGGCTTATCAGGAATTCACCACCCTATTGAAGGAAAAAGGTGCGCTTGTGGCGGGCGACGCGTTACAACCGGCCACCACAGCCACCACAGTAACGCGCGAAAACGGATCCATTGAAACGACCGATGGACCATTCGCCGAAACCAAAGAACAGCTGGGTGGTTATTACCTCATTGAGTGCGACTCACTTGACGAGGCGATTGAATATGCAGCAAAAATACCCACTGCAGCCCATGGCCGTATTGAAGTCAGACCAATAATGACTTTCGATTAGTCAGCCAACCAGGCATTAACAGCTGAATTACTAAAATCATGCTTCCCCCATTCAAAATCGAACAGGCAATCAATCAGATCGTTCGTGAAGAATGGGGGCGCATACTAGCCGCATTAGTGGCCGGTATCGGGGATCTTCAACTGGCCGAAGATGTACTTCAAGACGCTTTGGAACAGGCCCTGACTACTTGGCAGAAACAAGGACTACCAAAATCTCCGTCAGCCTGGCTTATCACCACCGCCAGGCGCCGCGCCATAGATAAGTTCCGTCGAGATTCCCGCTTCGCAAAGCTACAACCAGAACTCACCTATCTTGTGGAGCTTGAATCACAAGTCGACGACACAGATGAAGAGATGATCATTCCGGACAAACGACTTGAATTAATATTTACTTGTTGCCACCCGGCGCTTGAAGAAAAATCACGCATTGCATTAACACTGCGCACTCTGGGAGGACTATCAACAGAAGAAATAGCCAGAGCATTTCTGGACAAACCCAAAACTATGGCGCAGCGATTGTCGCGTGCAAAAAATAAAATAGCTTTAGCGGGCATTCCGTTCAAGCTACCGGATGATGCACACTTGCAGCAGCGACTAAGCACTGTGCTGTCGGTAATTTATTTTATCTTCAACGAAGGATACACCGCCTCTTCAGGCAAGCAGATTGTTCGCGAAGACCTTGCTGAGGAAGCTATTCGCCTAGCGCGAATTGTCCACTCTTTAATGCCCATGCAAACAGAGGTCGCTGGCTTATTAGCACTCATGTTGCTGCATGACTCACGCCGACAGACTCGCATGGACCACCGTGGAAACATGATTCCACTGGCAGAGCAAAATAGATCTAAGTGGAGCAAAGCCAAAATAGCAGAAGGCACCCATTTACTAAAAACAACATTAGTAAAACAGCAAGTCGGCTCATATCAAATTCAAGCGGCCATCAGTGCTATTCATGCCGAATCTTCAGACTGGGAAAGTACAGACTGGCGTCAAATCAGTGCATTCTACGAACTACTATATTCACTACAACCTTCTGCCGTGGTTCGCGTCAACCAGTCCATTGCGGTTTCCTATGCGCACTCCATAGAAGAGGCATTGACTCTGCTGGCGATCGTTGAAAACGAAGATGCAATGCTCAACTATCAACCACTTTATGCAGCACGTGCAGATTTAAATCAAAGACTAGGCAGGCACGAGGAAGCTATCGCGGACTTACTGAGGGCGATTGAGCTATCAGAAAATAGTGCGCAAGCGGAGTTTTTACAGAGAAAGCTTGAAGCGTTTCAAGCCTGATTCCCTCAGGAGAACTTCCAGCAACCGTAATTGAAAAACAGGAATTTCTAAGCCACTAATGAAGGGTCATCAAAATCCACAATCAGTGGCTCACTATGAAAAGAGGTCATGTACTTCAGCAGACCATCCGCTGAAAGCGTGGTTGTCATACTATTATCACAAGGGTGAAAATGTAGTGGATCTTTATCAAGCAGTGCTTTGTCGAGTACTGCTGTCACCACTACGTCTTTGTCATTAACTACCGCGAGCGGGGTTACCGCTCCGGGTATAACACCAAGGTAGTGCATCAGTCGCTTCGGGCTCGCAAAGCTGAGCTTACCCATATTGAGCTGGGTGCCCAAGGCGGCAAGATTCACCTGACGATCTTCAAGCAAAGTCACCACTACCATGACACCCTTTTTATTTCTAAGAAATAAGTTCTTGGAGTAGCCACCTGGTATACCGTCACGCAACGCGATGGAATCTTCGACCGTTTTCATCGGTGCGTGGCTGATCGTGCTGTTTTCAATCTCAAGCCTGTTGAGTATCGCAATCACTTGTGCGGCCGTCGCTGGCGGGCTGCCGTCATGCAACTCCTTAGCAATTACTTCTGGCGCTTTGGTTTTTGTAGTACCGGTTTCATCTGACATTTCAATCACCACTATATAATCGCTCTAATACTTCAAGCATTGCACGTAGCCCCATCGCTTCACCACCTATCGGTCTTCCGCTTCGTGCACGACTGTTCCAGGCCATGATATCAAAGTGTAGCCAACGGGTATTTGGTTCAACAAAACTCTGCAGATAAAGCGCCGCAGTAATCGCTCCACCGAACGGGGTGCTGGCAGCGTTTTGCATATCTGCCACATGACTTTTCAGGAATGATTTATAGCCACTGTGAAGAGGCAGCTCCCAGGTGGGGTCAAATGTACTGACACCCGCTTCCCGCACGGTGTTGGCAATTTCTCTGTCATTGCAAAAGTAAGACGCTATTTCAGTTCCGACTGCCACCCTCGCAGCCCCTGTCAACGTCGCGAAGTCGACCAGCAAATCAGGCTCTTCGTCGCAGGCATCGCTCAACGCATCGCACAACACCAACCGCCCTTCGGCATCGGTGTTATCAATTTCTACCGTTATCCCGCTGCGGGTGCGAATGACATCACCGGGTCTGAACGCATTCGATGAGATGGCGTTTTCCGCCGAAGGGACCAGTAAACGCAAGCGCACGGGTAACTCAAGTGCCATGATTAACTGCGCCAATCCGATGGCATGGGCAGCCCCACCCATATCCTTTTTCATACTTCGCATACCAGCGGCAGGCTTGATATCCAATCCGCCACTGTCAAATGTGATGCCCTTGCCCACCAACGTCACCAATGGATGCTTTTTATTGCTACCCCACCTAAGCTCAATCAATCGCGGTGGGTGAACACTGGCACGACCGACGGTATGAATACACGGATAATTTTCCGCCAGCAGATCATCACCGACAACTTCTGCAAACTCTGCCTCATGTGTTTGCGCAATTTCAGCAACCACTGCGGATAAATGCTGCGGCATCATATCTTCCGCAGGCGTGTTGATCAGATCGCGCACGCGGTAGGTTGCCGCCACCGTTTCCTGAATGCGTTGATGATCTGCTGAGTTCGGAAGTTTTAACCTCGGCACACTACACTCCGATGGCACTCTGTTACGGGCATTATTTTTGTAGCGATCAAATACATATGACCCTAAGCCCCAACCAACGGCTAATGAATCAAGATTCGCTCTAACACCAGAGCCCTCTAAAGCGTAATCACCATCTGGCAGACGCTTGGGTAAATCGGCAATTGCAAAAGGATCTTCCAGTGTCTCAACACCGACAACATATTTTTCAATGTTGCCGTCTTTATCAGGCAATCCGCATAAAGCGCCAGGTCGACCACTAAAGGCATTCTGCTCAAGCCAGCGCACCTGGGGGGGTGTGAATTTTTTTATCGCACGATTGTAGTTTGATGAGGTAACGAGAACTATCGGTACTGCCGTGTTTCGGCCACCGTAGAGAAAACAATCGGTCATAAGGTTCTTTGCGTGCATTTTGTAATAGCTAGTATTGTAGACTGCCTGGCCGCAATTGCGGCCATTTTGGTTATCGACTTATCGTCGACGGCGACTAATACTTATAACTCACAACAAAGCCGTTGCAGTGACGTGCCAGAACGCACCATTAAGCTTGTACCCTACCCGCCGGGGCCCTGCCTGATATTATTTGGCAGCCAGGTAGCGATCTCGGGCCACACCACTAATATAATCACCATCAGAATCATCAGACCTACCATAGGGATGGCTGTCTTTGCGATGTACGAAATTTCATGGTTGGTCATGCCTTGTAAAACAAACAGGTTAAACCCGATCGGCGGCGTCACTTGCGCCATCTCCACCACCACGACGATAAAGATACCGAACCATATAACATCAATACCTGCCTGCCTGATCATTGGTTCAACGATGGCCATGGTCAGTACCACTGAAGAAATACCATCGAGGAACATACCAAGCACGATATAAAAAATAGTCAATGCCACTATTAATATCACGGGCGATAGTTCCATCGCATCAATCCACGCTGCCAATGCACTGGGCAATCCAGTGAAACCCATTGCCAATGACAGAAATGCCGCCCCCATCAATATCAATGCAATCATAGCGGACGTTCGCGTAGCGCCCATCAAACTTGCCGAAAAGCTCGACCAGCTCAGCGAGCCCTGCATTGCAGCAAGCGCAAGTGCACCCACCACCCCGACAGCAGCCGCTTCAGTGGCAGTGGCCCAACCGAAATACATTGAACCGATAACAGTAAACACCAACATAAGCACTGGTATCAGAAAACGGCTTTCCTTAAGCATTTCAGCAAAGCTCATCGCCGGCTCCGGTGGAGGACGCTGGTCCTTACGCAGGTAATGCCAGCCAATGATGTAGGTCATAAAAAGCGAGGCCAACACAAGGCCCGGTATGATTCCAGCCATAAACAACTTAGTGATGCTTTCGTTAATGGTTACTCCGTAGACGATCAGCGTTAACGAAGGAGGGATCATTAGCCCGAGCGTCGCAGCACCCGCCAACGTACCAACAATCATGTACTCGGGATATCCCCGTGATCGCAACTCTGGAATAGACATCTTGCCAACCGTCGTTAAGGTAGCAGCGGATGAACCGGATACTGCGGCAAAAATGGTACAGCCGGCGATGTTGGTATGAAGCAGCCCTCCGGGTAACTTTCGCATCCATGGCGCAAGCCCACGGAACATATCTTCAGACAAACGGGTTCTGTAGAGGATTTCCCCCATCCAGATAAACAACGGCAAGGCAGTTAATGTCCAGCTACTCGAACTTGTCCAAATAGTGGTGATCATTGCGTCGCCTGCCGGTCGCGAGGTAAACAGCTCCATCCCCACCCACGCAACAGCCATCAATGCCAGGCCTATCCAGACAGAGCTGCCGAGCAGCGTGAACAACACAACAAGAAATACAACAGTGGCTAGAATCTCACTCATGATGCCGACTCCGTCGCAACCGTTCTGACATTCGTTTTTGCTTCATCACCGGACGTATCACCTTCAACTGTTTCCATGCTGATTGGATTTTCTCCTGTCACCAGCAAGCGATAAAGATTGTCCCACAGCGCTATTGCCAACAGTACGGTTCCAATTGACATAGGTATTTGCGGCAACCACATAGGGGTATACACCCATTCTGTTCCAGAGGCTTGCCACATTGACTTCCACTGTGAAGGCGAGGCACCGAACATTTTTACAAAAGTAAGCAGACGCTCCGGCACTTGATCAATGCCCTGAGTTCGATCATTAATCATCTCGGACATAAAGTTGGTTTTGATAGCGAAGCGGGCAAAATAGGTGGCCGTGATTGCGGCTATAAACAAAGCAAATACATTGATCCACATACGCGTGAATGCATTCAAATTCAACAGAATGGACACTCTGATGTGTGCACCACGATTGAGCGCATGCGCCAACGCAAAAAACGATGTGGCAGCCATTGCATAACCGGCAAAATCTGTCGAGCCCGGAAACTGCCAGCCGACCCATCGAAAAACCATTTGCACAATGATAATCAGAAGAATTCCAATCATACAACAGGCTGCTAAAACTCCCGATGCAGTGTATATGCCGTCCAGCACCTTCCATACCGGCTTCAACACACCAAGCAACTTACGGCGCCATACCAAACAGACAAGTGCAAACACACTGGGAAATACAAATAGCCATACCCACAACGGTAAACCTACAAACGGTTTCCAATCCATAACTAAGCTCGATTATTCGCAGAAGGGAGGGCTAAAACAAACCGGGTTCCTTGCGGAACCCGGGCAATGCAATAAAAACGCTACCACTACATACCTTTATAGGCATCCATGATTGCTTTTCCATCTTCACCGGTGGCCACCAACCAATCAGCCTGCATAGTGGCACCGATGGCTTGCAACTCACCCATAAACTCAGGACCGGCATCAACCACTGACATACCGTTTTCTTCTAGCTGTTCGTAGTACCACAATGAAAGCTCTTCTGACTTGGCAGTACAAGATGCACCAATCTCATCAGCGGCTTTCTGCATTCCAGCCTGTGTATCAGCATCAAGCGAATCCCACATGCCTTTGTTTACCATGACGTAGTTTCTTGGCTGCCAGGCACTTACTTTGTAGTAGTGAGAAAGATGCTCCCACACTTTTCGGTCATAGCCTGTTGAACCGGATGAGATAAAGCCATCCGCAACGCCAGTTGCCAGCGCCTGGGTTAATTCAGCCGCTTCGATTTGCACTGGTGTACCACCGAGGCTTTCAATAACGGTTGCAGTTGCAGCGTTGTATGAGCGCAACTTAACACCCTCAACGTCTTTCGCAGAATTGACTTCTTTCTTGAAATAGAAGCCCTGACCAGGCCATGGGCAGGTGTAGAGAGCAACTAGGTTGCTTTCAGCAAGGTGCTCATTTACCGGGCCTTTCGCCGCTTGCCAAAGCTTTTCGCCGTCAGCGTAAGTGGTAGCAAGAAATGGCAGGTTGTCCCAGTTATATATTGGATCTTCATTTGCGTGAGCCGACATAATACGCTCACCAATCGGTGCCTGACCTGTTTGAACCGCACGCTTGATGTCACCACCACCGAATAGAGACCCACCAGGGTGGATCGTGATATCAATTTTGCCACTGGTGTATTCTCTGACTTTGTCAGCGAACATCACACCATGCTCTGAGTGGAAGTTAGTCGCAGAATATGCCATTGGCATATCCCATTTTTCAGCCAATGCAGCGGAGGCATTGAAGGTGAGTGCAGTGGCTGCTGCGATCAGTGCTGGTTTGAATTTCATTCGTCTCTCCTCGTTGAACCTTGATCATACCACTGGTTTTACGCCAGGCGCACCCGCTGATTGGCTGTCGTTGATCAAGCCGCGACACGCCCCGACATCCAACCCCAAAGGAACTATCAACCATGAAACGGGCAAACATTGAAATTAAACGCGGCGGACTATCGCACCCAGGTGTCGTCGCTCTGCTCCGGGAACACCTCGAGGAGATGGCAAGCCACACGCCGGCCGAATCTGTCCATGCACTTGACCTGGTTTCGCTACAGCACTCGGATATCAGTTTCTGGACAGCATGGAGCGGCGATGCGCTTGCAGGCTGTGCAGCAATTAAAAAGCTGGATACACACAGCGCTGAATTAAAATCTATGCGCACCTGCCGTAACCATCGACGCACCGGTGTTGCATCACAGCTGCTGACCCATCTGATAAAGGAAACCAAAAAGAGGAACTTCAAAACCCTGTACCTTGAAACCGGATCGATACCCGCCTTCGCTGCCGCCGCTCAGCTGTATCAAAAATTCGGCTTCATTCACTGCAAGCCATTTGCTGATTATATTGAAGACCCGAATAGTGTTTTTATGGTGTTGCAGCTATAGAGTTCAGCCGGGCGGTTGAAAGCAATCATTCACCCAACCATTCCGGCGCTTAAAGCTCTACCAGCAGCAATAGACAGGTCACGCAGGTACAGCGCACAAAGCAATACATTCAAACTTCAACTGCATCACCAGCGCTTGCATCTCTATTGCTATAGTGCGAGAACGCCCCTTGATTCCTCCCCAGAACATACTCAGCCGCTCCGACCGGAGAATACCTGGCCACCTCCCCGGGCAACAAATCCAAAGGGTCAACCACTGCACCGGGACTGGGATCATAAAACATAGCAATCGAGTATCGTTCACAAGGATTTAAATTTCGCACCCGGTGTTTAGTGGAAGGCAAACGATGATTAGACCAGCGCTCAAGTAGATCCCCGATATTGACCACCAGTGTATTCTCCAACGGCGGCGCCGCTACCCACTCATCATTTGGAAACAACACTTCAAGCCCCGCTGTTTCCTGCAGCAGCAAGGTCAAACAACCAAAGTCACTGTGTGGCGCTACACCAAATTGATCGGGATGATCACCGGTCGGTGGATAGCAAAGCAGCTGACCGCGCAGCATGCTGCGCTGATAGTAAGGTTCAAAAAAATTCTCGCTGGCGCCGAGTGCCACCGCCACTATCTGCAACAGCTTGTCGCCAATGAGCTTAACCATTTTTGAATAGTTGTTGACGGCATCCCGAAATCCATCAAGATCAGGCCATTGATTGGGTCCACATAGTGGCAGGCCTGCCAATACATCCGGATCGTTGGCGTCTGCATCTCTGCCCCAGAAAAAGACTTCCTTGCTGTCTTTGCGGGCCGCCCCGTGCATTTGTGCCATGCCGTGGGCAAGATAGCCACGGTTGTTATTGTCCACAGCAATCTGTTTTTTTTCGCTGATTTTAGATGTAAAAAATGAGCGCTGTGCAAGACGCATATCATCTATTGTGCTAGCGTAGGAGTCACCTATCCGAACATATAGGAACCCGCATTGTGCAGTAGCCTTGAGCAACCCCGATGCGGCAACCTGCAATTCGACCTCGTCCGGACAAGACAAATCCAGATGAGCAATAGCAGAACCTGTTACCCCCGTAATAGTTCTATTTTTCATACAAGCTCCCGTCGGTCGGCATGTAAATCGCAGACTAGCACGGAACATATGATCCGGCTTGTGGTTACCGCCGGACAAATTATCTTATAGAAAAGAAGCAATGACTAACATCATCACCGAAATGCTGCAGGAAAAACCGTACCTGCTCGCCGATGGCGCCACAGGTACCAACCTATTCAGCATGGGCCTGCAAACAGGCGACTCACCGGAGTTCTGGAACGCCGACCACCCTGACCGGGTGACTCGTCACTACGACAGCTTCATTGAAGCCGGGTCCGACCTGGTGCTGACGAATACGTTTGGTGGCAACAAGTACCGATTGCAGCTCCACAACGGTGAGAAGCGTGTCACAGAACTCAATGAGCGCTCTGCCGCATTGCTTCGCGACGCAGTAGATAAGAGCGGCCGCAAAGTCATCGTCGCCGGTGACATGGGACCGACGGGTGAAATTTTTGAACCGGCCGGCACACTCACCATCGATGCGGCGGCAGAAGCCTTTGCAGAGCAGGCACAAGCTCTAGCCAATGGCGGTGCTGACATCATTTGGGTTGAAACACTTTCATCGCTGGAGGAAGCACGTGCCGCCTTCATTGGCGCAAAAACCACGGGCTTACCGATAGTTTTCAGCATGAGCATTGATACCAACGGTCGAACCATGATGGGTGTCACTGCGAAAGACATTGTCGAGCTCGCCTCTGAGATGTTGCCGGAACTCACTGGCTGCGGCACCAATTGCGGAGTCGGCGCAGCTGAAGTGGTGGCTGCAATGATGAATATGAAGAAAGCCTGCAGCGAGTTTCAGGAACCACCGGCATTCATCGCGAAGGCCAACTGCGGCATCCCTGAGTACGTTGACGGTAAAATCGTCTACAACGGCACACCGGAACTTATGGCTCGTTACGCGCAGCTTGCATTCGATGCGGGTGCAAAAATAATTGGCGGCTGCTGCGGAACATCGCCAGAGCACATTCGTACCATGAAGGACGCATTAGACAACTACGCAGGCGGCCCGGCTCCAAGCCTTGAAGAAGTTGTCGCAGTCCTGGGTGAAGTTTCAGTGGGTGCGACATCACAATTGCAGGGCGACATGACTGTTGCCGGGGGTTCCGTATCAGGTAACGCACAAAGACGCAGTCGCCGCAGACGTCCTGCGTAAAGTTACTTATCTACACAGAGCTGACTAAACAGTCAGCTCGATTCAGCTGGCACAGCGCTGGTCACTTTTGCCTCAGCTGGCTGGCTTTCCTTTCGGCCCATATAAACGTGCCGGAAACTGACATACAGATAAATCGCAAACAATGGCAAGGCAATCACCGCCACCACCAGTGCCAGCTCACTAAAATAGAACAACACAAAGAACACCATAAAAGGCAGGTAGCTCGCGGCGGCCACTACGGTAAAGTTCTTGCGCTCACCAAGTTTTGCGAGTTTTATCGAGTCTACGAACCCTAGTTTATGAAATATTGATAGCGGCAATAAAAACCACATCGTGGTTACCATGACGCCGATATAAACAACAAACAATGAAATCGTACCGGGATACAGCCACTGCAGTACTGAAATTGCGGGAGGCACACTGGCCTCAGATACAACCTCATCTAACATCAGCATATCGGCGACTTTAGCTGCTACCACCCACAGCAGGACATAAAAGGCCGAAAACAACACCACGGTGATCACGCTATTAACGAAACTCTGATACCAAAGATTCAACGTCAATGTTCGAGACTCATCAGCAGCACGCGCAATTACTATACAAGCGACAACAGCAATCTGGCACATCATCAGCGCGATAAAAAAAGTGACAAACCCGGTAATCCGCAGCTTGTAACTGGCAAAGAAAAAAACCAGTGATACCAGCAGAAAAACGATTGGCCTGCGGCGAAACAACAGCATGGTCTCTCGCATCCAGCTAAGGATATCCTGAAATTCTACGCTCGTGGGTTCAATTGGATTGTTCACGGACACTCATCGCAATCATGGGTTCGCGGCCATTCGCCTGGCTTTGATTCGTACGGATTAAAAGGAACTCTAAAGCGATTGTAGTTCATCAACTTGCTGTGCGTTGACGTGCGACCCATTCAACATGTTTTTTTACCTGCTGATCCTGCAACAATTTATCAAGCGTATTAAGCGTTTTGCCAAGTTGCATTTCATCATAAAGCCTGTGCAAGCCACGATGGCAATCGCGACAAATAGAAATGGTCTGTTGTAACACTATTTTGCTGTAATGCTTTTTAAAATGCTTTCGACGATGTAGCTTTCGCGGAATGAGATGATGAGCGGTTAACAGCAATTGACGCCGGCAAAGCTCGCATTGTCCTGTATCCGTTCTGCCCATTTTTCTACCGCCGGGGACGTAAATTCATATCGCTTTCAAAGTGCTAATCGCGGTTGGTAGCTCGTTCATATTATTGATGCTAAGGACTCTTCTTGCGTCGTGTCCTGAAGGTAGGTCATGCTGCACACTCGGCTCTGGACAGTACCATACACACTTCATTTCGGCTGCCATCGCAGCTTGCACGCCCACTACGCTATCTTCGATAACAATACACTGACCAGGTGCAAACCCCATCTGGTTTGCGGCGTGTAGAAATAACCCAGGATCAGGTTTAAATTTATCGATGACATAGGCACTGAACAAACATTCAGAAAAAAAAGCCAGAAGGTCAGTTTTGGTCAACACCTGCATTAGCTTATGCATCGGCGCATTGGACGCCACGCATTTAGCATCATCCAACTGCAGCAAGGCTGTATGAATATTTTCAACAGGCTGCAACTTTTTATCAAAGTACTTGCTGGCGCGAGCACGGAAGCTCTGCTCGAACTGCTGATCTGGCGCTAATCCGTGCCGCACACCCAGATCGCTCAGCAAGGCTTTAAACTGCCAGCCACGGTAACGATCTAGCAGCACCAGAGGATCTTCTTTGATATTGTGCAAAGCAAGCTCATCTGCGAGCGCTTCAGTGTTTATGGCTTCACTATCAACGAGAGTGCCGTCACTATCAAATAGCAGGCAATGCTTTGTTCTGTCTGTTTGCATCATTCACCGCATTGTATCAGCTGCCAGAGATCATGAATCAGTAGAATTCTGAAGTCGCAATAAGCGGCAATCGCTGGCTAAATTCCGCACAGCTTAATTCGTGCTGATGCAACGATGCCCGCCATTTCTTTTGATACTGCCTGCAACCCTGCACCATGCGTTGAACCAGCTGTGCAACCGAGTACTGTAGCTCACGCTCTGCTGGCAGTTGGTCTTTTTGTTGCTGCAGCGTATCCAGCAACTCCGCAATAGTGGCGACGGTAAGATCTGTATTGCCGGTTCGCCTCAAGCTGCTCTCCGCAATGACGAGTTGTCGCTCCAAGCGCGCAATACGCCGGGCCACAACGTTATCGTCTTTCAATTTTTTTGTTTTTAACGCTGCCTGATTGTGCGCTGCGGAGAGACGGGGAATCCCCACCGCCTCCTCAGACTCCAGCGTGGTCGTATCACCGTGTGGTTCACCGAGACGTGTCGCTACCCATTGGAACGCATCTAACTCGGCATCGAGCAAACACGCCTGCAGTTTCTCGTCAACTTCGCGCCAGCACAACCTGGCGATACCATTGCGCAATTCAGTCACCTGCACTCGATCCAATTTATTACCCGCTACCGCCCGCTCAACAGCGGCAGCCAATTCCTGATCGAGTGCGCGCAGTGCAGGCGCTCCACAAATGGAGCTTTCAATCCGGGTATGGGGAGTTTCCTCGCAATTCACGGCGGAAGCGCTAGCCGGGCCCGATAACCACATTTGCGAGATCAGCAGCATGGCAATCGACCACAGCGAAGTACGCCATCCCGATAATTCACTTGAACCTTTTATCACAGGTCGATCCTTTTGCCAGTTGCGTCGGTGAGTCAGGAATGTCGAATTCTGGCCGAATGCCGGAGACCCTGCTCCGACTCGAAGTCTGCTCGCCGTTATTGTTTTTTAGCTGCCAGCATTTCGGCCAAATTAAAGACAACTTGACAGTAAACATTGCAAAAGGTCCCTAAAACGAGCATAAAGTCTGTTTTACCTTGAAAAAAACCCACTGTTCGCCTATATTCCGCAGCGCTAGCAAGCCGCCGCCTCACTGGGCAAGTTGATGAAGCAACCATTGATTTTGCTTCGGTAGAAGACACTTTTCCTCGTATTCCGTAAACTGCTACCCCTGCGATTTTTTTCGCTGAGTAGCCTGTTTGTGCCGTACAAGCCGGCGCGGCGTGTATTTGTTTGAATAAGCAAACTAATGACCGCATAACCCTTGGCTTGGGCGATGCCTTTCAACCTGAACCCCCGGCCTGCGCCGTACGTACACTGGTGCTTCACCAGTGCTTTTTATTTTGAGAAATGAGATGACTGACTTAACTCTTTACCGAAACATAGGGATATTCGCCCACGTCGACGCGGGAAAAACCACCACGACTGAGCGCATACTGAAACTGACCGGCAAGATTCACAAGATCGGTGAAGTACACGACGGCGCGGCTACCACGGATTTCATGGACCAGGAACAGGAGCGTGGAATCACCATTCAGTCTGCTGCAACCACTTGTTTCTGGAAAGACCATCGACTCAACATCATCGATACACCGGGTCACGTCGATTTCACCATTGAGGTATATCGTTCACTCAAGGTACTGGACGGCGGCGTAGGGGTATTTTGTGGCTCCGGCGGCGTTGAGCCACAGTCAGAGACTAACTGGCGCTATGCGAATGAGGCGGGCGTCGCCCGTATCATCTACATCAACAAGCTTGACCGAATGGGCGCTGACTTCTATCGCGTTGCCAAACAGGTTAAAGATGTTCTCGGAGCTGTGCCATTGGTGATGACTCTGCCAATCGGGATCGAAGATGACTTCTCCGGCGTGGTTGATCTACTGACTCGCAAAGCATGGATATGGGATGACTCCGGTGATCCGATGAAGTACGAGATCGTTGATCCACCTGCTGACATGGCAGACAAAATCGAAGAATATCGCGAGACACTCGTCGAAACCGCACTTGAGCACAATGACGAAGCGATGGAAAAATACCTGGAAGGCGAAGAGCCAGACATGGACACGCTGAAGCAGGCTATTCGACAGGGCACTATTGATCTGGCGTTCTTCCCGACATTCTGTGGCAGCTCGTTTAAAAACAAGGGCGTGCAGAACGTTCTGGACGGCGTGGTAGATTTTCTACCTAACCCACTGGAAGTGAAGCCACAACCAGAAGTTGATATGGAAGGCAACGAGACCGGTGAATTTGCGATTGTAGATCCTGAAAAGCCATTGCGCGCACTGGCATTTAAAATCATGGATGACCGCTATGGCGCACTGACGTTTACTCGTATCTATACCGGTAAGCTTGAGAAAGGCACCAACGTACTGAACACCTTTACCGGCAAAACCGAAAGAATCGGCCGTATTGTAGAGATGCACGCTGACACACGTGAAGAGCGTGACAGCGCGCAAGCGGGCGATATCGTCGCGATCGTTGGCATGAAGAACGTGCAGACCGGACACACACTGGCCGACCCTAAAAATCCTGCCACTCTTGAGCCAATGGTCTTCCCTGATCCGGTTATCTCTATCGCAGTTTCACCGAAAGACAAAGGCGGGTCTGAGAAGATGGGGCTGGCGCTGAGCAAGATGGTGCAGGAAGATCCTTCATTCCATGTTGAAACTGACCAGGAAAGTGGCGAGACCATTCTTAAAGGCATGGGCGAGCTACACCTTGACATTAAAGTCGATATCCTGCGTCGCACCCACTCAGTTGATGTTGAAGTCGGTAAGCCACAGGTGGCGTATCGTGAAACGATTACACAACGTGTTGAAGATTCGTACACTCACAAAAAGCAAACCGGTGGTTCAGGTCAGTTTGCGAAAATCGATTTCATCATCGAACCCGGTGAAGTCGGTGAAGGCTTTGTCTTTGACTCAAAAGTTACTGGTGGTAACGTGCCACGCGAGTACTGGCCAGCGGTTGAAAAGGGCTTTAAGCAAAGCATCGACACCGGTGTGCTTGCAGGTTATCCGTGCCTGGACTTTCGCGTCACCCTGACTGACGGCGCGTTTCACGCAGTCGATTCATCCGCAGTGGCATTTGAAATTGCATCGCGTGCCGCTTATCGCGCCACAATGCCTAAAGCAGGACCACAGCTGCTTGAGCCGATCATGAAAATCGACGTCTTCACGCCGGAAGATCATGTCGGTGATGTGATCGGTGATCTGAATCGCCGCCGCGGTATGATTCAAGGCCAGGAAGCAGGTGTTACCGGCGTTCGAGTTAAAGCTGACGCACCACTAAGCGAGATGTTTGGCTACATTGGTGATCTGCGAACCATGACATCTGGCCGTGGTCAATTCTCCATGGAATTTTCTCACTATGCTCCGTGTCCTTCTAACGTCGCAGACGTTGTGATTGCACAGGCAGCAGAAGCAAAGAAAGCTTCCTAACGCGGTTGACTTAGCAAAAGATCCGACCCTTGACTAAGCAAGGGGTCGGGTTTGCTGTTAAGGCTGCGTTTGCTCTGTCGCTATACACTGATCTCAACTACAACAGGATTTGCTCAATGAAATATTTTCTAGCCACAGCGTTGCTCATCTGCAGCACAACCGGTGTTTATGCAGCAGGGGATGCAGCAGCAGGAAAAGGCAAAGCCGCCGCTTGTATCGCGTGCCACGGCGCTAACGGTGTTGCAATAGCACCCACCTACCCAAATTTGGCAGGACAAAAGGCAGCCTACATTGTTGCCCAGATCCAGGCTTTCAAATCAGGTGAGCGCAAAGGCGCAGCATCGGCCATTATGGCCCCTATGGCAGTAGGCCTGAGTGACCAGGATATGATGGATATAGCAGAATATTTCAGCGCAATGGACGCTGCAAAATAGCCAGCTGTTTCTGAATAGTGTGCTGCCGTTGCAGCGCACTATCATTGTATTTCCCAGCTGCGCTCCCCATGCAGTTTATGCTCAATAACCCGCCAGCCTATTTAAAGCTCAGATTAAAGCTCAGACCCTTCTAAAATCAAACGGCGGAAGAAAATCAGGAGACAGGCAAGGCCTGCTCATCGCGATACAGCTTCGCTGCGGCGTACACCGCCTCGGTACGGTTGCGAACACCGAGCAACTTAAACGAGGCTGATATATGCGCCTTAACCGTGTGCTCAGAAATATCAAGCGTTCTCGCGATCACCTTATTTGGTTTGCCCTGTACCACCTGCATTATCACTTCACGCTGTCTCACCGACAGACAATCCAGCCCTGTTCTACCGGTTTCACTATGCAAATCAGCATGGTGTAAATCCAGGTGATGATCCTCAACATTGTTGCGTGGCTTTTCTTCAATCGCTTGCGGCGGCAAATAGGTGCCACCCGCCAATACAAGATGCAGAGCTGCTGACATTACAGCGAATGTCGATGTCTTAGGAATAAAACCTGCTGCGCCAGCGTCAATGATGCGGCGAATATGCTTGGGATCATCCAGCGCTGACACCACAGTGATACGTGAATTAGGGCAGTAGTCCCGAAGGGCAGATAATGCCTCTACACCACTTACTCCTGGCAGATAATAGTCCAAAAGAATTAGTTCAACCGTTTCCGGTTCCGGCTGCTCCAGCGCTGCTTCACAACTGTTACAACAAACCAGTTGAACCTGTTGGTCGAAGTCTTTTAACAGTATGCGCAACCCTTCAGCAAAAAGGCTGTGATCATCAATCAGAAGTATCTTCACCAGACATGTTCCCTCCATGTAACTCTTGCGTTAGTCTGGCGCAAGAAACACATATTGACAACACAATTTTTGACTAAACAGATAAAACCGTGCTACCGCTAAGCCACAAAGGCTGTAAGTTCCTTTTTGTTAAAGTGGTTGGCTAAATTTTCTAACATTAACTTACCCATCGCTGTACGTGTTTGTACGGTACCGCTTGCCACATGAGGCTGCAGAACCACATTTGGCAGGTCAACTAAACCGGCTGTTATTGCAGGCTCACCGACAAAAACATCAAGACCGGCCCCGGCAATTTGACCAGAGATTAACGACTTCACCAGAGCAGATTCGTCAACAATAAGACCGCGCGACACATTAATGACTCGACCGTTGGGCCCAAGTGCTGCAAATATTTCCTCACCAACACACGCCGCCATATCCGGGGTGGGAGCCACTGCAAGTATTAAACAGTCCACTGCTTCAGCCATCGCTTTCAGGTCTGAATAATAAGTGTATTCCACATCGTTACGCTCGCTCCTGTTGCAATAACTTATCTGACATTGAAACCCTTCCAAGCGCTTTGCTATTGCCAGCCCGATGCGACCCAGACCGAATATTCCGACACTTGCTCCTGTGAATTTAGTTGTCAGCGGTGCCGGCCCCTGTGTTTCCCACTGCCCACTGCACGCATACTGATGTGCAAACGGAATCTGCCTGTACGCGGCAAGACACAAACCCAGCGCTAAATCCGCCACATCATCGGTTAGCACATCCGGTGTATTACCCACGCGAATACCATTGGCCTTACAGTAGTCTAGATCCACCGCATCTACACCCACACCGAATACACTAATGACTTCAACTTTGGGTAGCTGGCGTATCAATTCCGCACTGGCGCCTGACCCACCATCGGTCACTATGCCACGCACATCAGAAGCCACTTCTTTTAGTAAGGCCGATTGATCTTCTGCTTCCCACAGTTTGTGAACCTGATAGTTTGCTTCAAGCTCTGCTTGAGTTGGCCCGTAAAGGGGGTTCACCAGCACGACGGATTGACTCATAACACTCTCTTTTTTTGAATTATTTTGACCACCGCCCGGCTTGAAGCTTCCGGGCGGACAACGAAACTAACACTGGTTTCTTTTTTGAGTTGCTTTTTTGGGTTGATTATTTTTACTTGCCAACAGAAAGAATTTTTAACAACGCACAGGCAGCACCAAATCCGTTATCGATATTCACGACCACCACCCCTGGCGCGCAACTGGACAACGCACTACTCAATGCCGCCTTGCCATGCTCTGCAACACCGTAGCCTGTTGAACCTGGTACCGCAATGACCAGCCCCGGCACCAAACCTGCCAGCACAGAAAACAGAGCGCCCTCCATACCAGCCACTGCAATGATAACAGGCGCCTGCCGCAGTATTGGCAGATGATCGGTTAACCGCCACAAACCTGCAACACCACAATCATTGATCACACGAACCTCAATGCCGTTAAACAACAACGTGCGCCGCGCCTCTTCAGCAACAGAAATGTCCGACGTACCAGCAGTGACTATAAGACAATCAGACGCTTGTGGTACCGCGATACCATTATCGACAAAGGCTGTAGCTGAAGACTTATGCCAATCAATGTTTTTGTATTGCCGCTGCAGTATATCGGCATCACCTTGTGCCACACGGGTCAACAATAACGAACTCTTTTTTTGTTGCGCATCTGCGACAATACTCAAGACTTGCTCTTGCGACTTATTAGCACAAAGCACCGCTTCCGCTATCCCGGTCCGCGATTCTCTTTGCCAATCAAAATTGAACTCTTTATCTGCCATGAATTATTGACTGATTTCAGTGGTACGAAGAAATGCACTGCCCATACGATACGGCTCAATACGCAAAAACTCCCTGTTACTGTCTGCGCATAACTTACCAACCAACTCGCCAACAACATCATAGACCGCACTATCACTAAACGCCTGACTTTCAGCCGGCAGCTGCACTACCACCCCCTCATTCACAATACGACAACGAATATCACTGGCGCCAAGATAACCCGAAAGCCCGGTCTCTACTCGATGAATAAAACGCAGATCAATCACATTAATACTGATACCCGTTTCAATTCGACTTGAAAGGCATGGCTGCGCCGGCAGCTGTGCAAGCCCCCCTAAGCCTGACGCCGACGCGAGTTGTCTTATCATATTTTTACTAATGCCGGCTTCTACATAAGGTTGCCATACATTCTTTTCTCTGGCGGCTTTAAGGCCGGGACGGTAGTCTCCCAGATCATCAGTATTAGTGCCTGTGGCAATAAGACAATCTGCTCCTGCTTTTGCTAATATGCTCTCAAACAAACTACTTTTACAGTAGTAGCATCGATTCACCGGGTTTTGAATATACTGTTTGTTATTAAACTCCCCGGCATCAATCTCTTCAAGCGTCCAGTCATGCCTTTTCGACAATTCCCGACACCGCTCCGTGGCTTCGATCGGAACCGCCGCTGATATAGCGTGCATCGCAATCGTGGGCGCAGTTCGTACCCGTGATGCGATGGTCATTAGCGTGAGACTGTCGATACCACCGCTAAGCGCAATATAAACCGGTTGTGGCTGTGCTTTCAAAACGCCTTGAAGCTCAGTTAACTTTGCACTTATCACTGTAGCGATCACCTTTTTAGGCCTCACTTCCATCAGTCAACGCTTCGTTAACCGCCAGACTCTGTAGTGTTATTGCAGTGTGTCTGCGCAACTCAAGCGTGTCGGACTCAGAAAGGTCATCGCTGCCTATTTTCGCCGAGCGGATGTTACCAGGGCGTTCCACCATTTTTAGTTCGTGACCTTGGGTTTCTGTTTTCCTTCTCGGCAGCACTTTGCGAGTCACACTTCCATATCGCACACCCAGAGTGGAAGTGAGTTTAAAACACTGTTGAATTATCGGCTCAACAGTCTCTGGCTGCACGAGAATGCGAATGCCTGTGGCTACCCTGCCTTTTTTTCCCTGCATCATCACACAACTCACATCAAGTACCCCCTCACACGCACGTAGTCTATCAGTCGACCAGGCTACTTCTTCTGCCGTCATGTCATCAACTTCAAAACCAATTCGTACCACTTCATCGGTGAGCAGTACATCACCGGATTCATCTATCTGGCATGCTCGGGTAAAGGCCATCACACGCAGAAGATTGGCACGGCCTTCCAGCACCCGGGTACCGCAGCCACTACCAACAGCACACAGTTTCAGCTGCGCTGAAGCCATACCTGCCGGTGTCGCTTCGAGATACGCAACAATTGCGGCCCCCGTAGGGGTAACTCGCTCGCCAGCGACACCATCGTCATGCCACTGAAAGCCTGTCAGTAAAGCCAGTGTGGCTGGCGCCGGCACCGGTATGTCCCCATGTGCCGTGTTTACACTACCAGCGCCAAGTGGCAGGTGGCCAATCCGCCAGTGAGCACACTTTACCCGCGCGATGATTCCCGCCGCTGCAACTATATCTACCATGGAGTCCCAGTCGGACACTTCGTGAAAGTGAATTGTGTCCATCGTTTTTCCGTGCACTTGAGCTTCAGCGTGCGCCAATAGTCTGAAAATTCCAGTGGCGTGATTGCAAACAGAAGGTTCCAATGATTTTGATTCAAGAAACGCTTTGACAGTGGCTAGTGTGCGCGGCGGTTTGGCCGTTGTCTTTTGCGTAACGCTGAAGTATTTCGCCTGCAACCCATTCGACAATCGATCTTCCAGTGACGCCGACAATCCCGCAACATTAAGCTGCGCAATATCATTCTCAAAGTCTTCAAACAGGTCCGGGAATGCACCGAACATTGCTGCGGCAAACATATCACCGGCAATACCACCGAGTGGCTCAAGGTCGATTCGAACTATAGGCTCGTCAATAGTATTCACACGCGGCTCAAGTTAAGGGGGCAAAGGAAAATGGCACCACATACGGGCCCTCGGGGATTACCGCGATCTCATTATCTGCATGGCGCTTCAGGCTTTCTTCAATCGATGCTGTCAGATCATCAACCACTTCAACCCCCGTGATCCCCGATGGATCACTACCGAGCCTGGGTGCATACAGTTTTATTCTGCCGACACGCATTGGCTTTAGCTGCATTTCGGTTTGCCACTCATCCACATCAGCCAACGTCTTTTTTGCAATCGACTTTAAAAAACCTTCAGTGCCGAGTGCCACCAATTGCTTTTGTGCCGCACAAAACTCTTCAGACCCGAATCCCTCTGAGCATTCTGAAACAATAATCAAGTCACCGCCTTCTTCAAGAATGCTCAGTGGCGTGACCATGCCTTTCACTGTTTGATAATACGTTTTATCCAACGGATAACCCGCCGAGGATGTCAGAATAGTTTTGAATTTCCGCCCGACATTTAATTCACAACTTGCCCGTGCAAATTCTACTGCGCTGAGATGACTTTCAAGCACATCTCCAAAGGTGGCATGGACCAAATTGCGATTTTCATCAAGCACGGTGTTAAGGCCCAGCACTGGCCCTGTTAACATCTGCAAGATTTCGAGCTGCGTTTCGTGTAGCGGATTTCCCTCAAGAATGCAGGAGGTGGCCAGTGGGTGCTCCATGAACCTTGCACTATGAAATGTGCGGATCGTTTCATGATGGGCCACCCCGGGTGCAATCACTTTGCGTCCACCGGAATACCCTGCCATAAAATGCGGCTCCACCAAACCCGTAGCGATTTTTATATCTGCCTCTACAAACAAACGGTTCAACCCAACCGGTACCGAGTGTGTTTCAGTAACCCCCAAATGAATACAGCTGTCTTCATCTCGGGCATAGTGGTTTACCACTTTGACATTTCTTTGTACCCAGGGATCTCCAAGTAATTCTTCAAGTTCCTGATCAAGGTTGGGTCTGTGCAACCCGGTCGCAACCAGTACGGTAACACCAGAGGCTGGTAACCCTGCATCTGCCAATCGACGAATTAAAGGCCGTAAAAACTCACCGTTTGGCACAGGTCGAGTGATATCGCAAATCAGAATGCATGCTGTTTTAGCACCCTTGGCGAGTTCAGTCAGGTAATCCCCTGAGCCTGGCAGCGACGGATGTTGATCAGAAGTTATCGGGTGCGCTAGAGCGTGCTGGATAATTTCTTCAGCGGTTTTGTCGATCTTCATCGCAGGTTTACGTAACACAGTAGGTTGGGCCTGCGAAGGCAGATCAACCTGCAAACCAGACTGTCCGAACGCCAGTTCAACTTTCATGAATTCGGCCCTAGATTAGAACAATATGACAAGTTTCTATCCCTTATGTTGAACAGTTGACAAATACGTCGATTGCAACCGCATTAGCGCTGTAAATTACAAGCCATGGCCCATAAGATAGGAACACCTGCGAATTAAAATACAAGTCGACACTATGAATCAGCAAGCCGTTTTATCATCTGACGCTCAAAAGGTCACTCAGGTTAAACACTGGAACGATCGTCTGTTTTCATTCAGAGTGACGCGACCTGCGAGTCTTCGCTTTCGATCTGGCGAGTTTACAATGATCGGCTTGCCTGATGACACCACAAAACCACTCAAGCGCGCCTACTCTATAGCCAGCCCTTCCTGGGATGACGAGCTGGAGTTTTATTCGATCAAGGTCAGCGATGGCCCGCTCACCTCACGATTGCAAAAAATCAAAGTCGGTGACGACATCATTGTGCAGCCCAAGCCAGTAGGCACGTTGGTGCTTGATGCCTTACTGCCAGGCAAACGGCTGTATATGTTCGCCACCGGTACGGGTGTCGCTCCGTTTGCATCATTGATTCGTGATCCCGACCTGTATGAACGATTCGACCAGATCATCCTGACACACACCTGTCGCCAGGTTGAAGAGCTCGGTTATAGCCAGGCACTGATCAACGCTTTACCAGATGATCCGTTGATCGGCGAACTATCACAGAAAAAAATTCGCTATTACCCAACCATAACGCAGGAAGAATTTACCCCCCAGGGGCGCATTACCCAACTGATCGAATCCGGTCAGCTTTTTCGTGATCTCGACGTATCGTCCATCAACCCGGACACTGATCGAGTGATGATTTGTGGCTCGATGGGACTGAACAAAGATATGAAGGCGATCTGCGAAGGCTTCGGTTTAGTTGAAGGGTCAAACAGTCGTCCCGGCACTTTTGTCATGGAAAAAGCATTCGTCGACTAACGCTTCAGCGTTGCTTACAATCGTGGCTGCCGTGGAACTAATAGGCAGCCTGAGAATCAGATCTGTTGTTGACGATCTCAGATCAACGAATGTAAACGAGGACGAAATATGAAAAGACGCCAATTTCTGGCACTTTCTACATTGGCACTCTCTGCATCTACACTGGCCGCACGTGTCAGTTGGGCAGAAGCCGGCCACCATGTGGATTTCACTCAAGAGGCTTACGCAAAAGCACTCGAGAGTGGTGAGCCCTTCATGCTTGACTTCTCAGCTTCCTGGTGACCAACCTGCCGATCTCAAGAGCGCACCGTGAGTGCACTAATCGACGGTAACGACGCCTACAAAGCGGTCACAATTATGCGAGTTGACTGGGACACCTTCAAAGGTGATGAATGGGTCAAAGAGCTTAAAGTGAGAAGACAATCAACATTAGTAATGTTCAAAGACGGCGAAGAGATCGATCGTTTAATCGCCCAGACCTCTTCCGCCGTGATCGAAGAAATGTTTGCAAAAGCCATTGCGAGCTAGCGGCAACATCTACTAAACAAAACGGGACCATTCGGTCCCGTTTTTATTTAAGTTAAGCACCCTTCACACCAGCTACCTTACCTATGCTGGTGGCATCTCGGCATGCTGCGGTGTCTCATCAGTAATTTCAAACCAATCCGCTTTAGACTCAATGTAAATATGCGCTTTAGGTTCGATCCCGGGGTGATCATCCAGCGATCCAGCCGGGACATTAAGCATGGGAGAGTTTTCTGACTGCCTTGGTACAGACGAGCCGCACTGTTTGCAAAAGCTGTTACCAAAGCGCTCTGCATCCGGCAAATCATACACAGTAACGTTTGCTTCACCCTGCAACCATTCAAAATCTTCCGGTGCTACAAATACATTGGCAGCATGTGCGGCACCTTTTACTTTGCGGCATCGGCTGCAATGACAAAGCATCATTAGCTTGGCACTGCCTGACTTGTATCGAAACGTCACGTCTCCACACAAACAACTGCCACCAACATGACCTTCATGAGCACTTCCTCTTTCTGATTGCTCAATGGAGGTAAGCCCCTGTTCCGTCGCTATCTCATCGTATTCGGCCATCTGCGGTAGATGATCAGTGATTTGATACCAATCTGCTTTTGATTCAGCAAAGATATGCTTGATTGGACTTATACCGATAGCACTGTCAAGCCCGCCAGCCGGAACAAAATAAAATTCCGCCCCGTCTACATCTTCCGGCAAAACTGAACCGCATTCCTTGCAGAAGCATCGATAAAATCCGGGTGATGATTCAAACCGGGTGATCTTATCTTCACCATGCTTAATGGTGACTCCAGGGCTTCTGACATAACTTCCAAACGGTGTGCCGTGTGCCTTTTGACACATCGAGCAGTGACAGTGAATAAAATTTTCCAGCGGCTCTTCGACTTCGTAGGCCACAGCACCACACAAACATGATCCGGTTAGCATTGTTTAAGACCTCCTGTTTAAGAGCACATATTACTCGTAGGGACAGGTTATATCATCTCTATTTCGAGCCCTTCGTGTAGACTGACAGCCTATTAGATGAAAGCTTGCCCGAGAACCATGATCTACTGCGGTCGCGATATTTTGGCCAGCTATTTCGATCCATATCGTTAAAGAAGAATGACTATTCGCCTCTAAAGATCGAAATATCTGACCTAAAACCTCACAACGGAGCTCAAGACCCTAGTCTCGGACAAACTCCTAACTGTGGTGCAAGCAGCCTTTTCAAAACCCAACTCAAAACCCAACGAGCTAAAATCAAACAGAATGCGTGAAGTAAAGCTAAACAAAGAACCCGTTGAGCTATTCAAATTGATCAAGTTTGAAGGTTTAGCCAGCAGTGGTGGCGAAGCCAAGCAGATGATTGACAGTCAACAGGTACGGGTCAATGGAGAAATCGAAACCCGAAAACGCAAGAAGATAATGGCAGGGGATGTTATCACTGTCGGTGATGAAGAATTCATCACCGCACTGGAAAGCTAGTGTACTGGAACAAATAGAATGTGCATTTGAGAGTTCGTCATTTGGTTTGCAACAAGGCGAAGCTCGCAGGCAATAGTTATTCTCTTTTCAAGAGCTTCAACGCTGTGGCAAGCCTAATGCCGAGCTCCCGCAGGGGCGATTAATCAAAGTGCACACCACATTTGTTGCAGGCTCTATGACTTACTGTTGTCCCGATTTATCTATTAAAATTAGACACTTTGATTGATTGACTCATATGTGCAATCTATTTGTTCCAGTGCACTAGCAGCGTAACGCCGGCCACATCATCTCAAAACTCATCAATCGGTGATTTCAGAACATCGGGAGAATTCCAATTTGTAGTACCCTGAAGTCTGGTAGGAACAGATTAAGAGGACTGCAATGAATTCGGGCCACGAGAACACGCGAAACGGCAATGCCGCCTGCTACTTCGTTGATCGCCACACGCAAGAATCGCACGCGGACAAAGCAGCCTTTATTGAGGCGGACGGTCAGAAACGCAGCATCAGCTACCGCGAGGTGGCTACCGGGTCTGCAAAGATGGCAGAGCTGCTGGAACGTCATGATATACGCCGCGAAGATCGTGTCGGATTATTGCTGCTTGATCAAATAGAATTCCCGCTGATCTTCTGGGGCTGCCTGAAAGCTGGGGTGGTGCCGGTGGCGATAAACACACTACTTGCCACCAGCGTTTATGAAGCGATTCTGGCAGATAGCCGGGTGCGGGCGCTGTTTGTTTCTGTCCAGCTTTTGCCGGTGGTTGAATCGTTACTCGATAATCATCCCACTATCACTGCAGTATTCGTCACCGGAGAGCATTCATCAGAACACCAGTCGTTCGATACCGCGCTAGATACTTGCAGCCCGCGCGAAACAGTACATGCCTCACCTGACGAGTGTGCATTCTGGTTATATTCATCCGGCTCTACCGGTCAGCCCAAAGGGGTTCGCCATGTGCACAGCAGCTTACAGTTCACTGCGGATACATATGGCCGTCAGGTGTTGCAGATAGAGCATGACGATACCGTCTATTCCGCCGCCAAGTTCTTCTTTGCCTACGGCCTTGGCAATGCACTCACATTTCCTATGTCGGTCGGAGCCACCACGGTATTGTTATCCGGCAGGCCCACACCGGAATCAGTGCTCGATGTTATCAATACTTATAAGCCGACTATATTTTGTGGTGTGCCAACGCTTTACGCTGCAACCACGGCATACATTGAGTCTGGCCACGGCTCTTGTGATGCAACACTTCGCCGGTGTATTTCAGCGGGTGAAGCAATGCCTGAGGATATCGGCAACGGCTGGCAAAAGCTCACCAATTGTGAAATTCTTGATGGCGTTGGCTCTACAGAAATGCTCCACATCTTTCTTTCAAACAGAGTCGGGGATGCGGTGTATGGCACCTCCGGAATCGCTGTACCCGGCTATGAAGTGCGGTTGGTCGATGAGGCAGGCAATGAAACGGAAGTAGGTGAGGTCGGTGAACTTCTGGTTAACGGTGCCTCTGCTGCAAGTGACTACTGGAACCAACGCGAAAAGACCCGCACCACATTTGAAGGTGAATGGACACGCACTGGTGATAAATATGAAAAACGCGCCGACGGGCGTTTAATCTATTGCGGTCGTACTGATGATATGTTTAAAGTCAGCGGTATCTGGGTATCACCGTTTGAAGTAGAGCAGTCGATCATATCCCACCCGGATGTGCTGGAGGCAGCGGTCGTGGCGGCACGAGACGATCAGGATCTGGAAAAACCAAAAGCCTTCGTGGTGTTAAAGAATCAGGAGGCTGGTGACAATATCGCCGGCGTATTAAAAGACCACGTTCAACAGCAAATAGGTAAGTGGAAGTACCCGCGCTGGGTAGAGATTGTGCCCGAGCTACCCAAAACTGCGACCGGTAAAATCCAACGCTTTAAGCTAAGAAGCTAACGTGTCGGTATTTACGTGGAATTCAAAAACCACCATTGAAGTATCTGCGCATACGCTTGAGGCGATCAGCTATGGGCCTGAACCCAAAGATGCGCTAACCATTGTATTACTGCACGAAGGTCTTGGCTGTATAGAACTGTGGCAAGACTTCCCCCGGCAGCTTGCAGAGCGTACGGGGTGTGGTGTGTTTGCTTACTCGCGCGCAGGTTACGGCGCCTCTTCCAGTGTGACTTTACCCAGGCCCCTTGACTACATGTCACAAGAGGCCACCGAGGTGCTTCCTGTCATACTCAATACAATTGGTGCTCAACGGTTGGCGTTAGTCGGTCATAGTGACGGTGCTTCGATTGCGGCAATCTATGCGGGGTCTGTTGCAGACTATCGCGTTCGAGCATTGGGACTTATAGCACCGCATTTCTTCACCGAGCAGATAGCGCTTACCGCGATAGCTGAGGCTAAAGACAGCTACATCAACGGCGACCTTAAACAAAAACTAGACAAATATCACCACAATACAGATAACGCATTTTATGGCTGGAATGACGCGTGGCTCGACCCAGACTTTGCGGACTGGAACATCGCAGAGTGCATTGATTATTTGCGTGTGCCGGTACTGGCGATTCAAGGAGCTGATGATCAATACGGCACACTGTCGCAAATTGATGAAATTCAACAGCGCTGTTATTCGCCAGTGGAAAAGCACATTATTTCCGACTGCCGTCATGCGCCCCACTTAGAAAAGCCAGGCGAGACACTAAGTGCAATAGTGGAGTTTATAGATCGGTTGGAGCGGATCGACGCTGCCAGTATGATTCCGCCTATATAGCGGTTGACATCAAACAAACCCTCAACCAATATATAGTCATGAATCTAAACGTGGCACTAATAACACAAATTATTATCGTTCCTTAGGAATGGTGGGAATTTGATGCGTAACTAATTTATCAAACCCGCCCAAGAGGCGGGTTTCCTACTTCTGCCTCTCGGTAAATGTCGATTCCGGGTTAACCTGATGGTGGCAGAATGAAAAAAATAGCAGTGTTCGGTAAGCCAGGTAGCGGTAAGTCTACTTTGAGTAAAAGCCTTGCAGCGGCAACCGGCATAAGGCTGCATGCATTAGATTCTATTGTCTACAAAAAGAACGGTGACCGCGTAGATCGACATATCTATGATACGGCACACGAAAACATACTCTCGTCCGACAATTGGATCATTGATGGCTTCGGTCCGATAGAATCTTTTTATAAGCGACTGGAGGCAGCCGACACACTAATTTATATCGACCTGCCGTATCCGGTGTCGTATTGGTTAGTGACAAAACGATTTTTAAAAGGAGCGCTTGTTAAGCCCGAAGGCTGGCCGGAGGGGAGTTCTGTTGTAAAGGGAAGTTTGGAAAGCTATAGAGTGCTTAGGCTTTGCCCGATGTTCTGGAATGATGAATTTACGCAGAAACTGGATAAACTGTCTGCCGATGCATCGCTATATGTTATTCGATCAATTGACGAGCTAAATTGTTTTGTAGGCGATAATGTGAAAGCGTAGGATATTTGCGATCAGAGCAGGAATTCCTGCCAACTCAAATTGAGTCGGCAGGCATCGCGACAGTTAGAATTGCCCTGCAGACTCTGTTGCTGTTGGCTCGTCACCAAAAGTTGTGCAGCCAATTGCGGTAGCGCATGTTTTGAGATCTACCGGATCAAACCCCGTTTCGGGAGCTGGAAAAAAGACTAGGCAGAATTGAGTTTGCGTTGCGCCAGGGTTCCCCTGAAGGTACCGAATGTTTGGAGTGATACTCCCTGCCGTATCCAATGAAAAGCTTGGTGCGATTCGGCAATTGCTATTAGCTATATGCTCTTCTGTAAATGGAAGAGAAACTGTGCAGAAGCCGGGTCGATCAGTGGTGACCTCTGGTGTATCTGAAATAATACCCATGTCGAGGCCCTCTTGTACTGCCTGCGGTGCATCAGATAGCCACTGGGTGTATTCAGGCAATGCACACACCGAATTCAATCCCGGAACTGCCTCACCGGTACGGCTTTCGTATCGGCCTACGAATCGCTCTAAGGTTCTTTCGGCATTACGCAGTCGACGCAGTAATTGCCGCGAAGGCAGCTGTTGTACCCTACAATAAATGGCGCCCACATGCCCACGTAAAACTGTGCTGAGGTATCAAAGATTTCCCACATTAGAACTGTTGTTCAAAAGGAGTTAGAAAACAAAATAAACCGGGACGCAGAAAGTAGAAAACCGCGAC